>JAGRGB010000214.1 GCA_020445745.1 Rhodocyclaceae bacterium | reverse complement strand
CGTGCCAACGACCTGATCTGGTCCTTCGTGGTGAACAACTACCTGATGGGCAAGGATCCGTTCCCGTTCGACCTGCTCTACTGGAACTCCGACTCGACCCGCATGCCGGCGACCATGCACAGCTTCTACCTGCGCAACATGTACCTGGAGAACCGGCTGATCGAACCGGGCGGCATCGAGATCGACGGTGTCAAGATCGACCTGTCGAAGATCAAGATCCCGTGCTATTTCATCTCGGCGATCGAAGACCACATCGCGCCGTGGAAGAGCACCTACATGGGTGCCACCGTCTTCGGCGGCCCGACCCGCTTCGTGCTCGGCGGCTCGGGTCACATCGCCGGCATCATCAACCCGCCGGCGGCCAACAAGTACGGCTTCTGGATCAACCCGGCTGCCAAGCTGCCCAAGACCTCCGACGAATGGTTCTCCAAGGCCCAGCAGCACGCCGGCTCGTGGTGGGTGGACTGGCAGGACTGGGTCACCGCCCACGACGACGCCAAGGCGCCGTCGCGCGATCCGGCCAAGGGCAAGCTCAAGCCGATCGAGGACGCGCCGGGCTCCTACGTGAAGATGCGCGTGGACAGCAAGAAGGCAGCCTGAGGCCTTCGACCGCTCGACCGAAGGGGGCCCTCGCGGCCCCTTTTTTATTTGCCATGAACGCGCCACAGCCGATCACCGAAGGCCTGCCGCCGTTGCCGGCAGCCTGTGTGCTCGACACCAATACCGTGCTCGCGCTGTGGCTGTTCGAGGACCCGGGCCTCGTCCGCCTGCGCACACTGGTGGCGGATGGCATCCTCGAGCCGCTGGCTTCCGAGGGGACCATCACGGAACTTTGCCGGGTGCTGGCCTACCCCCGCTTCGAACTGACGCCCGAGAGGCAGCGCCGCATCGCCGACGTCTATCTGGCGCATTGCCGGCGCATCGACCTCGCGGCGACGCCCGCCCCGGTCCTGCCGGCCTGCAGGGATCCCGATGACCAGAAGTTCCTCGAGCTGGCCGTGGCCGCCGGCGCGCCGCTGCTGATCAGCCGCGACAAGGCCCTGTTGCGGCTGTCGCGCCACCGCCTCGTGCGTGGGCGGCTGCGCATCCTGCGGCCGGAAATGATCGAGGAGGGGCTGGCGCGGCAAGCCGCGCGCGGCTGAATCCCGGCTGCGGGATTTCCGCCGCGGGGACCCCGGCGCGTTCGAGCGATCCGGCAGGCGGCGGTCTCCGTTGGCAGCCGGGCACGGCCGGCGCCTGGGCATCGCCGGATCGGCGGCGCGGCCGCGGATGGCGCTTCCGTGTCGTGTCCGCGCCGATTGTAGGAGATCCGACAGGGGCATCGTGAGCCCGTGCCGCGGGGACGCCGAAGTAATCCGGGACGATGCCGGGATCGCCGCCGATGGCGGGAGCGAGGCGGGCAGGCTGGCGCATCCCTTGCATCTCCGATGGGGACTGCAAGGAACCGACGAGCGGCATGAAGACACATCTGGACTGGTCCGCCTACCGCGACGCCGGCATGGGGGACGCCTACGCGGACATTCCCAAGCACGGCGGCGACTTCGCCAAGGCGGTGGCGGCCTGCATCAACAGCCGCATCTGCGAGACCCGGGGCCGGCAGGTGATGTGCCCCAGCTTCCAGCTCAGCGGCAACCCCGGACTGTCCACCGGTGGTCGCGTGCGCCTGCTCAAGGCGGCGTTGTCGAGCGACCTGGTCGAGCAGGCCCTCGCCGACCCGGAGCTGGCCGAGGCGATGGACCTTTGCCTGGCCTGCAAGGGCTGCAAGCGCGAGTGCGAGGCCCATGTGGACATGGCCCTGATCAAGGCCGAATACCTGGCCCAGCGGGTGGCGCGGCAAGGGCCCGACCTGCGCAGCCGCCTGTTCGCTGGCTTGCCGCAATGGCTGCATCGACACCGGTGGCTGCGCTTGCTGATCCGCTGGCGCAACCGTTTTGCGCTCGTGGCCCGCGTGGCTGAGCGGGGGCTGGGGCTGTCGGCAGCGCGGCCGTTGCCGGAGCCCGCACGCGATCCCTTCCCGGGGCCGGGTCGAACCCGCCACGCCGGCCGCGCGGGAATGCCCGAGGTCGTGCTGCTGGTGGATACCTTCACCCGGCAGTTCGAGCCGCAGATCGCCGAGGCCGCCTGGGCGGTGCTGGCCGCCGGCGGCTACGGGCTGCGGGTGGCCGAAGCGACACCGGATGCGGAACAGCCGGACCGGCCCCTGTGCTGCGGTCGCACCTATCTGGCCCAGGGGTTCGTCGACGAGGCCCGTGCCGAAGCGGCCCGCATGCTCGCCGCGCTGAAACCGCACGTCGACGCCGGGCGCGTGATCGTCGGCCTGGAGGCCTCGTGCGTGCTCGGACTGCGCGACGATGCCCAGACCCTGGGCCTCGACGCCGAGATGGCGGTGGTCGGACGCGCCGTGCTGATGTTCGAGGAGTTCCTGGCCCGGGAACTGATGGCCAGGCGCCTCGAAATACCGCTCAAGAGCGCGGCTGGGCAGCGGCTGCTGGTCCACGGACACTGCCACCAGAAGGCGGTGGGGGCGATGAAGGCGGTGCGCCGCGTGTTGCGAATGGTGCCCGACCTCGAGTTCGAGATGGTCGACGCGGGCTGCTGCGGCATGGCCGGGACCTTCGGCATCGAGGCGGAACATGCGGCGTTCTCGGTGGCGATCGCCGAACAGGCGCTGATGCCGGCGCTCAGGGCGGCACCGGATGCGGCCGTGATGTCCAATGGCTTTTCGTGCCGTCAGCAGATGAAGAGTCAGGGCGACCACCGCGGGCGCCATCTGGCGTCGATCCTGTTCCAGCACCTGGAAGCGCGGGGTGGGCCATGAGCCGCGTGCCGGGCGGTGACAGCCGGATCGACGCGGTAGTGGCCTATCACGAGGTCACCAAGCACCATCTGCGGGGCTATGCGCCGGGCCCGGGCTACCTGGACTGGGATGCCCAGCCGGATCCGTTCCGGCGCTGGCGCCCGGCGGCGGCGCTCGAACTGCCGCTGATCGACGGTGGCGGTCCGGGCAGCTTTGATGCGCTCCATCTGCAACCGGCGCGGCCTCAGCCCGTCGACGAGCGCAGCCTCGGCCTGTTCCTCGAACTGGCCCTCGGCCTCTCCGCCTGGAAGCGCCTTGGCGCGGAGCGCTGGGCGCTGCGCAACAACCCCTCCAGCGGCAACCTCCATCCCACCGAAGGCTATCTGTTGCTGTGGCGCGCGGTGTCCGCGACGATCACGCCGGGCCTCTACCACTACGCCCCCCACGAGCACGCGCTGGAACGCCGGGCCGAGCTGCCCGCCGCGGCGGCGCGGGCGCTGGAGCGGGCCCACCCCCGCAGCTTCGGCGCGATCGCGTGGAGCAGCATCGTCTGGCGCGAAGCCTGGAAGTACGGCGCCCGGGCCTATCGCTACTGCCAACTGGACGTCGGCCACGCGCTCGGCGCCGCGCGCTATGCGGCAGCGGCGCTCGGCTGGGCGTTGCGCGCCGATCCCGAACCCGGGGACGAGCAACTCGCGGGCCTGCTGGGCCTGGACCGGGACGCCGATTTCGCCGGCGCCGAGCCCGAGCAACCGGAGATGATCGCGCTCATCGGCGAAGGCGTCGACGACGCGCCGGACTGGGCGGTGCTGGCCGCCGCGTGGTCCCATTGGCAAGGGCAGGCCAGCCGCCTCAGCGCGGAATCGGTAGTGTGGCCCCAGATCGCGCGGGTGATGCCGGCCACGGTCAAGCCGGACCTGGTCATGCAGCGGGCGTGGCCGGCACCGACGCAGCCGGGCGCGGTGGCGCCGGCGGTGCGCGACGTCGACGCCGCGAGCCTGATCCGCTCGCGCCGCAGCGCCCAGCGCATGGACGCCACCACCGGAATTTCCGCGGCCTCGTTCCGGCGGGTGCTGGCGCGCACGCTGGCGGCGAGGGGCGCGGTTCCGTTCGACGCCTTTCCCTACCCGCCGGCGATCGATCTGGCGGTCTTCGCCCATCGCGTCGACGGCCTCGACCCCGGTCTCTACGTATTGCCGCGCGGCGGCGAGCGCGGTCGGTCGCTGCTGCAGGCGATCGGCGGCAGCGAGCGCGCAGCACAGTCGTTGGCGGGCGACGCTGTGCCGCTCCATCGCGTGCGGGCGCCGGCCGACTTGCGACACACCGCCTCCGGTCTGAGCTGTCACCAGGGCATCGCGGGTCACGGTGCCTTCGCGCTGGCGATGCTCGCCGACCTCGGGCAGGTGCTGCGCGACGAAGGCGCCTGGGCCTGGAGGCGGTTGCACTGGGAAGCCGGGCTGATCGGCCAGGTCCTGTACCTGGAGGCGGAGGCGGCCGGCTTGCAGGGCACCGGCATCGGTTGCTTCTTCGACGACGAGGTTCTGAGCGTGCTCGGCCTGGCGAGCGATGTGCGAGCCCGGTGGCAGGTGATCTACCATTTCACCGTTGGACGCGCGCTCGACGACGCACGCCTGCTCAGCGAATCTGCCCACGGGCACCTGGCAGCACGGCGGTGGACCGCAGGTGGATGGTCATGAGTTCGCGGCAGCCCGACGTCGGCGACTACATCCGGCTCTTCGGGACATATGGCGAGGGCCTCGGATCGATCTACCGGGAGCCGGACGGCGACCGCTATGCCATGCTTTTCGAGCAGGTGATCCGCCTGCTGGTCCGGCCCTCGCCGTACAACCGGTCCCTGCCGGAAGCGTTTCGCCTCGTCGCCCGCCGTTATCACGACGGTCAGCCCGCCACCGTGGCCCACTTCGGCGATCCGGCGAATCGCCACTTCATGCTGTGCGATCTGCACGACCTGGTCATGCTCAAGGGCGGACTGCGCCTGCGGCGCGCGGAGAAGACGCCGTGAGTGCCCCGGTCAGCTGCCCACACTTGGTCTACGAACGCATCCTCGCCAGCCTCGGCACCGGCACCGGCACGCGCATCGATCAGCTTTGCCTCGGGCTGACCTGGACCTTTTGCCGCACCGCGCAGTCCATCGGCTTTGCCCAGAGCCCCGGCCTCGCTTCCAGGACACTCCGCTTTCCCGGTACCGTGGCGGGCCGCCCGGCCGCCGAGGTGGCCGCCTGGATGAGGTCCTGGGACCCCTTCGAAGCCACCGTCGGGCTGGCCGCCGCCAACGCGGTAATCAACGGGCCGGGCAATGCGCTGATGGCACGGGCGGTACCGATCTGCGGCACGGCTCCGTCCAATCTGGCGGTGTTCGAACATTTCCGTCCCTGCCTCGAGCGGCGCAAGGTCGTGGTCGTCGGTCGCTACCCGGGGCTGGACGCGCTGACCGACGGGCTCGACGTCACCGTACTGGAGCGACAGCCGGCCGGCGACGACCTGCCCGATCCCGCTGCCGAATACCTGGTTCCCGCGGCCGACTGGGTATTCCTGACCGCCACGTCGCTGATCAACAAGACCTTCCCGCGGCTGGCCGAGCTGGCCGCAAACGCAGTCACCGTGCTGATGGGGCCGTCCGTGCCGTGGTGGCCCGGGTTCGCCGACTTCGGCATCGACTTCATCGCAGGTGTTCTGCCGATAGATGCCGGGCGGGCTGCCACCATCGCCAGCGAAGGTGGCGGCACCCGCCTGTTCGGCGATGGCGTCCGCTACGCGGTGGCAGACATCGGGGCCGGGGCCATGGCGACGCTGAAGCGCCAGATCGCCGCAACCGCGGAACGCCGCGCCGCGCTGAAGCAGGCCATGACGTCCTGGTATGACGCCGGCAATCGTGGGCGATTTCCGGAGCTGGCCGAGCTGGAAGCGGTCACCGACGCCCTCGCCGAACTGGACACCCGCTACAAGCGGCAGTGGGATGCTCGCAGCCGGAGGCCGGCGCCGCCCGGCAATGCCTGAAGAGGTGGACGCTGGTGGGCTAAGAGTGTGTCCAGGGTCAGGTCTAGAAAAGTTGTATTGATGTGGCGTCTGGTCTGATATGGCGGCCCACCCGCTCCCGGGCGGCTCAAGGCGAATTTCGTCGATCGAGACGCGCATCTGCGCGAACACGCGCGCTTCGCCGCGCCGATTCGGGTACGCGCCGGCAGTTGTCGATGCTCAGGGACTGTGACACTCCTTGCAGTATCGGAAGCGGTGGGGTCTCGCCTCCCGATTTGTCTTTCGCAGTGGGTCCTGCCGCAGCCCTTGTCACGACACGCGTCGGAACGACGACTTCCATGGTCACGACCAGCCGTGGCAAGGGCGAACTCCCATCGGATCAGCTGTCGCCGGCATAGAAGCGGATGGCGGCGCGGCCCGCCGCCTTGGCCGCGTACATCGCCGAATCCGCACGGCGCGAGACCTCCTCGCGGCCGATTTCGTGCCCGCGGAACAGTTCTGCGCCGATGCTGGCGGTGCAGCGGTACTCGATGACTCGCCGCGGCAGGCCCAGCCGGCAGGGTGCACCGACGGCCGCGGCGATCTTTTCGGCGACATGGGCCGTCTGGGTTGCCGCGACCTCGCGGTCCGCATCGAGGGCGCCGAGGACGACGAGAAACTCGTCGCCACCGAGACGTGCGACGGTGTCGGTCTCGCGGACGCAGGCTTGCAGGCGGCGTGCGACTTCGATCAGCAGCAGGTCGCCGGCTTCGTGGCCGTGGCGATCGTTGAGCGGCTTGAAATTGTCGAGATCGAGGAACAGCAGCGCGCCATGGCGGCCGCTGCGCCGACTGGCTGCCAATGCGGTTTCCAGGCGGTCGGCGACCAGACGACGGTTGGGCAGCCCGGTCAGGCTGTCGATATATGCCATCTGCTGGATCTGCTGCGCCATTCGCCGCTGCGCGGTGATGTCGCGATCCACCCCGCGGTAGCCGAGCAGCATGCCGTCGGCGTCGAGGATCGGCATGCCGTTGGTGAGCGTGATGTGCGCTTCGCCGTCCTTGCCCAACACGACGTTCTCCAGATCGCGAAAGGGCTTTCGGGTGGCTGCGATGCTGGCAAACTCGGCACCTACCCGCTTCGCTTCGTCAGGCGCCATCAGGTCGAACGCGGTCCGTCCGACGATTTCGGCGGGGCTGTAGCCGAGCAGTTCCCGCACGGTCTCCGACGCGTAGAGATAGCGGCCCTCGGCATCCACTTCCCAGATCCAGTCGGCGGAGATATGGGCAACGTCGCGGAAGCGCTGTTCGCTGAGGCGCAGTTCCTCTGTGCGCGCATTGACCGTCGTCTCCAGATCGGCGTTGAGTCGCCGCAGGCGCGCCTCCGCTTCGGCGCGCGCCTCCCAGGCCTGGGCCAGCAACCAGCAGCCATATCCCAGGGCGGCGGCGAGCAGCACACCATAGGCCGCCATGCTGGTCCACACCGTGCGTGCCGTCGCGGCCAGGGTCGACGCCGACAGCAAGGCGACGGCCTTCCAGACGTATTGCCGGGACTCGACCACGTGCTGGTCGGCGGCAGACAGGTCGGCCGGGCCGGTGTCCGGGATTGGGCCGTTCAACAGCGGACGAACCGTCTGCCAGGTCCACACGCCGTCGTCGAGACGGGCCTGGCCCTGGTCGTCGGCGCTGATCCTTTGCCAGGCGGCGGGATACCTCGCCGCCATGCTCAGATCGGGTCGATCGAACATGAACCCCCATTCGTCGTCCGGCGTTCGGCCCTTCAGCCAGTAGCCGTCGCGATCCACCATCGTCGCACGCCCGGCGATTGCCGCCGTCTGATGCACGAAGGCGTCGAGCATGTCCCTGCCGAGGTAATTGACAATGGCTATGCCTCGCTTGCGGCCGGCGCTGTCGGTGAGCGGAGTCGCCACCCGCAGCATCGGCTTGTGGGGCAGCTCGATGCGATGCTGCTCGATGTTGAGGTCGAGCGGTGAAATGAAGAGTTCGCCGGGGCGCAGCTTGACGGTGTCGGTGAAGTAATAGCGCTGTGCCTTGTCCTGCAGACGCGGCCGCGGAACGATTTCGGGCCGTCCGCCGATCAGGTCCACTCGCACCCGCTCGATGCCTGTTTCGTCTATCCAGCGAATCTGGTCGTAGACGGCCTTGCTGCGCGCGAAGGCCGCGAAGTCCTCCGCCAGATCCGCGAGCTTCCCTGGCGACGGATCATCGACTGCCTGGCGCAGATTGTTGCTGGCGGAAAGATATGCGAGGTCGCGGCTGATCGTCGCGATGCGCCCGCCGAGGGAACCGGCACCGAGGCCGATGGCCTGCGCATCCCGGCTGCGCAATTGGTCGATCTGACGGTCGATCTCGCCCTGGCCATGGACGAAGGCGCCGATTGCCAGCAGCGTGGCCGTCGGCAGAAACAGGCGCAGGAACTTGTGCTGCAGGTTTTGCAAGGCCACGGTCGCCGACTGCGGACGGAGATGCCATGATAACGAGGCCGCCTGGTGCTTGTCAGACCGCCGTCGTGTTCCGGCCCTGCGATCGGCGACGGTCCGGGGGTGGCGCCTGGAAATGGTCAGGCGCGGCCTCGGTGCGGACCTGGTGGCGCTCCTCAGTCGCCGCCGTCGAGCAGCGCGGAGTCGGGCTGGAGGCGTGCCGGTAGTTCGGCGAGCAATGCGAGTGCCGCCCTGCGCAACTCCTTGTCGAGACGCGGCAGGGTCAGCGACGGGGCGGCGGTGCTTGCCCGCATCAGGTGCAGATGAACCGGCAGCGACGGACGGATGCGGAACAGCGCGACCTTGTCGGGGTCGAGGCCGACCGCGGTAAAGCCGTCGATGAACGCATGGCCGGCGCCCTGCTCGACCAGCGATCCCGCCATCCGGTAGGTCTGCACCCGCAGGCCGGCTTCGGCCTGCCAGCCGGCGCGCTCGAGCAGGCCGGTCAGTGCGTCGCCCAGCGGCGTACTCTCGGCCAGCGCGATGTACGGGCGGTCCGCGAGTAGCCGCCGGCTGGGCGTCACCGTCATGGACCAGGCTTGCGGCACGGCCAGCAGGATCTCCGTATCGGCAAGCTGCGAGACCGCCACCGTGACCCGTTCGGGCGGTTCCAGTGCGATGCCGGCATCGATCTCCTGGGTGGCGAGTCGCTGCTCGATCTCCGCCGTATGGATTGCCCACAGGTCGCACTGCATCGCCGGATATTGCCGTTGCAGTGCCGCGACCGCCTGCGGCAGCAGGCTGGCGGCAAGGGTCGGCGTCGCTGCGATGCGCAATCCGCTGGCGCCACCCTGGCGCAGGCTGCCGACCAGTGCGTCGATGCGCTCGATCTCGGTCCAACTGCGCCGTACCTGGCAGTACAGGGCTTCGGCTTCCGGGGTCGGCACGAGGCGACCACGGCTGCGCTCGAAAAGGGCGAAGCCCAGCGACTGTTCGGCATGCCGGACGATTCGCGAAACCACCGGTTGTGATACGTGGAGCATGCGCGCCGCGGCGCTGACCGAACCGCTGAGCATCACGGCGCGGAAGATTTCGATCTGGCGCAGGCGCATCATCCATGCCTTAAAGGTATGACTATCCCAATCATCCGAAACCCGATTCTCCCTTGCAAGCCCTATCATGAAATGCGTCAGGCCGAATTTCCGGCCAAATCAAAGTGAGCTTCATGGTATGGAAATCTGTATCGTCGGCGGCGGCATCATCGGCCTGGCGACCGCCTGGTACCTCCAGCGGGACGGGCATGCGGTAAGCCTGGTCGAATCGCGCGATGCAGTCGGTCTCGGCGCCAGCCACGCCAACGGAGGACAGTTGTCCTACCGCCACGTCGCACCTCTGGCCGATCCGGCGCTATTCACCGGCTATCCGCACTGGTTGCTCGGCCGCGACGCCGCGGTGCGCCTGCGTCCCCGTCTCGATCCCGGTCAATGGCGGTGGCTGGCGGCATTCCTGCGTGCCTGCAACCGACGCGACCACGCCGCGTCGATCTCAGCACTGACGCTGCTGTCGCGCTACAGCCGGCAGCAGGTCGGAGCACTGGCCGGTGATCCCGCGTTCGACTTCGGCTGGCGGCGCAACGGCAAGCTGGTCGTCTATCGTGATCGGCACGCATTCGCAGCGGCGTGCCGCGGGCTCGCGCGGTCGGAATCGGAAGGCGCACCCCGGCAGGTGCTCGACGGGCGCGGCTGTCGCGACATCGAGCCGGCGCTGGCGCGGGTCGCGCCGCAACTGGTCGGTGGCATCTTCACGCCGGACGAGGAAGTCGGCGATTGCCTGGCGCTGTGCCAGGCCTTCGAGCACGGCCTGCGTGCCCATCCCGCGCCGGCCCGCGTCCTGTTGTCCGAGACCGCGCACTCGATCGAGGCATCGGGCGGCCGTTTCCGCGCGCTGCGCACCGACCGGCGCCGCATCGAGGCCGATGCCTGCGTGATCGCCAGTGGCGTCCATGCTGCCGACCTGTTGCGACCGCTCGGCGTCCGCCTGCCGCTTTATCCCCTGAAGGGCTACAGCATCAGTCCGGCAATCGTGCAGGCTGGTGGTGTGCCGGCGGTCAGCGTGACCGACCAGCGACGCCGGATCGTCTATGCGCGCATCGGCAATCGCCTGCGGGTGGCCGGCATGGCCGACATCGTCGGCTACGACGCCTCGGCGCCTGCCGGCCGGATCGCGACCCTCGCGCGCGAGACCCGCGACTGGTTCGGTGCGGCGGTGGATCTCGCCGACCTGCGACCGTGGGCCGGCCTGCGGCCGGCAACGCCCGGCGGCACGCCGATCGTCGGCGACAGCACCATCGACGGCCTGTGGCTGAACGTCGGCCACGGTGCGCTCGGTTTCACCCTCGCGGCCGGCTGCGCCGGACTGCTGGCGGCGCGGATGGCCGGGCGCGGCGCGCCGGTGCCGGATGCGGCATTCGCGCCCGGTGGGGCGGCGGCACTGCGCGACGGGGAGGCCTCGCGCGGCGATTGCGGAGGCCGAGGGGCCGCCAGGGCGGCGCTCCGGTGACCGTTTTTTGCCTGCGGATCGGCCATTGGCGCGGCAGACAGCGGTTTCGGGGTATATCCTTAAACGATGGAACGGCTTCCCGCTACCGGCGGAAGGTGCCGTCAACCGTGTTCGTCGCCTGTCGCAGGCGCCGATGATCCTGTGGCCGGGGCGCCGGCCGGACGGCTCCGGCCCCGGCCCCGGCGCGTGTGCTCCGGCAACCGCACTCGACTCGATCACCTACCAGGAGGAGTTACATGCAGACCAGAAAGTTTGTCTTCGCTTCCATGCTTGCTGCCGCCCTGACCGGCGCCTCGACGCTGGCGCTGGCCGCCGACACCTTCATCACGATCGGTACCGGCGGCGTTACCGGCGTCTACTATCCGACCGGGGGGGCTATCTGCAGGCTGGTGAACAAGGGGCGCAAGGAGCACGGCATTCGCTGCTCCGTGGAGTCCACCGGTGGTTCGGTCTACAACCTCAACACCATCCGCGCCGGCGAGCTGGACATGGGCGTCGCCCAGTCGGACTGGCAGTACCACGCCTATCACGGCACCAGCCAGTTCGAGGAACAGGGTCCCAACAAGGAACTGCGGGCGGTGTTTTCGGTCCATGCCGAGCCCTTCACCGTGGTCGCGCGGGCCGATGCCGGCATCAAGAATTTCGATGACCTGAAGGGCAAGCGGGTCAATATCGGCAATCCAGGCTCGGGGCAGCGCGGCACCATGGAAGTGGTGATGGCGGCCAAGGGCTGGACGATGGACGACTTCGCGCTGGCCTCGGAGTTGAAGGCGGCCGAGCAGTCGAAGGCGCTGTGCGACAACAAGATCGACGCGATGGTCTATACGGTCGGACACCCGGCCGGCTCGATCAAGGAGGCGACGACGACCTGCGACACGGTCCTGGTCAACGTCGAGGGGCCGGTGATCGACAAGCTGGTCGCCGACAATGCCTATTACCGCAAGGCAGTGATTCCGGGGGGCATGTACCAGGGCAACCCCGACGACACGCGGACCTTCGGTGTCGGCGCGACCTTCGTATCATCGACCAACACCCCGGCCGAGACGGTCTACCAGGTGGTCAAATCGGTGTTCGAGAACTTCGACGACTTCCTCCGGCTGCATCCGGCCTTCGAGAACCTGACGAAGGAGCAGATGGTCAAGGACGGCCTGTCGGCGCCGCTGCACGACGGCGCGGCCAAGTACTACAAGGAAGCCGGCCTGATGTGAGCGGGAGGTCCGGCGGCGCTGCCCCTGCGCCGCCGGCAGCTCCGGGCCAGGGCGGGTGCCGCTCCGCGGCGGACGGGCGCCGCTGACGACCCCCGAAATCCACCGAACCGGCGGGAGGGCGCGCTGCACCCGCGCCACCACAGGCGAGAATCGAGATGCGGGATACACCAGACAGCGATGTGCGCGACACCGATCGCGAACTGCAGGAGATGGTTGCCGAGAGCGACAGCGGCGCACGCCATCCGCCGGGCCTGCCCGGACGGATCCTGTTCGGCACGGCGCTGGTCTGGTCGCTGTTCCAGCTTTGGGTGGCGTCGCCGCTGCCCTTCATGGCCGGAGTCGGCGTGTTCAACGATACCGAGGTGCGCGCGATCCACCTCGCCTTCGCGCTGTTCCTCGCCTATACCGCCTATCCAGCGTTCGCATCGTCGCCGCGCCAGCACATCCCGATCGCCGACTGGGTCATGGCGATCGCCGCCGCCGCCAGTGCCGCCTACATCTTCCTGTTCTACACGGAGCTGTCGGCGCGCTCGGGGGCCCCCACCCCGGTGGACCTGGCGGTCGGCATCTGCGGCATGGTGCTGTTGCTCGAAGCGACCCGCCGCGCCCTCGGTCCGCCGTTGATGATCGTCGCCACGGTGTTCCTGGTCTATACCTTCTTCGGCCCCTACATGCCGGAGGTCATCGCCCACAAGGGCCAGAGCCTGTCGAAGGTGATGTCGCACCAATGGCTGACCACCGAAGGCGTGTTCGGCGTCGCGCTCGGCGTTTCCAGCAGCTTCGTGTTCCTGTTCGTGCTGTTCGGCGCGATGCTCGAGAAGGCCGGCGCCGGCAACTATTTCATCAAGATGGCGTTCGCGCTGCTCGGCCACATGCGCGGCGGACCGGCCAAGGCGGCGGTGGTGGCCTCGGCCGCCACGGGGCTGATCTCGGGCTCGTCGATCGCCAACGTCGCGACCACCGGCACCTTCACGATCCCGCTGATGAAGCGGGTCGGCTTCCCCGGCACCAAGGCCGGCGCGGTCGAGGTGGCCGGCTCGACCAACGGCCAGCTGACCCCGCCGGTGATGGGGGCTGCGGCGTTCCTGATGATCGAGTACGTCGGCATAAGCTACATCGAGGTCATCAAGCACGCGATCCTGCCGGCGGTGATCTCCTACATCGCGCTGGTCTATATCGTCCACCTGGAAGCACTGAAGGCCGACATGAAGGGCCTGCCGCGCCGGACCCGGTCGACCCTGGCCCAGAAGCTGGCGAGCTTCGCCGGCGTCGTCGCCGGCACCTGTGCGATCGGCCTGGTGGTGTACTACGGCATCGGCTGGATCAAGACGCTGGCCGGCGGTGCCGCGATCTACATCGTCGCGCTGCTGATCGCGGCCGCGTATGTCGGCCTGCTCAAGTTCGCTGCCCGCTATCCGGAACTGGAGATGGACGACCCCAACGACCCGGTGCTGGAGTTGCCGGAGGTCGGGCCCACGGTCAAGGTCGGCCTGTATTTCCTGCTGCCGATCGTGGTGCTGATGTGGTGCCTGATCGTCGAGCGCTTCTCGCCGGGGCTGGCGGCGTTCTGGGCGACCGTGCTGATGATCGGGATCGTGCTGACCCAGCGTCCGCTGCTCGCCCGGTTCCGCCACGAGCCTGCCGCCGGCACGCTGCGCCAGGGCATCGACGACTGCATCGACGGGCTGGCGATCGGCGCACGCAACATGATCGGCATCGGCGTGGCGACCGCCGCGGCCGGCATCGTCGTCGGCACGATCACGCTGACCGGCATCGGCCAGGTCATGATCGAGTTCGTCGAACTGATTTCGGGTGGCCACCTGATGCTGGCGCTGATCTTCACTGCGGCGATCTGCATCGTGCTCGGCATGGGCCTGCCGACCACCGCCAACTACATCGTGGTGTCCAGCCTGATGGCGCCGGTGGTGGTGACGCTGGCGGCCAACGAAGGCATGATCGTGCCGCTGGTCGCAGTGCACATGTTCGTGTTCTATTTCGGCATCCTCGCCGACGACACGCCGCCGGTCGGCCTGGCGGCCTTCGCCGCGGCGGCGATCGCCAAGGCCGACCCGATCAAGACCGGCATCCAGGGCTTCATGTACGACATCCGCACGGCGATCCTGCCGTTCATGTTCGTGTTCAACACGCAGCTGCTGCTGATCGGCATCGATGGCTGGTTCGAACTGATCGTCGTGATCGTCGGGGCCGTGGTCGGCATGCTGCTGTTCGCTGCCGCGACCCAGGGCTACTGGCTGACCCGCAGCCGACTGTGGGAGTCGGCGGCGCTGCTGCTGGTCACCTTCACCTTCTTCCGCCCGGGCTACTGGTGGGACATGGTGTATGAGCCGACCCGCGTGGTGCCGGCCGCCGAGATCGTCCAGTTTGCCGAACAGGTGCCCGCGGAAGGCAAGCTGGTGATGATGGTCAAGGGCGAGACGATCGACGGGGATCTGGTCGAAAAAGCCGTGCAACTGCCGTTGGGGCCGTCTGGATCGGGCCAGGAGCGGCTGATGAACGCCGGCCTCGAGACCCGCATCGAGGACGGCAAGGTGCTCGCCGACAACGTCACGTTCGGCAGCCCGGCACAGCAGGCCGGCCTCGATTTCGACTGGCAGATCCTCGATATCCGGGTCGAAGCCGAGCGGCCGCCGAAGCAACTGATGTTCATACCGGCGACGATACTGCTGGCGCTGGTGGCGATGCTGCAGTTGCGCCGCCACAAGGCCGGTGGCGGCTGACGCCGGCGCCACCCGGTGTCCGCCTGGACGCGACCCATTCGAACGGGGAAAGACGATGATCGAGAAGATCCTGTTGCCCATCGACCTGCAGGCGACCCGCCTCGCCAAGAAGGCGGTCGAGTTCGCTGGCGAGGAAGCCGCCCGTCACGGTGCGGAACTGTTCGTGCTGACCGTGATCCCGGGTTTCGGCATGCCGCTGGTGGCGTCGTTCTTTCCGGATTCGGCGATGGAGAAGGCCACCGAGGAGGTCGCCAGGAGCCTGCGCGCCTACGTGGCGGATACCTTTCCGGCGGAGATCCGTACCGTCGCGCTGGTCGCGCAGGGCAATCCGGCGGAACAGATCGCCGGGCAGGCCGGCCGGCTCGGTGTCGACCTGATCGTCATTCCGTCCCATGCCAAGGGTCTCGAGAAGACCCTGCTGGGTTCGTGTGCGTCGCGGGTGGTGCAACTGGCCGATTGTTCGGTGATGGTGGTCAAGGGCTGATGCCGGCGACGGACGCCGGCAGCTGCGACCCGTATCGGACGGTCAGACGATCGACGGACCGAGGACGATGTCTTCGGCCTCGACGTCGCTCACCGGCACCGCAGCGACGTCGAGAACGTGGCCCGCGAGCCAGTCGGTCAGACGGTCGGATGCTTCGTCGCTGAGGGATACGAAGCGGCAGCCGGCGAGCCCGCCATTGACGTGGCTGTTGTAGTTGACCACCTGGGCGAGACCGCTCACGCCGCCAAGGATGCCGTCGCGCTCGACCAGGAACTCGAACGGACGGTGACTCGCCGGCGGCGTGGAAAGGCTCATCGAGAATCCTCCGATCGAGAGATTCTCGAGCAGGACGCGACCGGCATACCAGGACAGCCAAAATCGGTTTTGACCGAGCTGGTGGGTGACGATGCGCTGCGAACTGCGGCGCTCTACGGGTCCCGGCTTCATCACGACTCCTCAGTTGCGTGTTCAGCAGTCAACGGAGGTGGGGTCGATCTCTTTAGGGGGCCGGTTGTGGACGGCGGATCGGCTTCGGCGCGTCGGCCGGACCTCCAGCCACGGCCATGCGACCAGCAGCGTCAGCGGCAACAGCCAGCCGCTGCTGCCGCCGCCGCCTCCGCCCCCGCCGCTCGGCTCGGGCTCGCTGACGGGCGGCGGGGCGGCCGCGGACACCGTGACCACATGTACTGCCTCGTCGCTGGCGCCGGCCGAATCCGTGACCGTCACGCGGACCACGTAGCTGCCCTCGACCGGCGTCTGCAGGCCGGTGCGCTCGGCGTCGACCACGGTCAGGCTGGCCCCGTCCGGCGCACTGACGATGGACCACAGCCAGCCGACGATGGTGCGTCCGGCCATCGCCACGCTGGCACCGGCGTCCAGCGTGGTGGTGGTGCCGGCGGTTGCAGCCGCGGCGGCGCTGATCGCCGCCACCGGGGCGGCGGCGGCGGCCACGGCGGCGCCGGCGTCGAGCATCCCGGCGCCGCAGGTGAGCGTCGTGCAGTTGCACTGACCGAGGTTGTCGATGCCGGTGGCCGTGACCGGGCAGGTCGGAATCGTCGGGTCGCTGGGGAACGGGCGGGCGCTGCTCTTGATGCGATCGATCAGGTCGTTCGGACCGAGGGCGGGATTCGCACTCAGCATCAGCGCCGCGACGCCGGCCACCTGGGGCGCACTGAAGCTGGTGCCGATGGTCGGCACGTTGCCATCGGTATAGGTGTCGGCAGCGGGCGTCGTGGTGCCGGCATTGCTGGTGGTGTCGATCGGGAACAGGCAGGGGAGGGTGGGATTGACGCAATTGCCGGCGGGCGCACTGACGTCGATCTCGGGGCCCAGGCTGCTGTAGCCGACCTTGGTACCGATGTGCCGCAGGCCGCCGACGGCCAGCGCAGCCGCACAGTTGGCCGGTGATTCCACCGGGCCGGTCTCGTTGCCGGCGGCACTCACGACCAGCACGCCGCGGGACAGCAGTTCCTGGATCACCTGCTCGTAGGCGGCGGTGCAGGCACCTTCGCCGCCAAGGCTCATGTTGATGATGCGCGCGGGGGTCGGGTTGAGGTCGAGGCCCGGCACGGACAGTCCGGCAGCCCAGCGCATCGCCGCGATGATGTCGGAATCGAAGCCGCCGCATTTGCCGAGCACCCGCAGCGGCAGCACGCGGGCGTTCCAGTTGACGCCGCTGATACCGAGCGAATTGTTGCCGGCCGCGGCAATGATGCCGGCCACCCGGGTGCCGTGCCAACTGCTTTCCTGCGGCAGCAGCCCGGCGCCGCAGACGGCCTGGAGTGCCGGGTCGCTCTGCGCGGCGGCATCGATGAAGTCGCCGACGTCGCTCGGGTCGGCGTCGCGCCCGTCGCCGTCGCCGGACAGCGCGGCGTCGGTGATGAAGTCGTAGCCCGCCACCAGCCGTGGCGCGAGGTCCGGGTGGCCGGGGCGGATTCCGGTGTCGAGCACCGCCACGACGATCGCGCCGTCGCCGGTGACGATGTCCCAGGCGCGGTCCGCGCCGATCGCCGCGGCCTCGACCGACTGCAGATACCACTGGGTGTCGAACAGGGGGTCGTTCGGCAGCGCACGGGCCGTGCGCAGGCGGTCTTCGACGGCGAATTCGACTGCCGGGTCATCCGCCAGGCGTGCCAGCAGGTCGCCGATCGCGATGCCGGACGCGCGCAGCGCCAGCATGCCGGGTGCAGGCTGGTTGCGGTGGGCGAGCGCGACGCCGATGCGCTGGGCCAGCGAGCGGGTGCGCTCGACGGCCTGGGCCTGCCGCAGGCCCGTGGTCTGGTCGCGCAGCTTGACGATCACCCGCGCATCGGCGGCGGCCGAGGCGCAGGCCATCGCGGCCAGGACCGCGACTGCAACCCTGATAATCCGATTCATCGTGTCGGTTCCGAAGGATATCGATAACGATCCGGCATGACTTCTTCGACCGGCGGTACGGCAAGCAGGCGGAGCATCATGTCTTCGCAGAACGGATCGCGCTCGGTGCACCGCAGCCAGTATGCCGATTCGGTATCCGTGATCCTGGCCGAGACACGTACCTCGCTTCGAGCCGCATCCGACAGGCGGCGCAGCAAGGCCGGATCGACGGGGTCGGTGCTCGCGCCGAACCTCACGATCACGCGCAGATCGCCGGGCGGCTGGGTGACCGGGCTTGCGCAGGAGGACAGCAGCAGGGCGCCCAGCAGCAGGGCGTATCCGGTTCGCGGGGCCATGGGATGCATCCGGGTCGGCAATCGATGGGTGGGCGCCAGCGTATCGCAAGGCAGACGAGGCGCCAAATCATCGGGTGCGGGCATAATCGGGGCATCGAAGTGGCGGGGCGGGTGATGAGCAATAGCGGAAAAGGCCTTCTGATGCGCCTGTTGGGTGGCGCCTGGGCAGTGATCGACGGGTTCAGACGGCTGGTCGTCAATCTGATCTTCCTGCTGCTGCTGGCGCTCGTGCTGGCGGCGCTCCTGGCCCGCAAGCCGGACCCGGTGATCGACGGATCGGCGCTGCTGGTGCGTCCGGCCGGTCAGCTCGTCGAGCAGGTCGCGGTGGCCGATCCGCTGACCCTGCTGCGGCGCGGCGCCGGCCCGAGCCAGACGCCGCTGCACGAAGTGCTCGAGGCCCTCGACGCGGCGGCGCACGACGGGCGGATCCGCGGCGTGGTGATCGAGACCGATCCCCTGGCCGCCGCCGGCCTCGCCAAGCTGCAGGAACTGGCGGCGGCCATCGAGCGCTTCCGCGAAGCGGCGCCCGACAAGCCGGTCCTGGCGTGGGGCAGTCGTTTCACCCAGGCCCAGTACTTCCTCGCGAGCCAGGCCGACGAAGTTTACATGGCGCCCGACGGCTTCGTGCTGGCCCACGGCTTTGCCAGCTATCCGACCTACTTCAAGGGCTTGTTCGACAAGCTCGACGTCCGCATCAACGTGTTCCGCGTCGGCATCCACAAGTCGGCGGTCGAGCCATTCACCCGCGAGTCGATGTCCGATCGCCACCGGGAATCGACCGCTCACCTGCTCGACGGCCTGTGGGCGCAATGGCTGAGCGGCGTTGCGGCCCACCGCAAGTTCGATGCCGACTCGCTCGACGCCCTGGTCGACGACTATCCGGCGCGGCTGGCGAGCGCAGGCGGCGACGCCGCGCAGCTGGCCGTGCAGGCCGGACTGGTGGACGGCCTGATGACTCCGGACCAGTGGCAGGCCCTGCAGGTCTCGCGCTTCGGCCGCCTCGAAGAGGGCAAGGCGCCGCGCCGCACCGAACTGGGCGCCTACCTGGCCGGGGTCCGTGCGCAGCAACCGGCCGACGGCAGGCGAGTCGCGGTGGTGGCCGTGCAGGGCGCCATCATCGATGGCGAGAGCCCGATCGGCATCGCCGGTGGCGAGACCGTTGCCGCGATGCTTGCCCGGGTGCGTGACGAAGACGCCTACAAGGCGGTGGTGCTGCGCGTCGACAGTCCGGGCGGCAGCGTGTTCGCGTCGGAGCGAATCCGGCGCGAGGTCGATCTGATCCGCCAGGCCGGCAAGCCGGTGGTCGCGTCGATGAGTTCGGTGGCCGCATCGGGCGGTTACTGGGTGTCGCTGGCGGCCGACGAGATCTGGGCAGACCATTCGACGCTGACCGGCTCGATCGGCATCTTCGGCATGTTCCCCGACCTGTCGGGCCTGCTGGCGCGCGGCGGGCTCGCGGTCGATGGCGTCGGTACCTCGCCGATCGCCGGTGGACTCGATCCGCGACGACCCCTGTCCGAACCGATGTCGTCGGCGCTGAAGAGCAGCATCGAGAACGGCTATCGGCGTTTCGTGGGGCTCGTCGCGAGCGCGCGCGGCATGGACGCGGCGGCAGTCGAGAAGGTCGCCCAGGGGCAGGTCTGGAGCGGCAGCCAGGCTGTCGAACACGGTCTCGTCGACCACCTCGGCGGCCTCACCCAGGCGATCGACGCCGCGGCCGCGCGCGCCGCCCTGGGCACTTACCGGGTCGAGTGGATCGAGCCCGACCTGGACGCCCGCGAGCGCATCGTCGAGCGCCTGTTGCACGCCCTCGGGCTGGACCGCCCGGTGCCCGCCGCCGCCACCGGCGTCGACGCGCTGGTCGCCCAGATCACCGGCGAACTCGGCGACCTGATCCATTGGAACGACCCCGGCCACCTGTACGCCCATTGCCAGTGCCGTTCGCCTTGAACCGCGCAAGGGTTGACCTCGGTCAATGTTGTATGCTCAGGGATCGACTGCGGGGCGTGTAAGATCCCCGGTGGCCCCGAACCCCGGATTATTCAGGATGGCCTCATGATCAGGAATGTTTTGGCGCTGGTGATCCTGCTGGCGATGGCCGGTGCGGCGTTTTCGCAGGCCGGTTCGGACGATGAGCAGCGCAGGAGGCTGATCGAACAGAAGTTCCGGCTGGTGGAGATGCTGGTCAATTCGCCGGCGGCCAAGAGTTCTGCCTATGGCCGGGACGCCGAGACCCCGATGCTCGTCGAGAAGGGCAAGGGGTTGCTCGACGACGCCCGCAAGGCAATCGACGAAGGCCGGCTCGACGATGCCGCGAGCGCGCTCGATGCGGCCCTCAAGTCGGCCTCTTCGGCGTCGCGCCGCCTGTCGTCGGAAGGCGGGCTGTCCGACAGCGCCCAGCGCAAGCAACTGGCCGACATGACCGAGCAGGTGCGCACCTATCGCGCCGCGGTGGATGACCTGAGGCGTGACCCCAAGCTGGAACAGGAAGCGATCCGGGTGCTCGGCGAGATCGACCGCCTCGCTGCGGAAGGCAACAAGCTCGCCGGCGCCGATCGTCTCGGCGAGGCCAACCGGCACATGGCGGACGCCTACAAGCTCGCGGTGCAGGAGCTGTCGCGCCTGCGTGCGGGCCAGGAAGTGGTGTTGTCGCTCAACTTCGAGACCCCGGCCGAAGAGTACGCCTACGAGCAGAAGCGGTTCGGCAGCAACCAGATCATGGTGGACATGATGATCGGCGAGGGGCGTGCCGAGGGTGGCAAGCGTCAGCTCGTCGACCGCTTCGTCGGCGAAGGGCGACGGCTCAAGCTCGAGGCCGAGAGCGAAGCGGATGCCGGCAAATACAAGGAAGCGGTGACCCTGATGGAAGAGGCCACCAAGCAGCTGAACCGCGCCCTGCAGTCGATGGGCGTTCCGGTTTTCTGAAGGAAGGGCAGCTTTCGCGCCGACCGGCGCACCAGATCGGAACGAGAGGATTGGGATGACGCTGAAGATGCGAAGGGCGATGTCGGCATGGTTCCTGGGGCTTGCCGTCGCGGTGCTCGCCGGCCGGGCGATGGCCGACCAGGGCCCGGTCGGCCTCGCCAGTCAGCAGCGCATGCTCGCCCAGCGGGTGGTCAAGGCCTACAGCCAGATCGGTCTCAACGTGCTGCCGACCGCGGCGATGAATCAACTGACCAGTGCGCTGGCCGGCTTCGATGCGAACCTCGGCAAGCTCGATCACAGCGCCGTCGACGACGGCACCCAGAAGGCCTTGTCGGAACTGGCGCTGGCCTGGCAGCCGCTCAAGAGCGGCGCGCTGGAGCCGGTGTCGCGCGACAGGGCCTTGTCGCTGTCGCGCCAGACCGACGAGGTCGATCTCGCTGCGAAGCGCCTGCTGCAACACCTCCAGGACCGCGCCGACACGCCGGGCAACCGCCTGGTGACGCTGGCGGGTCGACAGAGCGCGTTGTGCCAGCGCATTGCCAAGGCCTACATGTTGGTGAGCTGGGGCGTCGAGTCGGCGGCCGTCCGTGAGGAGCTGGACGCCGCGGCCAATGAATTCTCCGGCGGCCTCGAGCGGCTTCGCGCCCAGCGCGAGAACACCGACGAGATCCGTCGCGAACTCGACGAGATGGCCCTGCAGTGGGAGTGGCTGCAGACCGCGATCGCCGCCGAGGGCGCGACCTCCTATCGCCTGATCGTCGCGGAGGCCACCGAGTCGATTCTGGTCGCCAGCGAACGCGTGACGCGGATGTACGAACAATCCAGCCAATGAAGCAGGCGGGCGCAGGGCCTGCCGCGGGGGGACGAGCGACATGACGACGAGCAGAAGGGATTTCCTGAAGACGGGTGCTGCCGCGGCGGGTCTCGCCGCCTTGCCGGGGATCGCCCGCGCGGCTGCGGGGTCCCGCGAGTTCGTGCTCAGCGCTGGCCATTTCGAGCAGGCCCTTGCCCCCGACGGCCCGATGACCGACTTCTGGGCCTTCAACCGTTCGGTGCCGGGGCCGGAGCTGCGCTTTCGCAAGGGTGATCGCGTCAAGGTCGTCGTCAACAACGACCTGTCCGGCATCGATACCACGGTGCACTGGCACGGGCTGCGGGTGCCGAACGCGATGGACGGTGTTCCCTACGTCACCCAGTACCCGATCAAGCCGGGGGAGATGTACAGCTACGAGTACGAGGTGAAGGATTCCGGCACCTTCTGGTATCACCCCCATCAGATCAGCTTCGAGCAGGTGCCGCGGGGTCTGTACGGCCCGCTGATCGTCGAGGAGGACGCGCCGATCGAGGTGGACCGCGAGGTGGTGTGGGTGCTGTCGGACGTGCGCGTCGACGCCAAGGGCCGCCAGATCAATGATTTCGGCCGGATTCTCGACATCGCCAACGACGGCCGCCTGGGCAACGTCGTGCTGGTCAACGGCCAGCAGGCGGGCGAGAAGGTGGCGCTGGCGGTGCGCTCCGGCGAGCGCATGCGGTTGCGCCTGATAAACGCTGCGTCGGCCCGCATCTTCCGCCTCAGGCTGGCCGGGCACACGCTGCACGCGGTGGCCCTCGACGGCCAGGCGATCAAGCCGCGCGAACTGGAGACCGTCGATCTCGGCCCCGGCATGCGGGTCGACCTGGTGGTGGACTTCATGGCGGCGCCGGGCAGCGAGCACAAGGTCCTGGACGTGGACCGGCGCAGCCGCGGCCAGATCGCCAGGGTCAGCTACCTCGACGACGCACCGCTGCGCGACAAGCCGCTGGGTGCGCCGATGCAACTCGCTGCCAATGATCTGCCCGAGCCCGACGTCGCCAAGGCGATCGACCACTACATCGTGTTCGAGGGCGGCATGCGCGGCTCGCCGGTGATCGGCATGATCGACGGCAAGCCGACCAATATCCAGGAGATCATGGAAAAGGAGAAGCTCGCCTGGACCATGAACTTCAGCGCCCAGCACGAACATGCGCTGCTGCACGACCCCCTGCTCTACGTGCGCAAGGGCGACCACGTCGTGCTGCGGCTGATCAACCAGACCGACTTTGCCCACCCGATGCACCTGCACGGCCATTTCTTCCGGGTCGTCGGCGTCGACGGCCGGCCGGTGGTCGAGCAGGATTGGCGCGACACCGTGCTGATGGCGCCACGGCAATCGGTGGACGTGGCCTTCGTCGCCGACAATCTCGGCGAGTGGATGTTCCACTGCCACATCCTGGAGCATGCCGCCGGCGGCATGATGGGGACCATCGCGGTCGAGTGAGGTCCCGGCGCGGCCAGCGCCGCGGCGGGCGGTTCGGCGTTCAGGCCTTCGAAAGTTTCTTCAGGGCGACGCGGATGCCGTCCGAGACGTCGCCGTCGGCCGCCAGGCCTTCACTGGCGCGGAGGGCCTCCTTCTCGCTGTAGCCGAGGGCCAGCAGCGCATGCACGACGTCGCTGCGCGCGTCCGCTGCGCTCTCGCCGCCGGCTGTCGGCACGGTCCCCGCCACGTCTGCAGCCAGGCCCTGCCCGAGCCGGTCGCGCAATTCCAGTAACAGGCGCTCGGCGGTCTTCTTGCCGATGCCCGGAATCTTCACCAGCCGGCCCGCTTCCTGCAGCGACACCGCGCGCCGCAGCTCATCGACCGACAGCCCCGACAGCACGGCCAGCGCGGTCCGTGCACCGATGCCCGACACCTTGAGCAGTTGGCGGAAGGTGGCCTGTTCGTCGCAGGTCGAGAACCCGTACAGGAAATGCCCGTCTTCGCGGACCGCGAAATGGGTGAACAGGCTCACCGCCTGGCCGCATTCCGGCAGTCCGTAGTAGGTGCTCATCGGCACGTCGAGCTCGTAGCCGATGCCCTGCACGTCGACCAAGATGCGTGGCGGATTCTTCTCCGCCAGTGTCCCACGAATCCTTCCGATCATCGGCCGGTCCGATCCTTCGCGCCAGTGCTCACGGAATGCCCTCCTGTCGCTGCGCGCCATGGGAGGACCGGCCTTGCACAGCCAGCCCGCTCGACGGCCTCGACGCAGTGCTTGTCGGAATCCCCGCCTCACCCCCGGGGCGGGTGATGGCCTCCTGCGGGCAGCCGCGCGGGGGATCGCCGGTGCCCAGCCGATCCGCGACCAGCGCGGTGGGCGTCGAGGTCGTGCCAGCGCCCGCCCGGGCGCCGCTACCGATCCGGCTCACTCGAAGTCGGCCGCGACGAATTCCGGCAGCGCTTCGGCACGATCGCCGAGCGCCCCGAGCCGCGGGTATTCGTTCGGATCGAGGATGTGCGGCAGCACGTGATGGGTGAAACGCCAGGCGACTGCGACGGTGATGTCGGACAGGCGTGGCACGTCCCCCTGCAACCAGCCCTCCGGGCACTCGCAGTGCTGTTCGAGCATCGCCGCATTGTCGCGCAATTGCGCGGTGCAGCGGGTGATCCACTCCGGCCAGCGCAATGTCTGGGGGCGAACGCCCAGTTCGTAGTAGAGCTGCACCGCCTTGTCGCACATCGACAGGCCGAGGCCGGTGAGCTGGCGGCACAACAGACGCCCGGCCGGATCGCCGGGCAGCAGTCTGCCATCGGGGGCGAGGCTCATCAGGTGTTCGACGATGAGGCCGCTGTCGACCAGACAGCTGCCGTCGTCGAGGATCAGCGTCGGCGCCCGCACCAGCGGATTGATGGCGTGGAACTCGGCGAAATTGCGGAACACCGAAAGGGGCCGGTGCTCGAGCGCGATCCCCAGCCGTTGGGCGACGATGAAGCTACGACGCACGAACGGGGAATCCAGCATGCCAATCAACTGCACGGCAACTCCTTGTCCGGGTGATGGCCCGGCACCAGTTTAATCGTCATGTCATGGCGTCGGCCAGCGCGAAGGCCTTGCCGGCGCATCGTATGTGGCTGCCGCGCGCGCAGGGGCAGTCTCAGAAGTATGTCGGCCGGGCCGCGAGGTGCTTGAGGGCGCGGTCGGCGTCGTCGCGCCGGCGTTCGCTCACGGCCCGTCGAGCAGCCGGGCGAAGGCGTCGAGCGACGGCAGCACCGAGATCCGCGCGGCCGCGACATCCGCTGCCGGCATCAGCATGTCGGGCACCATCACGACCTGGGTGCCGGCCGCCAGCGCGCCGCGCACGCCGGGATTGGAGTCCTCGACCACGGTGCAATCGCCGGGCTCGCGGCCGAGCAAGCCGGCCGCGGCCAGGAAGATGTCCGGAGCGGGCTTGCCGCGGAGCACCTCGTCGCCGGCGACGACGCCGTCGAGACGCGCCAGCAGGCCGGTCGCCTCGAGCTTCGGCAGAGCCCGGCTGCGTCGCGTCGAGGTCGCGACGACGCGGCGCAGGCCGATCTCGTCGAGCCGCGCGAACAGCGCTTCGACGCCGGGCTTGAGGGGGATGGCGCCGGCCGCGATGACGGCCTCGTAGCGTTCGGCGAACGCCTGCTGGTGCTCGGCGACCGGGAAGTCCCGACCATAGGCGCCCTTCAGCAGCGCCTCGAATTCACGGGAATTGCGGCCGATCATCTGCATCGCCACCTCGTGCCGCCACGGCAGGCCCATGTCTTCGCATATCTGGCGACCGATCTCGTAGGCGATGCGCTCGGAGTCGAGCAGCACGCCGTCCATGTCGAAGATCAGCGCCTGGCAGCGTGCGCTATCGAAGCGAATCATTGGGGATACAGCTCGCCGGCATGCCCGAAGGCGATCGTGCCGGCCAGGAGCAGGCCGTGGATGTGGGCCGCGAGGATGGTCTGGCGGATCGCCGGGACCAGCTCGGCCGGGGTGTCCGCGTGGCTCAGCAGTGTGCGTCCCGCGGGCAGCGACAGCAGCGCCGTGAACGCCGCCGCCGCGCTGGCTTGCGGCAGCGCGCCGCGGCCGACCTGGAGAATCAGCCAGCCGTAGGCGGCGAGCACCAGCAGCAGATAGCCCCAGCGTGCGTTGCCGGTGCCCAGCCGGACCACCAGGGTGCGCTTGCCGGCAGCCGCGTCGGCGTCGTGGTCGGGGAACTGGTTGATGTAGAGCAGGGCCGCGACCAGCATCGCGAACGACAGGCCGGCCACCGTGGGCAAGCCAGCAAAGCCGCCGCGCTGGACGTAGTCGGCGCCGACCACCACCAGCAGCCAGCCGGCGACGATCGCCAGCTCGCCGAGGCCACGGCTCATCAGTCGCAGCGGTGGCGCCGAATATGTCCAGGCCACCACCAGCCCGGCCGCTCCGATCGCCAGCAGACCGGCGCCGCTGTGCCAGACCAGCCACAACCCGGCCGGGATCACGGCCAGCAGCAGGGCGCCACCGAAGCGTGCGGCCTGGTCGCGGCCGAGCACGCCGTTCTGGATCATCCGGCTGCCGCCGGTGAACGGGTAGAGCCGCGACAGGTTGGCGTCGTCGCTGCCGTTGTCGGCATCGCAGACGTCGTTGACGACGTTGGCGCCGGCGTGCACCAGCAGCGCCAGCAGAATCGTCAGGGCGGCAGTCAGCGGGTCGAGCCGGACGCCCGCCCGATGGGCGGTGGCGAGGCCGATCAGGCAGCCGACCAGGGTGATCGTCAGGAAGGCCGGACGGGTTGCCGCGAACCAACGCCGCGGCGACGACCCGAAGTCCTGCGGCTGCGGCTCCGCAGGTCGCGCGAGGCGGCGGGCTTCGCTCATAGCAGCACGATGTCGTACTGTTCCTGGGTGTAGCTGGCCTCCGGATGCAGCGACACCGTGCGGTCGATGAACTCGGAGAGCATCGCCAGCGCCTGGGATTCCTCGTCGAGAAACAGGTCGATCACGTCCGGCGCGGCCAGCACGCGGAATTCGCGCGCGTTGAACTGGCGCGCCTCGCGCAGCAGTTCGCGCAGGATCTCGTAGCACACCGTGCGCGCGGTCTTGACCTCGCCGCGGCCCTCGCAGGTCGGGCACGGCTCGCACAGCAGGTGCGCCAGCGATTCCCGGGTGCGCTTGCGGGTCATCTCCACCAGCCCGAGCTGGGTGAAGCCCGACACGCTCATCTTGGTGTGGTCGCGGGCCAGGGTGCGCTTGAGCTCGTCGAGCACCGAGTCGCGGTGCTCCTGGCTCTCCATGTCGATGAAATCGATGATGATGATGCCGCCCAGATTGCGCAGCCGGAGCTGGCGCGCGATCGCCTGGGCCGCCTCGAGGTTGGTCTTGAAGATGGTGTCGTCGAAATTGCGGGCACCGACGAAGCCGCCGGTGTTGACGTCGATCGTCGTCATCGCCTCGGTCTGATCCATGATCAGGTAGCCGCCGCTCTTGAGATCCACGCGACGCGCCAATGCCTTCTCGATCTCGTCCTCGACGCCGTACATGTCGAACAGCGGCCGTTCGCCGGTGTAGTGGCTGATCAGCGGCAGCACGCGGGGCATGTACTCGGCGGCGAAGGCGCTCAGCTTCTGGTGGTTCTCGCGGGAATCGAGCACGATCCGCGCGGTCTCCTCGCTGACCAGGTCGCGCAGCAAGCGCTGGCCCAGATTGAGGTCCTCGTACAGCAGCCGGGGCGGGGTCGCGTCGCCCGCGTGGCTGCGAATCTCGCCCCACAGCTTGCGCAGGTAGGCGATGTCGGTGGCGAGTTCGTCGTCGGAAGCGCTCTCGGCCATCGTGCGCACGATGTAGCCGCCGGCCTCGTCGCCGGGTATCAGCGCGGCGAGGCGCTTGCGTAGCGCCTCGCGTTCGCTTTCGTTCTCGATGCGCTGGGAGATGCCTATGTGTCGGTCCTGCGGCAGATACACCAGCAGGCGGCCGGCGATGCTGATCTGGGTGGATAGCCGCGCCCCCTTGGTGCCGAGAGGATCCTTCAGCACCTGGACGGTGATCTTCTGGCCCTCCGACAGGATGCGCTCGATCGGCCGTGGCGATTCGCCGTTGCGCTCGCTCCAGATGTCGGCGACGTGCAGGAACGCCGTGCGTTCGAGGCCGATCTCGACGAAGGCCGACTGCATGCCCGGCAGCACGCGCACGACCTGGCCGAGATAGATGTTGCCGACGATGCCCCGACTGGTGGACCGCTCGACGTGCAACTCCTGCACGACCCCCTTCTGCATCAGGGCGACACGGGTCTCCTGGGGGGTGAAGTTGACGAGAAATTCCTCGGGCATGACTGCACCGGTAATGAGAGATGGGCAAGCCGTGGGCCACGGCTTGCCGATCGCCCATCGCGACGGGCGCAGGTCTGCTTGTTCCTGGCTAAGGTCATAGGGGGTAACCGAACTCCCTGAGCAATTCCGCGGTCTCGAACAGCGGCAGTCCCATGATGCCGCTGTAGCTGCCGTGGATTTCTTCGATGAACATCGCGGCACGTCCCTGAATTCCGTAGGCACCGGCCTTGTCGAGAGGTTCCCCGGAGGCGACATAACGCCGGATCTCCTCCTCCGCCAAGGTGCGGAACTTGACCTCGCTGATGTTCAGCCGGTAGCGCGTCTGCTCCCCGTCACTGACCGCGACGGCGGTCAGCACGCGGTGGCGGCGACCGCCGAGGCCGGTCAGGATGCGCGCTGCTTCCGGTGCCCCCACAGGCTTG
Organism: Rhodocyclaceae bacterium; assembly: GCA_020445745.1. GTDB lineage: Bacteria > Pseudomonadota > Gammaproteobacteria > Burkholderiales > Rhodocyclaceae > Cognatazoarcus. The sequence continues at coordinate 4,882 of JAGRGB010000214.1, read as the reverse complement.
CCGACGATGCGGCCATCCACCTCCAGCGCGGTGTCGGCCGACAGCACCGGGCGGCGGGTCAGCTGCCGCCAGCCCAGGCGGCGCACGCCGCACTCCGCCTTGTTCAATGCCAGCCGGGTGACGTAGCGTTCCGGATCCTCGTGGCCGAGCGGGCTCTCGTCGAGATCGGCGTCCTCGCCGCGTTCGCCGCTGCGGAAGGTGAGCAGGTCGAACTGGACGCCGATCTGGTGAAGCAGTTCGCGGCGGCGCGGACTGCGCGAAGCGAGATAGATGCGCGGTGGAATCATCCGCGGAACCGTCGGCGGGTGTGTCCTGGTTTGCTGCGCAATGGGACACGCAGCGTCGTCCCTCGCCGGGCGAGCCTCCGCGAGGCCCAGGGTCCTCGTGCATTCATGGCGTGACGAACCGCGGCAAGCCGTCGGCTGCGATTTCTGGGTTCATGGTGTCGCTGTCTTGTGCAACAAATCCGCACTATAGCGCCAACTGGCGCGGCGGCGCTCGGGCGTGTCACTCGCGGTGGTAGGGGTGGTTCCCGAGCAGGCTCCATGAACGGTACAGAGCCTCCGCGAGCAAGGGACGCACCAGGGCATGGGGCAGCGTCAGGCTGGACAGGCGCAGCGACTCGTCGGCGTCCTGCTTGAGATCGGGGGCCAGCCCGTCCGGTCCACCCACCAGCAGCGCGACGTCGCTGCCACCGTTCATCCACCCCTGCAACCGGGCAGCCAGCGCCCGGGTGGTGGTATCGCGACCGCGCTCGTCGAGGACTACGCGCCGGCAGCGCGATGGCAGGGCCGCGCGGATGCGCTGGGCTTCGGCCCGCAGCATCACGTCCACGGGTTTGCCGATGTTGCGCGGCTCGGCCTTGACCTCGACCAGTTCCAGGGGCAGCTCGCGGGGCATGCGGCGGGCAAACTCGTCGAAACCGGCGTCGACCCAGGACGGCATGCGGGTGCCGACGGCGACCAGCAACAGGCGCACGGAGGTCGGCGCCGGGCTATCGGTCGTCGGCCGATGCGCCGACCAACCGCCGCCGTGCCGCCGGCGTAGCCGACCACAGCTCCTCGAGATTGTAGTAGCTGCGAACGGCCGGCTGCATCACATGGACCACCATGTCGCCGAGATCCACCAGCACCCACTCTCCGCTTTCCTCGCCTTCGACACTGACCACCTGACCGCCGGACTCGCGCACCTTGTCCTGGACGTTGCGTGCCAGCGAGCGGGTCTGACGATTCGAATCACCGGTGCAGATCACGATGCGATCGAACATCGCGGTGAGGCGGGTGGTGTTGATGACTTCGATGTCCTTGCCCTTGATCTCCTCGAGGGCGGCGACCACGACTTTCTGCAGTTTCCGTATGTCCATTGTGTCAGCGGTAAAGCGAATGCTTCCAAATATAGTCGAGAACGTCATCCGGCAACAGGTAACGGGCGCTGTGGCCGCCGGCCAGCAGTTCGCGGATGCGGGTCGCCGAAATCGCCAGCGGGGTCATTTCGAAGGGCACCACGCTGCCGGCAGGCGCTCTCGCCAGGGCCTGCTCGTCCGTCGTCAGGCGGGGCGAGCACGCGTCGTCCAGGGCCGCGTCGAGCAGCGCCGGCCAGCGGCGGGCATGGGGGGCGTGGCCCGGGCGGTTGGCGACCGCGACATGGGCCAGCGCGAACAGCTCGCGCCAGCGATGCCATGTGGCCAGCCCGGCGAAGGCGTCGGCACCGAGGATCAGCACCAACGGTCGTGCCGCGCCCAGCTCGCCGCGCAGGCGTTCGAGGGTGTCGACGGTGTAGCTGGCCCGAGGGTCGGCGACCTCCGCGGCATCGACCTCGAGCAGCGGATTGCCGGCGGCCGCGAGTTCGACCATCGCCAGCCGGTGTCCCGGCGACGACGCCGGCTCGCCGCGGTGGGGCGGGCGGCCCGAGGGGATCAGCCGTACACCGCCGAGACCGAGGCCTTCCGCGGCTTCTTCGGCGAGCCGCAGGTGGCCGTGGTGGATCGGGTCGAAGGTGCCGCCGAGCAGGCCGAGCGGTCCGCCGTCAGCCATCGCCCGTCGCTGCGTCGGCGTCGGCGTCGGCGTCGTCGCCGAAGATGTCGCGGACGTTCGGGTAGAAGGTGGCGAACACGATCGGCACCATGATCAGCGGCAGGGGTACCGAGATCAGTGCCGCCACGGTCGGCGAGAAGCTCCCGATGACGCCGATCACGACGGCCGGCAGAATCGCCGCGATCATCATCAGGCCGAGGGCGTAGGTCAGGAACGGCTTCCAGTTGCGGGCGCAGGCGATCATGCTGAAGACCATCGCCTTGGGCGCCGACAGGTCGTGCCAGGCGGCGAGCATTGGCGCGAACCAGTAGGCCATCATCACCGGCGTCGAGGCCACCGTGCCGATCATCACTGCTGCCAGGAATCCGGGCTGTTCGGCCAGCGAGGCGTCGATCCCGCGCTTTCCGGTCATCGCCTCGAGCAACAGGCCGCCATCGCCGAGGGCGGTCGCGAACAGCGCCAGCAGGCTGCCGACCAGATAGATGCCGCCGATCGTCACCAGCGTCGGCAGGTTCCTGCGAAAGCCCGACAGCATCAGATCCGGGCCGCCGCGCTGGCCGCGGGCGATCGCGCGGCCACCGTTCAGAACGCCGAGGGACAGCGCCGGCATCATCAGCGTCGCTGCCGGCTGTCCGACGACCGGCACGACGCTTATCAGCGCCACCAGCAGCAGGTAGCCGAAGCTCAGGAAGGTCATCAGCGCCGGGTTGCGCTTCCACAGGTCGAAGCCGTGCCGGATCCAGGTCAGGCCGTGGCCGGCGGAGAGTGTGTTCGCTTGCATTTTGTCGGTCGGTCGCTACGGCTCTGGTCGCGGATCGGCCCCTTCAGGCCGGCAACGGCGGATTTTCCCCGCAGCGCACGCGCAGCAGGTCGCGGTATTCATCGGGATCCTTGACCAGCACCATCTCGCCGTCCCGGGGTAGATGGTAATCCGCCGCGCGCGAAAGCCAGAAGCGCAGCGCCGCGGTGCGCAGCATCGATGGCCAGTGGGCGCGTTCCTGGTCGGTGAACGGGCGGTCGGCGGCATAGGCCGAGAGGAAGGCGTCGATCCGCGCCCCGTCGAAGCGGCCGTCGGCCGCGGTGCACCAGTCGTTGGCGGTGACCGCGACGTCGAACAGCAGCGCGTCGTGCCCGGCGAAGTAGAAATCGATGACGCCGCCGATGAACTCGCCGTCCCACAGCACGTTGTCGCGGAACATGTCGGCATGGATCGCGCCGTGGGGCAGCTCGCTGTCGTCAAACCGTGCCTCGGCGGCGATCTGCTGATCGAGCAGGGCGCGCTCGTCGGCCGGCAGGCACTCGCGTAGTGCGTCGGCGGTCGCCGCGCGCCACTCGGCATTGCGTGGATTGTGCTGGCGTCGCCCGTAACCGAGCCCGGCCAGGTGCAGTCCGGCCAGCATCGCGCCGACACGGGCGCAGTGGTCCGCGGTCGGCGCCATCACCGATTTCCCGCTGAGCCGTGCCACCAGCACCGCCGGCCGGCCGGCGAGGGTTCCGAGGTACTCGTTGTCGCGGTCGGCGATCGGGGCCGGCACCGGCAGGCCGTGGCGCGCGAGATGGGCCATCAGGTGCAGGTAGTACGGCAGCTCCGAGCGGTCCATCGTCTCGAACAGCGTCAGCACGTAGCGTCCGAGGGTGGTGGTGACGAAGAAGTTGCTGTTCTGCACGCCTTCGGCAATGCCCTGCAGCGCGACCACGCGCCCCACCGCGTAATTGTCGAGCCAGCCGGCGAGTGCCTCGACCGTGACCGGAGTGAACACCGACATCGCTTGACCCGCCGACCGTTTATTGCGCTACCAGCGCTTGAGCACCCACATCGGCACCGAGGTACCGGGTTCGAGCGTCTCGATGCGTTCGAGCAGACCGTCACCCTTGCGGTCGACCAGGTAATAGGGCACGCCGTGCGGTGGCGTCACCTTGACCATGTACAGCCGGCCGTCGACGCGGAATTCCTCGACGGTGTCCTCGCCGCGCTTGATGATGGTCACTTCCGGCTCCACCTCGTCGCCCTCGACGATCGGCGGCGGCGGCGGCACCTCCGCGTCCGCGGGCCGGGCAGCCTCCTGAGCCCAGGCCGGCATGGCCAGGGCGGCGAACAGCGCGAACGATGCAAGGCGCATGGCGGACTCCAGTAGTCGAGGGCGCGATTCTAGCAAACGCGGACCGGCTCACAGGTTCAGCATCAGCTCGTGCTCCTCGGGGAGCGGCAGGAAGCCGCGGGTCTCGTAGTGCTTGAAGATCGCCTCGACCACCTGTTCCGGCTCGTCGATCAGCTGCACCAGGTCGAGATCCTCGGGATTGATCATTGCCTCGCCGATCAGCCGCTCACGGACCCAGTCGAGCAGGCCCTGCCAGAACGGCTTGTGTACCAGGATGATCGGAATCCGCCGGCTCTTGCCGGTCTGGATCAGGGTCATCGCCTCGAGCAGTTCGTCGAGGGTGCCGAAGCCGCCCGGCATCACCACGTAGGCCGACGCGAACTTGACGAACATGAACTTGCGCGCGAAGAAGTGCTGGAAGGTCTGGGAGATGTCCTGGTAGGGGTTGGCGCCCTGTTCCATCGGCAACTGGATATTGAGCCCGATCGACGGGCTCTTGCCGAAGTAGGCTCCCTTGTTGGCGGCCTCCATGATCCCGGGGCCACCGCCGGAGATCACCGAGAAGCCGGCATCCGACAGCAGCCGCGAGATCTTCTCGGTGAGGATGTAGTACATGTGGTCGGCCGGCGTGCGGGCGCTGCCGAAGATCGACACCGCCGGACGGATCGCGTTGAGCCGTTCGGTGGCCTCGACGAACTCTGACATAATCCCGAAGATCCGCCACGACTCGCGGGCGTTGTATCTCGGCTG
>JAGRGB010000213.1 GCA_020445745.1 Rhodocyclaceae bacterium | reverse complement strand
TGGCGTGCGCCGTGCCAAGGCGGCGCTTTTCCAGTGGGTGAAAGCCCCACCCGGCGACATGCTCCAGCCGGAAGCAACCGGAGCAGTCATGGAGGTAACGAAGTGGCTGAAGCCTTCGGATAGCGAGCCACAAAATACGGTGGCAGCGCGAGTGTGCAGGCCGTAACGCGAGTGAACGCTGAGTAAGCCTCGAAAAGGTCGATGCACAGGCCGACCCGGCGGCCATACCGGGGAAGGCTGATACGACGGATCGGATGAGCAAGGTTGGACCGCCCGTCGCTGTGCCGGGGTAGTTGCGACAGCATGTACACAAGGAAAGCGCACGCAACACGGGAAGCCCCTTGGCGTGGTCAGGGATGACCAACCGGACGCTCGCGAGAGACGGTCCGGGCGCCCTGGGGTGGCGGAGAGGCCCGTAGTACCGGGGAAGCCGGGTAATGCCGGTGGAGGGAAGGAGCCTCAGTTCAAGACAGACGCAAGACGTGGTGAGGGACCAGGAGATTGGGCAACCTATCAACTCCGATCAGCGTTCAGAAACTGCAGAGGGCGTTACACGCGAAAGCGAAGTCGGAATCCGGCTACCGTTTCTACGCCCTGTACGACAAGATCCATCGGCAAGATATTCTCGTTCACGCCTACGCCCAGTGCCGCTCCAACAAGGGCGCGCCGGGCGTGGATGGACAGGACTTTGCCGACATCGAAGCGTATGGGCTAGGGCGATGGCTGGAGGAACTGGCGCTTGCGCTCAAAGAGGAGACTTACCGACCGGATCCGATCCGAAGAGTGTTTATCCCGAAGGCCAATGGCAAGCTTCGGCCCCTGGGCATCTCGACCGTTCGGGATCGGGTGTGCATGACAGCAGCAATGCTGGTGCTCGAACCGATCTTCGAGGCCGACCTCCCGCCTGAGCAGTACGCCTACCGGCTGGGCCGCAATGCCCAGCAGGCGGTGGCCGAGGTGAAGGACCGCCTGTATCGCGGCCAAACGGACGTCGTAGACGCCGACCTCGCGGACTATTTCGGCAGCATTCCGCACTCCGAGTTGATGCGCTCGCTCGCGCGACGCATCGTGGATCGGCGTGTGTTGCATCTGATCAAGATGTGGCTGGAATGCGCGGTCGACGAAACCGACGACCGGGGACGGAAGACGCGTACGACCGAGGCCAAGGATCGCGAGCGTGGCATTCCGCAAGGCGCCCCGATCTCACCGCTGCTGTCGAATCTGTACATGCGGCGGTTCGTACTGGCGTGGAAGCAACTGGGGCTGGAGCGCAGTCTGGGCAGTCGAATCGTCACCTACGCGGACGACCTCGTGATTCTGTGCAGGCGAGGCAAGGCGGAAGAAGCCTTGGAGCGCATGCGCCAGATCATGGGCAAGCTGAAGCTGACGGTGAACGAGGAGAAGACACGAATCTGCAAGGTCCCGGAAGGCGAGTTCGACTTTCTGGGTTACACGTTCGGAAGGCGGTACTCAGCGACGACGGGCAAGGCACGCATCGCCCTGTGGCCGTCAAAGAAGAGTATCCGGCGCCTGGTCGAGAAGATCCATGAGCTGACCGAGCTGAGGTCGGTATGGCAAGAGGCCACGGCGTTGGTGGGCAAGTTGAACCGCACGCTGCGCGGCTGGGCGAACTACTTCAGTGTAGGGACCGTCAGTCGCGCCTACCGTGCGCTCGACAGCTACACGGCGACGCGGTTGCGTCGGTGGTTGCGCAACAAGTACAAGCTCAGGCGGCGAAGGGGCGGGACGTATCCACTCTCGCACCTGTATGGGCACTTCGGCCTGGCAAGCTTGGGTGGGCGCGACAAGGCGTGGGCGAAGGCGTGATGTCTTGTCCGAGAGCCGGATGCGGGAAATCTGCATGTCCGGTTCGATGAGGGGGATGTGGAAACGGGGTTACGGCGAGGATACTTGGGCACCGCCAAACGAAAGGGGCGGGTAACAGACAACCCGAGCCTACTGCTACCGCGCCACATCTCTACTCTACCGAGTGGCGACCGACGGCTCCTCCGATTCGTCGCCGGAAAGCTGACGTTCAAGGTTTGCTTCCGGATACCTGCCGCTCGCCGATGAGTCGTTTCGACCCCAAGCGGCCCTTCGAGACCTCCCAGAAGCCGCCATCCAGTCACACAGGGCTTCCGCGGGTTTCGCTGCTCCGAAGCTGCCGTCGGCGAACTCACCTGACCGGCCATAAGCGGAGGCCATAATCCTTGCTCAATACCGGTCACTGAAGCCCGTCGATGCCAACTAGCGGTGGTCGCCGCTGCTGCTGATAGACCTTTCCCCAGAGACGGCGAGGCGTGCACGGCGCGTGCATTTTCCTGGCTTGACGGAGCTTTGTGTGTCACGTGAGTATGTCATGGTAGTCTTTCACGGTACCCTATTACGGTAGAACAGACCAAACGTATGTCTGATATCGCGCCCCCTCTAGACATTGCGCCACCCCAAATTGTCATCGTTGCTGAAGGCGACACCGCGAGCGCTCAGGCCAATGCTCGCGGACACCTCTTCGAACGTTTCGTCGCCAGGCTCTTCGAAGCACTAGGGTGCACAGCACCCTCGGCGAGCTCGCTCAACGTCAAGCAGAATGGCTACGAGCTCGATATTGCGATGGAAATAGAATTGACCGGGGAACCCGCCATTGCAGAGTGTAAAGCCTACAGTTCCCCTCTCCCCTCCCACGCGCTAAACGCCTTCTATGGGAAACTGAATACTGAGCGCTTTGATCTGCCCGAAACCCGAGGCTGGTTTGTTGCGATCCCAAGTATGACCTCGGACGGTCATACCCTTGCGAGGAGGCTTGAGAAGGGCGATCCCCGATTCAGGTTGCTTACTGCAACCCAGATATACCAGATCGTTCAAGAACGAGATTGGATCCGGCCAATAGAAGCCTCCGACGGAGCCGTGCTATCGGACCATGCGATGCTTCTGTCCGAGCACGGATTCAGTGCCCTCGCGAAAGAGGTCGACCCGATGACCCGCCTTCCTGTTCGAGTCTTGGTGCGACGGGTAGGCGAGCCAGTGTCTGCTCCCGAGGTAGCCTTGCTTGCGGTATCCGACTACGCGACTGGTCTTGACATCCATGACTTGGACGCCCCCGAAGCTGCAGATGTACCCGCGGGACCAACTGAAGCTCCGACACTGGTTACGGTTGTCGGCAGCCGCGAAGACTTTGAGTACCAGTTCCCCGCTGCACCCGCGTTCTTCGTCGGGCGCGAAGCGCTCCTGAATCTAGTGAGGCGGGTAGCGGACGAGCGCCGAATCCATGGTTCGGTCGTTGTCCTAAATGCTCAGTCTGGTTGGGGTAAGAGCTCTCTAGCGCTTCGCATCGCGTATGAGGTAGAGAAGGAAGGCGGCTTCGCCGCAGTGTTCGACTCCCGAACGGCATCGTCTACTCCATATGTGGCTGCCGCGTTAAGACGCGCGATGGCGGACGCACAAGCGCGAGGTTTGCTAAAGCTACCGCTCGATGCATCGTTCGCATCCTTACAGAGTGCGCTTCGCACCCTACAGGGCGCACAGTGGAAGAAAGAGAGTCCGCTCCTTGTCTTCTTTGACCAGTTTGAGAACGTCTTCCGTGACCAGCGACTCACGCAGGAGTTTCGTGACCTCGCACTAGCGATCAGAGAACTCTCTGCCCCCGTGCTCCTAGGTTTTTGCTGGAAAACGGACCTGGTCGGCTTAACCGAGAACTATCCCTACCGTCTGAGGGATGAGATCCGAAGTGCGGCTCTCGTCCTCAATATCGAGCCCTTTGGCCCGAAAGAAGTCAACACCCTGTTAGCAAGACTTGCACGGGCGGCGGGAACCGACCTGTCAGCCGATCTCAAGCAGCGGCTTCGCGAGTATTCACAAGGTTTGCCATGGCTCCTAAAGAAGTTAGCGAGCCACATCCTAAATGAACTCCAGGGTGGGACATCTGAGGAGGCTCTTCTCGCCGCATCACTCAATATCGAAGGCTTGTTTCAGCAGGATCTAGCTAATCTTGAGGCGCGTGAGGTTGAGGCGCTTCGTTCCATTGCCCGCGAAGCACCGGTTTTAGTCTCCGATATTGTTGAGCGTGTCGATCCGATAGTCATCCAATCGCTGGTCGACCAACGATTGATTGTGCGGGTCGGTGAGCGAATCGACGTTTATTGGGACACGTTCCGGGAGTTTCTGATAACTGGCAAGTTGGCTGTCGAAGATACCTATATCCTGCGGCTACGGGCGCCCTCTACCGCAAAGCTCTTGCAATTCTTGGTCGAGCGAGGCGGGGAGGCCACGGTGCAGGACGCGACGGTGCATCTGGCAACAACGCAACATGTGGTCTTCAACAGCGCACGTGAGCTTCGTCAACTCGGCGTATTGTCGCCTCGCTCGGGAGCCTTGCTGCTCACCGAGCAGTTCCGAGGGAGGACACCTGCGGAAGCTGAGATCCGCGATAGGGTGGCGAAGTCACTTCGTCGTCACGCGGTCCTCGGTAAGGTACAGGAGTTGATGGCTGCGACAGGGAAACATGAGGTGTCGATAGATGCTCTTGCGCAGGAGATGCCTTCCTTGTTCCCTGCCGTAGCTGCAACGGCTAAGACGTGGCGCCTCTACGCCATTTCCTTCGGGACTTGGCTTGACTACAGTGGCCTGCTACGCCTACGCGGGCAGGTGCTCTCTACCGGTGGTCCGCGGAACAAGGTCACATTACTTGCGTCTGGCGAATCGCATCGTCGCGGAAAGACGTTCCCGCACAGCCGACCTGACGCTGCCCTCAGCTACCTGCTCTCGGACAAAGACAAAGTGCCTTTTGCTCGGACTGCATCAACAAGGCAGAAGGCCATCACAGACCTCTACATGCTGGGACTCATCGATGTGAATGGCGATCTGCTGCCTCATCAGGCCGGGCTGGTTGACCGTCTGATCGCTACTCCGCCTGATCCCTTAGCGATTAAGGATGTACTGATGCGTGTTCCGGGAGGTCAGGAGGCGCTAGCGCTTGTCGTTGACGATCCCTCGGTAAGGCCCGAAGTTGTCGGAGCTGCGCTTCGCGACGCATTCGGGCTGTTTTGGGCTGACAGTACAACTCGGCTCGCCGGGGACAAGTTCCGAGCTTGGGCGAGGGCGGCGGGCGTCCAAACCTCGGCAGTGCCGAGAAGGGTGGTAGCTTAGGCGAGGGGCACGAATGAGTTAGGGTTTTCCCATCATGCAGCGACACCGCAAAGCCCCTGATTCGGCCGCGCTTCCACTCTGGCGACGTCGATCCCTGGGCAGAGCAGCTCGGTCAGTGGCTCAAGACGGATGCGCATTGACCAAAGCGGGATCGCCGCACCGCCCGGGCGATGTTCGAAGCGATCCACGCACAGGGCTACGCGGGCAGCTATAAACGGGTGTGCACCTTCATCAAGCGCTGGTAACAACAATCCCGCGGACTCCCCAAGCCAGCCCCTGAACTCAAGGATTGAATGACTGCTTCCAACTAGCGCCGCTGACAGCTTAGGGTCGAATCTCGCCGCTGAACAAGAACAAATCCAGCCGTTGGTCGGATGCTCCCCGCATGCGGCGCGTGCATGTCGTCACCGAATGCGAAGTTCGCTACAGGCGTGGCCGACCAGCGCCGGCCACGCACTACGTCCGTCGCGGTACCGGCGTATGCTCTGGATATTCCCTGCTTCGATGAGGATCGACGACGAGAGCCCAATCGTCGTCGACAACTTGTTGACCCGGATCCCGCATTTCCGCGGGCCACCGAAGTTCGACAGTTGCCACCAGAAAAGGGCCGTTTTCGAGTGGGCGCCTCCAGTGTTTCCGCGGGTCTCCGGGCGATTTTTCGGAAAATGCTTGTGGGGGCACGTTTGTAATCTGGGTCGTCCAATTTGACAGCGCCCAGGTCGATGCTATCTTCCTCTCATGTACGTAAAGCTCAGCGATTTCGGGCACTTGGACACCAGCTAGCCACTTGTGGGGGAGCGTTTCAAAACCCCTTTCAATGAAATCAAATAGTTGCGCGATTAACTGTCGAACTCCGGGGGCCAGGGGACGCCACTATTCAGGGGAGTTCCGAACATAATCGAATGTCGGCGCGATATCGCGCGCCATGGCTGTCTTGTCGACAGGAACGAGCATGATTCTACGAACGATGTTTGTCCTGGCGGTCCCATGTCTCGAGACGTCCGCAGGTTTCTATCGAGATGTGCTCGGCTTCGAGATCCGTGAGATCGGCGACCCCGGATGGCGCATGTTTACTCGGGATGGAGCCCGAATTATGGCAGGGGAATGCCCTGAAGCGATCGCGCCGTCGGATCTTGGAGTCCATTCGTACTGCGCATATTTCGTCGTTTCCGATGCGCAGTCCTACCATGATGAAGTCAAGGCTCGCGGAGCCGAAATCTTGAAGGCCGTTCGTGACGAACCGTGGGGTATGCGCGAGTTTGCAATACGAACTGTCGATGGCCACAGGATCATGGTCGGACAGGAACTGTGACGCGATGGATGGTCGGCGCGGGCGCCGATCCGGTGCTGGGTGACAGCGTTTCTTGGCGGGCGCCGCCCTCGCCGTCGAGGAGGCGTTCCCCGTACCGCAGCGTGCCGTGCCGCGAGGACCCGGATCGAGCCCGCCGCCGTGCCGCCACGGGTGAGGCGACGGCCAGCGGCAGTGCTCAGTCGGCGTCTTCGAGATAGGCTTGCGCCTGGGCGCGCGTCTCGAAGATCGGTGGCGGATCGTCCGGCCCCAGCAGGCGGCCCACCTTGAGCTTCAGGAAGGCACCGGTGGTGTAGCGCGAGACCTTGCGGTAACGGCGCTGTTCCAGTTGCTGCACCATTGCCGCGTAGTCGGCCTCGATCTCCGGGTCGAGGTCGAAGCGATCGTAGTTCACGATCACGTCCACGCGTTCGCTACAGTCGGCGAGCACCGCCTCGACCCGGCGGCGGATGGCGTCCACATCGGCCCGGGTGCGCAGCCGCAGGCCGTCGAAGTTGATGAACAGCCGGCGGCTGGCGGCATCCAGGGCAAAGCGGTCGTCCAGGCGCAGCTCGAACAGCCGGTCGGCGAGGCCAATCCGTTCCGTCGAGAACAGCGCCGGGTCCATCACGGCAGGCGTACCGACGACCGGGCGGAAGGCCATCCGCCCGAGCACGTCACGCTGCAGCTCGACGCCGGGGGCCAGCTCGACCAGCTCGAGGCCGGTGGCGGTCAGGCGGAACACCGCCCGTTCCGTCACGTAGAGCACGGTCTGGCCGGTGGCCAGCGCCCGTCGGGCGCTGAAGGTGACCTGGCCGACCCGCTCGACGAACTTGGTGGCCCGTCCTTCGCGCCGAACCGAGAGCCGGCCGTCGCCGATCGCCAGTTCGCCGCCGCCGGCGCTGAAGGTGCCGGCGAACACCAGCTTGCGCGCATTCTGGCTGATGTTGATGAAGCCGCCGGCGCCGGCCAGGCGGTCGCCGAAGCGGCTGACGTTGACGTTGCCTTCGGCGTCCACTTCGGCCATGCCGAGCACCGCCAGGTCCAGCCCGCCGCCGTCGTAGAAGTCGAACTGCTGGTTCTGGGCGACGATCGCGTCGGTATTGACCGCGGCGCCGAAGTCCAGTCCGCCCGCGGGCCGGCCGCCGATCACGCCGGGCTCCGCGGTCAGCGTCAGATTGTCCAGCACCCGCTCCTCGTCGGCCACCGCGGCGACCCCCTCGGGCATGCCGATGCCGAGATTGACCACGCCGTTGATCGGCAGCTCCAGCGCGCAGCGGCGGGCGATGACCTTGCGCACGTCGAGGGCGAGCGGCGCGGCGCTGGCGCGCGGTGCGCGCGCCTCGCCGGAGAAATACGGCGAGTAGGCGGTGGCGTAGGTCTGGCGGTGCTGTTCGGGCGGCGCCACCACCACCGCGTCCACCAGCGCCGCCGGCACCACCACCTGGCGCGGGTCCAGCGAGCCGGCGGCGACTACACGCTCGACCTGGGCGATCACCAGGCCGCCGCTGTTGCGCGCGGCGCTGGCCATCGCGAAGCTGTCCAGGCTCAGCGCCTCGCGCTCCATCGTCAGGTTGCCGCGCTCGTCGGCGCTGGTCGCGCGGATCAGCGCCACGTCGATCGGGAAGGCCTTGTAGAAGAGGTATTCCTCGTCGTCGAGCCGGGTCACGGAAACCAGTTCCTCGCGGCTGATCGCGTTGACCCGTCCGCCCTCCAGGCGCGGATCGACGAAGGTGCCGAGGCCGACCTTGCTGATGACCCCCGGCCGGCGGGCGGCGATGTCGCGATAGAGGTGGGAGATCACCCCCTGGGGCAGGTTCCAGGCCTCGATCCGGCCGTCCAGCGCGAGCCGTCCGAGCTTCGGGATCAGGCCCCAGTGGCCTCCGATTGCGCGCCGTATCAGCCCTTCGTGGCCGAGATGGTTGAGCCCGCGCTGGCCGCCGTCGCCCTGGCCGGCGGCGAACACCAGCTTCAGCCCACGCGGTGTGCCGGTCCGCAGGAAACGGTCCTCGACGGCCACCAGCAGGGCCTCGGGAACCCCGATGCCGACGAAGCCGGAGGTGGCGACGGTGTCGCCGTCGGCGATCAGTTCGGCCGCCTCGGCGGCACTGACGATGCGATTGCGCATGTTCCGTCCCCCGTCAGTGGCCGTAGGCCTGTTGCGGCAGCCAGGTGGCCAGCGCCGGGAAGACGTACACCAGCATCAGGCCGCCCAGTTGCAGCAGGATGAACGGGACCACGCCCTTGTAGATGTGCGCCACGGTGACCTCCTTCGGCGCCACGCCCTTCAGGTAGAACAGCGCGAAGCCCACCGGCGGCGTCAGGAACGAGGTCTGCAGGCACACCGCCACCAGCACCACGAACCAGATCATCCGCGGCCCGACATCGGCCGGCCCGACGTCCAGACCGGCGATCACCGGGGCGACCAGCGGCAGCACGATCAGCGTGATCTCGATCCAGTCGAGGAAGAAGCCGAGGACGAAGACCAGCACCAGCACCGAGATCAGGATGCCGTCGTGGGAGAAGGGCAGGCTGTTGAGGCCATGATGGATGAACTCCTCGCCGCCCAGCGCCTGGAAGACGAAGGAGAAGGCGGTAGCGCCGACGAAGATCGCGAAGATGAAGGCCGTGGTCTTGGTGGTCTGCTCGCACACCTCGCGCAGCACCGCGGTGTTCAGCTTGCGGTGGGCGAGCGCCAGCAGCGTGGCACCGAAGGCGCCGACGCCGGCCGCCTCGGTCGGGGTGGCGAGGCCGGCGAAGATCGAGCCGAGCACCGCCAGGATCAGTCCCGCCGGCGGCAGCACCGCCTTGAACACCCCGGCCAGGTCCGACAGCCGCAGCGGCCGCGCGTCCGCCGGCAGCGGCGCGCTGTTGGGCAGGAACTTGCCCACCGCGATCATGTAGCCGATGTAGATCACGCCGAGCATCACGCCCGGGATCAGCGCGCCCATGAACAGGCCGCCGGCATCGACGCCGGGCGTGCGGTCGGCCATCAGCACCAGCATGATCGACGGCGGGATCAGGATCCCCAGCGTGCCGACCGCGCTGATCGTGCCGGAGGCGAAGACCGGGCTGTAGCCGTTCTTCAGCATGATCGGCAGCCCGAGCAGCGCCAGCAGCACCACCGACGCACCGATGATGCCGGTGGACGCGGCCAGCAGCAGGCCGATCACCGCGACCGTCACCGCCAGCCCGCCCGGCGCGCGGCCGAGCACCTTGACGAAGTTCTCCATCAGCGAGCTGGCGATGCCCGAGCGGTCCAGCATCAGGCCCATGAAGACGAACATCGGCAAGGCCACCAGCACCCAGTTCTGCATGATCGTCCAGATCCGCGGCACAACCGCCGCGAGGTCACCGAAGGCGATGCTGTAGAAGCCGTCGGCCAGCTGCTCGGGAAAGACGAAGGCCGCCACCGAGACCGTCAGCAGGGATACGCCGCCGAGTACCCAGGCCACCGGAAAGCCCGAGAAGAGCATCGCGATGAAGCCGGAGAACATGCCCACGCAGAGCCATTCGTAGAGTTCGAGTTCCATGCTCTCAGCCCTCCTGTTTGGCGATCTGCGGTGCGTGGCCGAGGAACAGCAGGGCGACGATGCGCGACAGCCGCGACAGCGAGGCCAGGCCCAGCAGCGCGATGCCGGCGACCAGCATGCTCTTGATGATCCAGCGCAGCGGCAGGCCGGCCGGCGAGCTGGAGCGTTCGCCGGTGGCGAAGGCGTCGGTGACGAAGGGCAGGCCGTAGTGGATCAGCACCAGCAGGAAGGGCAACAGCAGGCAGACGATGCCGAGCAGGTCGATCCACGCCTTGGTGCGCAGCGAAAACCCCGCGTACAGCAGGTCGACGCGGACATGGTCGTCGGAGGCCAGGGTCACCGACAGCCCCAGCATGAACAGCGCCGAGTAGATGTGCCACTGGATCTCCTCGAACTCCACCCGGCCTTCGCCGAACAGGTTCTTCATCACGACATTGATGACGATCACCGCCATCAGCGCCATCCATGCCCAGGAGATCGCGCTCCCCAGCCGCGCCAGCGCGCGGTCGATGAAGCGGGAAATGCCGGTGTCGGGCAGCTCGGCGTGGTGGATCAGGTAGTGCAGGTCGTCCGGGTGCTCGTGCGATACGGCACGCGCCTCGGCCGCCTCGAATTCGCGGTCGCTCATGGCGTCTCCCTCCAGGAGGTTCTTGAATGCCGCGGGGGCGCGGCAGGGCGCCCCCGGCAGGGGAATTACTGCTGCTCGTCGAAGTCGCGCGGCAGATAGGCCAGGCCCTTCCAGATCTGGTAGGACTTGGCGAAGGCTTCCTGCGAGTCATAGACGCGCTTGAAATCGTCGTCCCGGGCCGACTGCTCGGCCATCACGTCGGCGGAGATCTTCTTCAGTTCCTTCAGCATCGCCGGCGGCACCTTCTGGGCGGTCACGCCCTTGGCCTCGAAGCCGCGGATCACCTCGCCCTGGATCGCCTCGCCCTTGGACAGGTTGCGCAGCACGCCGGCGGTGCAGGCGGTGTCGAAGAGGGCACGGCTGGACGGCTGCAGGCCGTCCCAGACCTGCTTGTTGATGATCAGGTGGAAGGCCGTGTAGGTCTGGTGCCAGCCCGGGAAGTAGTTGAACTTGGCGACCTTGTCGAAACCCAGCTTCTGGTCCACCGCCGGCATCGCGAACTCGGTGGCGTCGATGGCGCCCTTCTCGAGGGCCTGGAAGATCTCCGATCCGGGCAGCAGCGTCACCGAGGCGCCGGCCTTCTGCATCACCTCGCCGCCGAGCCCGGCGAAGCGCATCTTGAGGCCCTTCAGGTCAGCCATCGACTTGATCTCCTTGCGGAACCAGCCGGCCGTCTCGGGGCCGGTGATGCCGCACAGGATCGGATGGATGCCGCGCTTGCCGTACACGTCCTCGGCCAGCTGGCGGCCGCCGCCCTCGTACCACCACGAGGTGTATTCCCATGGCTCCATGCCGAACGGACGGGCCGAGAACAGGGGCGCCGCGGGGATCTTGCCGGCGTCGTAGCCGAGCCAGGTGTAGCCGGCGTCGATGGTCTTGTCGCGGACCGCGTCGGACAGCTCGAGGGGCGGCACCAGGTTGCCCGGCTCGAAGATCTTGAACTGGATCTGGCCGTCCGACGCGCCCTTCAGCATGTCGGCGACCAGCTGCACGTTGTCGCCGAGGGCCGGCAGGTGGGACGGGAAGGCGTTGGGCACCTTCCAGCGCAGCTTGTCGGCCGCGTGGACGGCGCCGGCGGCCAGCAGCAGGGTGGCCAGCACGGCCAGGGTACGGGGCTTGCGATGTGACATCAGGACTACCTCCTGTTCGAGACGGTTCGAAAAACCGAACGGAAGGCGGGTGCACGATGCACGGTCTCTCCTCCTCCTCCGGTTCCGGTGTGCGATCGGCGCGTGTTTCCGCGCCGTTTCCGCAGCGTCCTATTCGCAGGGGCCGTGCCAGTCCTGTAACCTGTTGAATTCATGCAGAATCTGAGTTTTTTCCAGTCGCCGGCGTCCACATCGGCGCACACGCGACCATCCACGAGCAAGCGGCAAGCGTTTGATCGAATTATGTTTTCTGGAAAATCCGGAATGCCGGACGGCGGTCCGGCAGAAACGACAGCGCGGCGCGCTCAGTCGCCGTCGGGCAGCGCCTTCAGCTTGGCGTAGAGCTGGGAGCGGGAGATCCCCAGCAGGCGTGCGGCGCGCGACTTGTCGCCGCCGGCGCGCAGCAGCGCGAGGCGGATGGTCTCGAGTTCGGCGCGTGCCACCGCGTCGGCGAGCAGCAGCGGCGCGCCGTCGGCGGGCGTCGGGACTTCGGCGGCTTGGTCGCCGGGGCCGATCACGCGCCGAATCGCCGCAGCGTCCAGGGCCTCGCTCTCGGCCAGCGCGGTCGCGCGCTCGAGCACGTTGCGCAGCTCGCGCACGTTGCCGGGCCAGGGCCAGCCGTGCAGCAGGTCGAGGCCCGAGTCGGTGAGGTACCAGCCTCCGGCGCCGGGGTCCTTGGGGATCTCGTCGAGGATGCGTTCGGCGATCACCGCGATGTCCTCGGTACGTTCGCGCAGCGGCGGCACGAACAGCGGCAGCACCGCCAGCCGGTAGTAGAGGTCGGCGCGAAACTGCCCCTGGTCCACCTTCGCCTCCAGGTTCTGGCTGGTGGCGGCGACGATCCGCACATTGACCCGCTTGACGGTGTTCGATCCCAGCGCCTCGATCTCGCCCTCCTGCAGCACCCGCAGGAACTTGGCCTGGATGGTCGCCGGCATGTCGCCGATCTCGTCGAGGAACAGCGTGCCGCCATCGGCCAGTTCGAACTTGCCGGGGCGCGCGCGGCGCGCCGCGCCGGTGAATGCGCCGGGCGCCACGCCGAAGAACTCCGACTCCAGCAATGTCTCCGGCACCGCCGCCATGTTGACGGCGATGAACGGGCCGCTGGCCCGCGCCGAGGCCAGGTGCAGCGCGTGGGCCAGCAACTCCTTGCCGACCCCGGTCTCGCCCTGGATCAGCACCGCCCCGTCGCGCAGCGCAAAGCGGCGCGCCTTGTTCTTCAAGTCGAGGATGGCGCGGCTGACGCCGATGAAGCTGGACAGCGAGTAGCGCGCCCCGCGCGCCTGGGCAAGCTCGGCCCGGGCGGCTTCGAGACTCAGCTGCAGACCCTGGAAGCGGTCGAGGATGGGCTTCAGGTAGTCCACACGATCGTAGAAGACGAAGCCCATGGCGCCGTCGACCTCGCCCTGGTCGTTCTTCACCGGCACCCGGCAGACCACGAAATGCTGTTCGCCGAAGGGCAGCAGGTCGAGCAGGATCGGCCGCCCCGTTTCCACCACCTGGCGCATGCGGCTCTCGGGGATGACCTCCTCGACCGGCCGGCCGAGCACCGAATCCGGGTCGTCGATGCCGAGCAGCCGGCAATACTTCTCGCTGATCCAGTCGATGCGGGACTGGCGGTCGACGGACATCGTGCCCTCGCTGATGTCCGAGAACAAGGTCAGCGCCTCGCGCAACCGCGCCGAGGCCTCCTCCCGGCTCAACGGCGCGCGGCCACCCTCCGGCATCGCAAGCTCTCCCTCGTTTTTGCCGCGGTCCATGATACGCCCCCGGCGGCCTGCCCATGGCGCTCCCGGATCACCCGCGCATGGTCCTCGCCGAGGGCGGCCAAGCTGCCGCAGGCGGCAGTGGAACGGGTGCCACGCGCGGTGTCGGCCCGCCACGGATCGAACGCGCCTCGGATCCCACGCCGGATCGGCGCGGCTATCCGCCGAGAAAGCGGATCAAGGCCATGCGTGCGGCGGTGTTGACCGGGCCGGTGTCGGATTCCTGCCCCATCGTCACATCGAGCCCCAGGCCACCGTTTCGCTCGTGGCCGGTGCGCAGCCAGGTCTCGATCTCCGCTTCGGTCCGCACCGTCAGTGCGCCCAGTTCGCGGGCGATCGCGGTGGCCGTCGTCCGGTGGTTGGCATCCTTGAACGGCTGCCGGTCGATCAGCACCATCGCGAGATAGGCGGCACGCTCGAAACGGTCGGGAATCACGTTGATCACCGCCAGGCGGTCGATCATCGGCCTCTCCGCGCCGTCCCGAAAACCCCTGCCGCCCCGCGCCAGGTTGATGCCCAGCAGCTCGGCCGTACTGAAACTCATCACGTACGCTCCTGCGTGAGGTTGGTCCCGGAACGATAGTCGATCATCACCGGAGATGGGCAGACACGACGATCAGCCCGCGTGTCGCTTGCCACGGGACGGCGAGGCTTGCCCAATCACGCGGGATGATGGTTCGCGTGACCGCGGCCGGTCACCTGGGGCCGTCGTCCACGAACGGTCGGGCCAACGGCTGCCTTGCTCCAGAACCGTACCGGCGGCCCTACGGAGCGACTCGCCCACGCCGGTCGCCCGCACCACACGGTGACGAAACCTGACTCCGCCACCGTTGCAGCCACACACCCGATCGTGCGGATGCAACGATGCTAGACCGAACCCCAGGAATGCTCACCCGGTGACGAAACCTGACTCCGCCACCGTTGCAGCCACACACCCGATCGTGCGGATGCAACGATGCTAGACCGAACCCCAGGAATGCTAGACCGAACCCCAGGAATGTTCACGGCACCCAGTGAGGAAACCTCCTTCCGCCACCGTCGCAGGCACACACCCGATGCTGCGGATGCAACGATGCTAGACCGAACCCCCAGGAGTCGCAGGAATGTTCACTACACACCCGATCGTGCGGATGCAACGATGCTAGACCGAACCCCAGGAATGTTCAACGATGCTAGACCGAACCCCAGGAATGTTCACTAGACCGAACCCCAGGAATGTTCACACTGGCAGACATTCAGGCGGCTGCGGACAGATCTATTCCGGTTTCGCGGAAATGCGATCAGGCCGGGGACATGCTGATTGCCGGCACCCGAATGAGGTGACTGCGTCGGGCTCGTCGGGCAATTTGCCTACCGTGCTCGACGACCCATCGGTGCACCTTGTGCCGCGACGCGGGAAGATGCGCCACCGGGTCGCTGAGCGGCTCGCGGTGCGCGTGAATTTTTCAGGAATGCACGTTATGCTTGAAGGCGTCGGGGTCTTTTTCGGGCTTGTGCATTGCTGTCTTCGGGAGGGTTGGCGACTGGGCTCGAGATCTCCGGCGCAGCTCCGGCCGGGCTCGGGAATCAGGTCTTGCCGAGCTTGCCGATCCGTCCGCAGTCAATGGCCGGCCGACGAATTTCTGCATCTGTCCGCAGTCGGGCGCATTCACATGAATCGGGGGAGGTCACCGTGCGTGCACTGGCCATCAGAAATGCCTTGATCGCTGGTCTGTTCATTACTGCCATTGCCGGCCTGGATTCAAATGCGATGGCTCAGGAAATACCGAAGCAGTTCGACTTTTCGGTGAGCTATTCGGCAGTCGTGAGCAGTGAAGTGGCGCCGCTCGGCGAGGAGGATTTTGCCGCGGCCTTCATCGGCAATTTCATCGCGACCAACGACGCGGGCGGGGTCTTCATGCACAACATGTTCGGCAAGTGCGCCTACGCCGTCGTCCGCGCGGACGGCGTGCTCGAAATGAGCGGTGGGTGCAATTACGCCGACGGGGATGGCGATCAGCTGTACGAGACCTTCCGGCTTCCCCCCGGCGGCAGCGGCGAACTGGCATTCATCGGCGGCACCGGAAAATTCGCGGGCATCCGCTGCACCGGCAAGTTTTCGACGCAATCCCGCAGCCAGGATCGATCGATGATCATCGGCAAGAAAACCGGCTCCTGCGAGCTGCCCTGAGGACTGCCGACGCCCGCCCTGGCGCCGCCCGGGTTCGCCGCCGGACTTTGCCCGACCACCCGCGCCGGCCGGCCAGGTCGACAAGGCTCCGTTACCGGCCCATGGCTGCGCTCGGGAAGCATTGCCGGTAGCCATTTCCGCTCCGCGCCAGCGGCCGGTTCGCTCCCGCCGCCGACGGTTCGCGCCTTCGCAATTCCACGACCAGAGCGCGACCAGAGCGGCACCGACCTGCTCACTGGCCACGCTCCTTTTCCAGCACCGCTGCCGCCTGGCGGATGATGTCGGTCAGCGCCTGGCGCCGGCTGTCGACCACGGCGGCCCGCGCCTCGGTGTCCTTCGCGGCCAGTTGCGCGAGTTGTCCCAGTGCCGGGTCCGCCGACACCAGCCGCCCCAGCTCGGCACTGCCGAGGGTCGCCTGTTGCTCCTTCAGGCGCCGCAGTTCGGCGTCGAAGCGCGGCTCGATCGCCTTCTGCAACGCGCCCAGCGCATCGAGCAGCTCGCCGGCAAGCGCGGCATGCGCTGATTCGCCGGCCTTGCGTTCCGCCGCCGGGGGCTCGGGGCGCTGGGGCGGCTCGACCGGGTCGGGGCGAACCACGGGATCGGGGCGCTCGGGCGGTTCGATCGGCGTCGGGCGATCGCCGAGACCGGGCAGGGTCGGTGCCTGCAGCTCGGTGCCGGCGCGCAGCCGGCGCGGGTCGCGCAGCTCGGGATTGGCCTTCAGCAGCGCGGCGATGGCCTGTTCCCGTTGCCGCGCGCCGAGCCGCCCGTACACCCGGTCGGCGATCTCGCCGATGTCGCGCTCGCCCTGGTAGATGAATGTCGCCATGGTCCGCCTCCGTCAGGTGCCGATCAGGTTCGAGAACAGGATGTCGTTGGGCAGCGGCGAGCCGCCCTGGACGTCGATGCCGCCGGTGCTGGTGTTGGCGGTCACGATTGCCAGCTTCTGGCCCGGACGCAGCACCAGGGTCCGTTGGTCGCCGGCGGCGATCAGGCGGTTGGCGGTGGCGGTGACGGTGCGCGAGGCGAGGTCGCCGATGCGCGGCTCGCGCCCGGCGTCGCCGACCGCCTCGCAATGGTTGTCGGCGAACAGGCAGTGGTCGGTGCCGGCGCTCTTCACCAGTTCGACGTCCGAGAGCAGGGCGCGCAGCTGGTTGCCGCGCAGGCTGGCGGCGGCGCGGCGCGGCGGCAGGCGGATCGCCAGCGTGGCGCTCAGCACGAAGGCCAGCTCGCCGGCAGCGACCAGCGCCACCGGTGCGAGGCTGGCGACAAAGCGCTGCGGCTCCTGGCCGATATGGATCGCCCGCCAGATCGCCAGCGACAGGGTCTGGGTCGCCACCCGCAGGCGCTCGATGCGGTTGTCGTCCACCTGCACCAGGTCGAATGGCGTCGGCAGGCGTATCGCCGCGGTCTCGCCGCTGCTGCGATCCGGACCGATGTCGTCGAAGCTGTTGCCGTCGATCGTCAGCTTGCCGACGGCGACACCACGCAGGGCCGCGATCGCCGGCGTCGCGACGGCGCCGCGGGCGACCTCGGATACCAGGTTGCCGCACACCTCGCCGCGTTCGACGCGGACCAACTGCAGCGCGGCAAAGGCCGCGTCGTCGTTGGCCAGGGCCAGCCCGAGCCGGCGGCAGTGGTTGGCATTGAGCTGCAGCGAGCTGGCCGCGGCGTTGCGTTCCATCACCAGCGCCGCCAGGCCCATCGCCTCGATCCGGTTGTCGCGCACCGTGACGATGTCCATCGCCCGTGTGATGCGGATGCCGTTGCCCGGCATCGTGGCGAGGGCGTTGCCGCTGATGTCGACATCGCCTTCGGCATCCGGCAGCAGGCCGTCGCCGAGGACGATGCCGTCGTTGCCGCCGTCGGGCAGGCCGGCGAGCCGGTTGCCCGAGATCGTCGCGCGCTCGACGCCACACTGGATGCCGTCGCCACGGCAATGAATGACGTTGTCGGTGATCGCGACAGTCGACGCGGGCAGCGTCGCGCCGCTCGCGACGACGGCGGGCCGGTTGCCGTTCACCACCAGGTTGTCGGCAATCCGGGTACTGCCGTAATGCAGGCAGTTGCCGGCGAACTCCACCGCGCTCCTGCCGCACAGCAGCAGGTTGCGGACGATACGCATCTCGGCGCCGAGCAGCCAGTTGCGCCCCTCGCCGGCCTGCAGCGCGACACCACGGTCGGCGACGATGCCACAATCGGCAATCTCCACACCCAGCGCGATGCCGGACAGCCCGACCGCGGTGGCGACGCTGTCGCGGGTGCCGATGCCGAGCACGTCGACGCGCTGCAGGCGCAGGTCCGTGACGTTGCCGGCGTCGATCAGCGCGCTGCCGCCGGCCACCACGCTGGCGCCGATCACCGTGAAGTTCTCGAGCGAGATGCCCCGTCCGCCGTCGATGGCGATCGCGCTGCCGCCCGCCGCGGCCTGCAGCACGCTGGCCCGGCCCTGGCCGCGGATCGTCAGCGATCGGGCGCCGTTGACCGCCAGCGCCTGGCGCAGGCGGAAGGTGCCGATGCCCAGGCAGATCGTGCCACCGGCGTCCTTGATCGCATCGATCGCGTGCTGGATCGTCGCGCTGCCGTCGTTGTGGGCCTCGGCGTCGACACAGACGGTGCATGCGCAACCGGCACCCTGGGCATCCGCCGGCCACAGCCGGCGGCAGTCGGTCTCGTCGTCGGGGAAGCTGACCACCGCCAGGCGCGCGTAGTGGTGATGCACGCCGAGGGGCGGCGCGTCGTCGAGCCGCTCGATGTCGGCGGTGGCGCTGCGCGCGGCGAACACCCAGTAGTCGCCGCTGTGGAATTCGCCGCCGGGCTCGGCGAGGCCGAACTCGACGAGGATGCCGCTTTCGAGGAACAGGCGGGTGCCGCCCGGCGGAATTCCGATCTCGCCGGTGCCGCCACTATCCACGTTGCCGATCTCGTTGCCGTCCTCGTCGCGAATCGGGCCGGCCTGGTCCCAGCGCCGAACCCGGGTGTTGCGCGCCGGGTCGGTCGCCTGCTGGGCGTCGGTCGGGAAATCGGCGCCGGGCAGCGCGTCGTCGAAGCTCAGCGTCCGGGCGTTGCGGTCCACGCCGCCGGCCGGCCGGATGCGCCGCAGTTCGCCGGGCAGGCCGGCGAACTCGCGCCAGTCGTCGGTGACCTCGACCCAGTCGCCGTCGCGGAAGGCGAGCACGTCGTCGCGGCCGATCGATTCGACCGTGATGCGGGTGCCGGCGGCGTCGATGTGGGTGACCCGCGAGGCCACCGTGGCGTTGTCGCGGGACCACTTGAAGGTGGCGGTGCCGAGCGGCCCGCCGGTATGGACCTCGACCCGGTAGAGCTGGTTCTCGAGGCCCCGGTAGCCGGCCGCCGGCGGCAGCTGGCACGGGTCGGGCTCGAAGCCCGGCACGCCGGTGGCGGTGGACAGGCGGCCGGCCGACGGCGCGGTGGTCCGCAGCCAGCCGGGGATCTGGTCGTCCGGCGTCGAACAGTCGATGGCACCGACGTCGGCCAGCAGCCGCACCTGCCAGACGGTCTGGCGGCGGCCGGTGGTGTCCACGCCGAGGGCCGGCTCGAGCAGGGACCGGGGGTCCTCGATCGCGGTGACGTCACGCTGCCAGACGTCGACATACACCAGGTGCGGGCCACCCGCCGGCAGCGGTTGCGGATTCGGGTAGTAGGGCTGCGCGGCGTAGTCGAGCGGCACGGTGCCGGCCAGGTTTGCCAGCCGCGCATCCCAGGCGTCCGGCGCGCCGCCGTGGTTCTCGGCGAGCAGGCCGTCCACGTAGATGCGGCCGGGGCCGATCGTCAGGCCGCCGCCGGCGGCCTCGATGCGGAAGCCGTCGGGCGTGATCCGCGGCACCGCGTTGCCGCCGAGGCCGTCCAGCGTGCCGGCCTGGAGGCGGCGGGCGAGCTGGGTGACCCATTCGTTCCAGTCGGCGTCCAGCTGGACGCGGCCCTGCTGCATGATCACGCCGAGGAAATCCTTGCGGTGATCGAAGCGGATGCGGCTCAGATCGAAACTCATCGCGGGCTCCCCCTCAGGTTCCGTTCATGATTCGTCGAAGATGCCGGCGGCCAGGCCGACCCGCAGGTACTCGGCCAGCCGGATCCTCAGGTCGGCTTCACGCTGGGCGGCGTGGAGCAGGTGAAGGCCGCCCATCTCGCCGTCGTCGTCGGCACCGCGACGGATCCCGTCCGCGGTGGCACTGGCGAGCTGGCCGTAGGCCGGCGTGCCGTAGCGGGTGGACGTGAATTGCGGTGCGATGCGGCCGTCGTCGTCCGCCGAGGCCGGCTGGCAGCGGTGGCGCACCGGCACCACCGACGACCACGGCAGCCAGCTGAAACGCACACAGCCCACCTGCCGGCGCGCAGCCCGCAGCGGCACGCCGGCGGCGGCGCTGCCCTGCGCGAACAGGACGCTGTTCGAGACCAGCCCGATCTCGCTGCAGTGGACCTGTCCGATCACCGTGCAGGCCGCCAGCGACAGGGCAGGGCCCGGCGAAGCGCCATCCGGCGCCGCAAAGGCCAGCCGGTCGCGCGCGGTGGCGTCGATGAAGCCGTCGCGGGCGCTAACCCGGGCGCGCTCGTGGCCGCGGATCGCGCCGACGATGCTGCGCTCGATGTCGGTCGTCAGTGTCGGCGGGCCGAGCATCAGGCTCGCTGCACCGGGCTGTTGCGGCGTGCCGTCCGGGGCCAGCGTGATGCCCGGCACCAATGTGCAATGGACGATGTCGAGCCGTTCCAGCCGGTTGTCGGCGGCGGCCGGCACCTCCAGCGGGCAACCGGCGATCAGCAGGCCGTTGAACCGGCAGCTCGCATTGTCGCCGCCGCGCACCGTCAGCCCGCCGAGCACCAGCGCCGGCCGGCGGCCGTTGGCGGCGCGGATCTCGATCGTCGCGTCGGCGGCGACGTCGATCGCCAGGTTCTCCTGGTAGCGGCCGCTGTCGGTGATCTCGACGACGCCGTCGCCGCCGAGGGCGGCCAGCGCCGCCGCGATGCTCGGGTGTTCGTCGGGAACCCGCAGCACGGTCGAGGTCGGCGCCGGCAGGCTGTCGCCGCGCTCGTACTCGCCGCCGCCGAGTTCGGCCGGGAAGCCTTCGTGCCAGGTGACGCGCAGCGTGGCCGGGTCGGGCATGTCGGCAGGCAGGCTGAGCCGGCCGCGCTGCGGATCGATCGCGACGATGCCGTCCGGCGGCGGGCTGTGGGCCCAGCCGGCGCTGTCGTCGGCGAGGTCGCAGATGCGGATCGCGCTCCTCGCCACCGGCACGCCGTCCACCACCAGCAGCAGCGAGGGCTCGGCCAGGTCGTCGCCGTAGTGGCGCGCCAGCCGAGCGGCGAGCCGCCGGCGGGAAAGCGGCCACGGCACGTTGTCGGGTTCGGCGAGGTGGCTGATGTCGTCCTCGGCATGGGGCCGGTTGTAGAGCGGCAGGTCGTGGTTCAGCGGGCTCACCCGGTAGCGCCGTTCGCCGTCCCGCACGGCCGGCGCGTCGCGTCGTGGATGGGCGCCGATGCGCCACAGGTGCAGCCCGACGTTGGGGATGTTGTGGCGACCCCGGCCGCTCTCGATGCGTCGCAGGTCGGCCGTGCGGTTGCTGGTGTCGAACGCGGTGCCGAGCCATTCGAGGGCCTCGCCGTCGCGCAGTGACGGCACCTGCAGGTTGTCCGGCCGCAGGTGGTTGATGTACTGGGTCGTGCCGAGGCGCTGGAAATACTCCACCGCCCGGGCATCCCAGCCGGTGACGTCGCGGGCGAGCTGTTCGAGCACCAGCGCCGTGCCCTTGCGGCGGCGCAGCGCGATGGTGTGGGCCACCAGGGCGCGCTGGCTGGCGACCTTCGGCACGACGCCGTGCAGGGTCTGGTAGCCGATCAGCCGCCCGATGTAGGGCACCACCCAGTCGGCGCAGGTCTCGATGAAGAGGTCGTCGTAGAGCTGCTCGAGGCTCTCGTCGACGACCGCGATCTGCTCGGCGAAGACCGCGACCAGTTCCTCCAGCGGGCCCCGTTCGAGGCCTTGCTCGGCGGCCAGTTCGGCGTCGCGGACACGATGGATCGCGGGCAGCAGCTCGAACAGGGTGCGCGCATCGAGCGTCATGGCATCACCTCCAGCTCGAGGCCGTCGTCGGCCAGGGTCAGCAGT
The DNA here is from genome assembly GCA_020445745.1 of Rhodocyclaceae bacterium. GTDB lineage: Bacteria > Pseudomonadota > Gammaproteobacteria > Burkholderiales > Rhodocyclaceae > Cognatazoarcus. Next base: position 23,567 of record JAGRGB010000213.1, on the reverse strand, counting down.
TCGGCCGGCGACGGGAACGCGGTCAGCGAAGCCACCGGCAGCGTCGCGAACAGGCGCGGATGCCGCCCTGGCGCGTCACCGTCCCGGTACAGGCGAGCGACGTGCACCGCCTCGACGCCGGCACGGCCCTGGGCGACGGCCGCCACTTCGTCCGCCGACACCGGCTGGCCGAAGGCGCGGGCGGCGAACACGAACGCGGCCCGCAGCGCCTGATCGACGTCGGCGAGCACCGCGCCGGCGTCGTGGTCCTCCGCCACCTTGATCGCCAGCCGGCAACGGAAGCGCGCGTCGGCGTGGTCCACCAGGCGGATCGACATCAGCGGATCGCCGTAGCGGGTCAGCGCGTCGTGCAGATTGACATAGGTCTCGCTGGTGTCGGGCACCGGCGCACCATCGACGCCGGCGATCGTCACCAACACGCCGCGCGCCGGTCCGGCCGGAATCCAGAGCGCGTGCGCCTTGTCGATGCCGGCGAAGGCGCGGGCGAAATCGGCGTAGTCCCGGATCGACACCGCGCGATCCAGGGTCAGCACGGTCAGCGGCGCGTTCTGCCGCGCCCGGCTCAGGGACTCGGCGTCCTCGCCGCCGGTGGCGGCCTGCGGGTTGGCGACCGCGGCGACGCCCAGCGGCCTCGACAGCAGGGTCGTCAACGTGTCCGCGCCGACGTTGCCGGCGGTGCCCAGTCCCTTGCGGTAGTGCGCCCGCACGTTGGTGCTGCCGCTCGGCAGGCGGGCACCCTCGACGCCGTCGCCGAAGCGGATCGTCGTCACCGCCGCATCGTCGTGCCGGGTCTCGAACACCCGGCCGTCGGCGGCCGCGCCGTAGAGGGAGTCGCGCTCCTGCCACTGCACGTCGCCGACCCGCAGTTCGAGGGTCGATGCACGCCCGCTCGGCGTCGCCGCGCTGACATGGGTCAGCGGCGACTGGGCCAGCACGAAGCGCTGGTCGGTGCGCCGCCCGTCGCCGTCGCCGAGGATCTCGTCGACGCTCTCGCCGTGGCTCGCCGGCGCGACGTTGGCGTTGATCGACAGGGCCCGTCGGTCATAGACGTGACGGGTGGCGTCGGCCAGCGCCAGGTGGCTGCGGTCGCGGTCGTCGGCGATCGCGTCCTGGCCGGCGAGGAAGGCGATCTCGGCGACGCGGGCATCGTCGTCGGTGGCCGCCGCGAGCACGATCTCGTCGCCACGGCATTCGAGGGTGCCGGTGGCGCCGTCGCGGTCCTCGACCGCGAGGCGCAGGCGGATGCCGGCCGCGCCGATCGCGACGGCAAAGGCGGCGGGCGCGAGATACCGCGCTCGGCCGCGCTGCAGGCGCTCCGGAGCGGCTGTCAGCGCCAGCACGTCGCCCTCGGCGAGTGTTCGAGTGCTGCCATCGCCGCTGCGCATCGCCAGCCCGCCGGCACCGCGGGCCACCGCGAGCCGCGCACGCGGCCCGCGCAGCGCGATCGCCTGGCCCGCCGAGAGTCCCGCGACATGGGCATCGAGCGCGATCGCGTCGCCATACACCGGATGATCGAGCGGTTCCTCGGCCAGCGGCAGCTCCTCGCCGCCCAGATGCACCGCGAGGCTGCGCACCGCATCCTCGAATTCCCCCGGCAGGCGGCCGCCGGGCAGCCGTCCTGCGAGCCGCAGGCGGGTGGTCTGGCCGGACAGCAGGTATTCGGCGCGGCTCGCGCCATAGGCCTCGGCGATCCGGTACAGGGTCCGATGGCCCGGCACCGACAGCAGCGCCCAGCCGCCGGCGGTCACGGCGTCGTCGGCCGGATGGAGGTCGATGCGGTCGGGATCGCGCACCAGCGGTGCCCTTCGGCCGGTCACGACGACGATGCGGCCGGCCAGCGCGCGGTCCACCTCGGCGACGATGTGCTGGTAGGCGGCCTGGGCGCCGGTGAGGGGGGCATCGGCCAGCTCGGCGGTGTCGCCGGCGATTTCCAGCAGCCCCTCGGGCGGCGCGAAGGGCGAATTCAGCGCGCCCGGCAGGGCCGCCTTGACCTGGGCCAGCGCCGAGCCGGCCGGCGGCTCGGCGAGCGGCGTGCCACCTGCCCGGGCGACGCCGTAGGCGGCGCAGAAGCGGGCGATCTCGGCCATCTGTTGCGGGGTGGTCGGTGCCAACGGCGGCGGCAGCGCAGCGGCGATGGTGACGCCGGCGGTGACCAGCGCCGCAAGGTCGCCGGCGGCTGCGGCCTGCATCGCCGCCGCGCCGGCCGCGACGGTGTGCTCGCCCAGCGCATCGGCGCCGTCGGCCAGTGCCTGCACCGCGGCCTGCGGATTGATCAGCGCGGCACTGCCGACGACGCCGGCGCGGGTCTGCTCGGCAATGCGGGCGACGTCCTGGCCGAGGCGGGCGACGACGTTGCTGGCGGAGCCCATCAGGTTCTGCTGCAGGCGCACCAGCGAGGCGCCGAACTCGCCACCGGCCGAGAACAGCGAGCCGGTCCATTGCTGCACGGTGCCGACCGCGCCGGACAGGTTCAGCAGGTCGGTGAACTGGTCGTCCGACAGCTCGGCGCCGATCGCCTGCCGCAGCTTGTCGACGACGTCGCGCACGATCTCGGCGGGCGCCTCGCTGTCGGCAGGCATCGTCGCCTCGACCTCGTCGAGGCGCGTCGCCACCCGGTTCAGCGCTGCCGAGGCGGCCTGCTCGGCGTTCACGTTCGCGCCGAGCCAGCCCACCGGATTGATCGCCGCGTCGTGCACTTCGTTGCTCACCGAGCCGATCGTCGCGCTGACCGCCGCGACCGCCTCGTCCCACACCGGCTGCAGGTTCGGCAGCAGCGCCTCGGGCACGCCCTGGTCCCAGCTCTGTTCGAGCTCGTCGAGCACCGCCTGGGCCAGCGCCAGCGGCTCGGTGAGTCCGTCTTCGACCAGCGCGGCGACGCGCCCGGGCAGCGACGCGATGCGGTCGCCGATCACCTGCCGGGCCGCATCGAAGGCGCCGTGGCTGACCAGTTGCCCGGCGCCGAGCTGCAGCGCCTGCAGCGCCACGCCCTGGCCATGGACCAGGCTGCGCACCTGCTGCAGCACTTCGTCGGTGGCGAGGCGGGCGACCTCGGTGAGGCCCGCGGCGCTCTGCCGCGCGAGGCCGAGGGCGTCCCCGGCGACCCGGCCGGCGGCGGCGATCACGCCGGCGCTGGCGCTGGCCGCCTGGGACAGGGCGTTGGCACCCGCCGCCTGGGCGGCGCCGTTGGCGGCGCCGGCGATCTCCAGCACGGTGGCCGGCAGGTGCTCGGTGAATACCGCGGCGGCCGACTGGCGGCGCTCGGGGTAGGCCGGTGCCAGCACTGTGAACTCCGGCCACTCCTCGGTGTCGCCCGGGCGCTTCAGGTCGTCGGGCGAAGCGAGGCCGATATAGTCGGCCTTGATCTGCGCCGACAGGGCGCGCCAGTCCGGCGCGTTGGCGCCGAACACCGCGGCGCGCCTGGCGAGCGCGACCACCCGCCGCGGCTCGTCGGCGGCGACGTCGAAGGGCTCGCTGCTGCCCAGCGGCGCCTGCCACGAGAGGCGCGTCAGGCCCCGTGCCGCATCGCGCGACACCGTGTCGATCACCCGCGTTGCCCAGTGCAGGCCGGCCGGGTCGGTCTCCTGCCGGGCACCGATGATGGCGATGCGATCACCCGCATCGAGACCGCTGTCGATGCCGGCCAGCCACAGCGCCGTCGCCCCGGCAGCAAGGAGCCGCGGCTGCGACTGCTGGGCCGACAGCGCGTTCCAGCCGGCCCTCGCCGGCACCGCCGCGACGGTCTCGAAGGTCTGGGCCTGCTCGTCCTGGCCGGGTACGCTCTGCACCCGGGTGCCGACCGGGATCGTGATCGGCGTCGGCGCCGCCCCCGGCACCGCCTGCAGCGTGAACGCGAGATGGGTCGACGCCGCCACCCCGGGCGCCGCCCGGTAGCCGATCAGCCGTGCCAGCTCGATCACCGACAGCCGCTCGACGGCGGTGCCGAGGTAGTGCTCGTTGGCGTAGCGCTCGGTGTAGAAGGCGAGCACGTCGAGGCTGGCGGCCAGCGCGTCCGACAGCGCCAGCGTGAAGTCGTCGGTCTCGCGCGTCGACAGCCGCGCCAGCGCCGGGTGGCCGGACGAGGACAGGCGTGCACGGATCGATTCGAGGAAGTCGCCGTGGCGGCCGGCGCGATAGCCGATCGCCGGCTGGTCCGGCGGGTTGTCGGTGCGGCGCGGCGTCACCGCATCGACGCCGGTGCAGCAGCCGCAGTCGGGTGTCGATTTGCCGGCCATCATTTGCCTCCGTGCAGATCGAGGCGCAGCACGCCGTGTTCGGGAAAGTTCGGGTCGTTGTCGAGCCGCGCGATCTCCAGCGTGCCGAGGCCGAGGGCGCCGTCGGCCAGCGGCTTGGGATCGTCGTCGCCCTGGCGCCCGAAGCGGGTCACCTGCACCGACACGACGCCGGGCACGCGCCGCGCCGCGGCGTACAGCGGGCTCAGGTATACGGTCTGGCCGAAGCTGAAATTGTCCGGGTGGAAGAGGCCCGGGGTGCCGTCGGCCCGCACGCCGCTCGACAGCGCGTCGCGCAGCCCGCGCCGCACGTCGCTGCGGAAGTGGCCGTCGTCGACGCAGACCAGCAAGTCGATCTCCAGCGACACGTGCACCGGCTCGCGCAGGACGACGTCGTGGCCGGCCATGCGGTAGCGGTCGAGGGTCGCGACCGTGTCCGCCGCGAACGCTTCGTCCACCGGCCGCCCGCCGACGCGATCGACGGTGACGAAGACCGTGTGCCAGCTGCCGGTCCAGCGCAGGCCGGCCGCCGCGCGCTGCACGCCGTCGAGGCGCTCGGTGACCTCGGCGTAGTCGGCCGGCGTGACCGCCCGCTGCTGGGTGCGGAAGGCCTGGGGCGCGCGCCGGCGAAGCTGCGCGGCAGACTCCGGCGCCACGCCGCCGGCGGCCGGCAGCGGATTGGCGACCGCCGCGATCGCCGCCTCGGCGGTGATCGCGTGGGCGATCGCTGCGGCGCCGACGTTGCCCTCCGCCCCGTTGCCGACCCGATAGCGGGCGCTGAAGGTGGTGCCGCGGTCGGGGCGGCGGCCATGGACGTCGTCACCGAAACGCAGCCGCACGCTGCCGTCGTGTTCGGTCTCGACGACGAAATGGGTGTCGCTGCCGCGGCTGTCCAGCAGGTCGCGGCGCGCCGACCAGGCCTCCACCAGCGAGCCCTGGCGGCTCTCCAGCGTGATCGCCGGCAGCGCGTCGGCGCTTCGCCACCGCATCGCGGCCGTGGCGGACGCCATCGCGTCGAACGGCACCCTTTCGCTGCGGGCCGCGCCATGCTCGACCACGCGGCGGATGACCGTACCCTGGCGGGTCAGCGGTCCGTCGCCGAGTTGCGGGCGGAAGCGCGGCGGCAGCGGTTCGGGCGCAGCGCGGTCGCAGCCGCCATCGTCGGCCGGCGGCCAGGCGAGCCGCGCCGCCGGCACCTCGCCGAGGGCTTCGTCGAGGCTGCGGCCGTGGTCGACCAGCACGACGTTGCCGCGCGCAATGCTGACGCCGTCTATCGGCCGGCTGCCATGGGCGTCGTCGGTGACGCTGGAGATGCACAGCGGGAAGGGCAGGGCGTCGTCGGGGTGCCAGGTGATGTCGGTGATCTCGGTGCCGTCGAGCGGATCGGTGCCGGGCGCCACTTCGGTCAGGCGCACGACATGACGGTGGGCGGGGTCGGCGTCGCCGGCGATGCCGGTCAGCGGGCCGAAGGCCTCCTCGAGGATGATCACGTCGCCGGGAGCCAGATTCGCATGACTGCCTGCCAGGGTCGCGCCGGTGGCGCCGGCCGGCAGGCAGCAGCGCTCGTCGCTCCAGGTATGGAATTCGAAGCGGTTGTGGGCCTCGCGCAGGGTCGCCCCGTGCATCGGTTCGAACACCTGCGGCGCCGCCGCCAGCGCGCTGCGCTCCTCCGCCGAGTCCGGCGTGATGCGCGCCGGCACGCCGGGCACCCGGGTCAGGAAGCGGATCCCCGCCGGCAGCGCGACCGGCCCGCCGCTGACCGTCAATTGCAGCCAGGCGCGGGCGTTGCAGCCTTCGTGCAGGAAGTAATCGACCAGCAGCGCATGGCGGCGCAGGCTGGTGCGACGGCGGGCGGTGGCGAGGTAGGCCTCGCTGGCGACGGCGTCGAGCTGGTAGTGCTGGAGATCGCCGACGTAGGCGATCCATTCGGCCAGGGTGGTCGCCAGGTCGGCCGGGCTGCGGTCGGACCAGCCGGGCATCAGCGTGGACAGCCGGTCGATCACCAGCCGGCGCAGGCTCTCGTAGTCGCGCGCGAGATAGTTGAGATCGGGCTGGGGCGAGGGCCCGCTCGGGCAGTCGCGCCGTGGCGCGCAGTCGAAGTCGCTGGGGCACTCGACCTTGAACGCGAAGTCGACGGCGGACAGCCGCGGATCGAAATCACCGGGGGGCAGCGTGTCGCTGCCGGCCGCGGTCAGGCGCAGCGTGTAGGTCGAGTGGTCACCGGCCTGGTCGGTACGCACCACCAGCACGTGGTCGGCCTCGGGCAGCGCGGCGAACAGCGCAGCCTCGACGGCGCTCGCCTGGGGCGGCGGCGAAGCGGCCGGCGCGATCCACTCGATGCCGATGCCGCGGATGCGTTCGCCGCCCTCGATGCGCAGGTTGTCGACGGCCAGCGCCGGCGGCACCGCCTTCAGCAGCCGCAGCAGCAGGGTCTGCTGGCGTGGGCTGCCGGCCGGCGCGTCGGCATCCAGCACTTCGAGCCAGTCGATGCCGTTGAGCAGCGGGTGGGCGTCCACTCGCGCGCGGCGATGCTCGTCGCAACAACGGTAGATCATCCGCCACCCCCTCGCACGAAGCGTTCGACGCGGCGCATGTCGGTGCGCCGCACGACGTACTGGACGCTGACCGACAGCCGGGAATCCTCGGCCGAGACCTTGACCGCCTCGACCGTGATCAGGTCGGCCAGCCACTGCTGCAGCGCGCCCTGGACCAGGAACTGGGTGGTCGCCGCCAGCTCCGGGCTGTTTGGTGCAAATACCAATTCCCGCAGCCCGCTGCCGAAATCCGGCCGCATCACCCGTTCGCCCGGCGCGGTGAACAGCACCTGCTCGATCAGGCCGCGGATCCACAGATCCTCGTCGTCGTCGCGGGTCCGGCCGCGGCCGTCGAACTGGAAGGGGAAATGCACCCGTGTGTTCATGCTCAGCTCCCGATCACCCGCGTCTGGGCCTGCACCGGCATCATCGGCGTGCCGTTCGGGGTGCACACCGACTGGCTGTCCATCAGCACCAGCGGCTGGCCGCCCGAGCTGAGCCGCAAGGCTGCGGTGACCCATTGCCCGGTGACGCAGGGCACCGGGCTGCCGGAGACGTTGAACGGACAGCCGGCCACCACCCACGGCGCGCTGATCACCGCGGTCGGCTGGCCACCGACCAGCACCCTCGGGTTCGGCGCGGTGGGCGTCGCGCTGCCGCCGTGGCTGCACATCACGGTGGCGCCGAGGTGGAGCAGGGGACCGGGCATGATCGTTTCTCCTCGCTCCGCCTACACCACCGTCAGGGCGCCGGCATTGACGTCCACGGTCGGCCCGACCAGGGTGATCGCGGCACCGCGGCCGTTCTGGATGTAGATGCCGGTGTCGTTGACGATCAGCGTCGCGCCGCCGGCGCTCTTCAGCATGATGCCGCCCGACGGGCCCGGCAGATCCGATATCGTCAGGCCGTTCTGCAGCGGCGTCTGCAGCGTGATCGCGGCCGTGCCCGGCGGCGTCGCGCGGGCCAGGGCCGGTACCTCGGCGGCGCTGCCCCAGAAGCAGCCGACCCAGATCGGATGGTCGGGGTTGCCCTGCTCGAACTCGATCCACACCCCGGAGCCGATCACCGGCAGCGCCACCATGCCGTTCTGCAGGCCCGCCAGCGGCACGCAGGGCATCGCCCAGCTCGCCGGCACCAGCCCGGCGACGTCGGGCACCTGCACCTGCAGCCGGCCCTGCTGCATCGGGTCGACGTTGTTGAGCACCACGCCGCGGTACTTGCCGAAGTATTTTTCGCTCATGGGCACCGCCTCCTCATGCCGGCACCGTCGGCGTGATCGAGATCAGGCCGTTGCGGGTCAGGCTGAAGCTCTGCCGGAACTCGCCGCGCCGGATCGTGCTGGTGACGCTGGCGACGTAGTAGAGCCCGTCGTAGGCGATGCCGGCGCCGCGCACGCCGACCAGCCGGCGCGCCTTCAGCAGCCGGCCGTAGCGCAGCACGTCGAGGCTGCCGCTGGCGGTGACCGCGTCCTGCGACTTGCCGGCCTCGGCCAGCCCCTTCGAGATCGCCTGCATGGCATTCATCTTGGCCGTGTCCTTCATCATCTTGAGCCGCGCGATCGGCGCAGGCAGCACGCCCAGCGGCGGCTGCAGCGGATTGAGGTCGGGGATCGGGATCGGGATCGGCGCCCGGGTCAGCGGGTTCTGGATGAACACCACCGGCAGCACCCCCTTGCCCGGATCGAAACTGAAGTTCAGCGACTCGACGTTGGTGTGGGCGTCCATGTCGATGTTGAGCGCCGGCTGTGGCGGCCCGACCTTGATCTCCGGGCCGAAGTAGGCGATGTTGGTCAGTGGCGCCTCGCCGGGCTCGATGTAGAAGACGTGGCCGACCTCGTCGGCGAGCTGGCGCAGGTAGGCCAGGTCGGTGCCCTGCTGCGCGGGGATGCGCTCGACCGGGATCGGCACGTCTGGGAACAGGGGCGGCACCGGCAGCGGGATGATGCCGAAGGCCGCATACTTGCCGCAGATCAGCGCGACGCGTGCCTCGATCGGCATCGCCGGGTAGGGCGTGCCGGAGAAATCGATCAGGTCCATCACCCGGGTCAGGTCCTCGCCGGTGACGGTGATGCTGCCCGGCTGTCCGTTCTCCCCGGTCTGCACCTCGACGTTGGTGACGACGCCGTCGAACAGCGGCTGCGGGCGGCCGCCCAGCGTGACGATCAGCACCACCCGCAGCGGCGGCGTGCCGAGCGAGGCGTTCTGGCCGACGGTGATCAGGAACAGGGTGTTCAGCTGCGACTTGCTGCTGACCCGGAAACGCAGCTGGAAGCCGCTGACCGCGCCGGCGGCGTGGGTCACCGTGGCCTCGTCGAGGGCGTCGATCAGCAGCGCCGGCACCGCCATCGGCACCACCGGCCCGATCAGCACCGTCAGATGCAGCGGCCCGCTAGCCATCCCGGCCTCCGCGGCTGCCCTCGGGCACGCCGATCAGCAGCCGGCGGCCCGGGCTGTCCACCAGCTCGTCCGGGCGGATCGCCCCGTTGGCGTCGCAGATGCGCCAGTACTGCTGCGGATCGCCGAGATATTTCGCCGCCAGGTTGTCCACACGGTCGCCGCTGGCCACCCGATGTTCGGCGAAGGTCGCGAAGCGCTCCGGCGGCGGCACGAATCGTCGGCGCACGTAGGGCACCGCCTCGCCGTCGGGCCGCGTCCATTGGGCGATGTCGAGGCCGTGGTAGCGGCTGTCGGCGGCGAACGCGGGGGTGTCCAGCGCGGTCGCCTGCAGGAATGCCTTGAGCGGATCGGTCATCGCCCGTCCTCCTTGTCGCTGCCCGGTAGCCGCGCCGATGGCGAGCCGATCGATGCGGCGGCCGCTGTGGTGGGCGCGCTCACGGGATGCCACCGATGCCGAGGGCATCGAAGCCGACCGTCGCGGCACGCGCGGCCAGCTTCTCGCGGGATTGCAGATACGCCATGAACAGCGCGCCGCCCTTGTGATCGAAACCGAGGTCGTCCACCGACAGCACCCGCAGGCCGAGGCTGACCTTGGCGCGGATCGGGTTCAGCGCCGGGTCGAAGGCCTCCTCGGTGATCGAGAAGTCGGTGACCCGCACCGGCGCGATGCGCTGGGCACCCCACACCAGCAGCACCAGCGCCGACTCCATCGGCGCGATCTCCAGCGTGCCGGCGGCGGCCAGCGCCTTGCCGGCCAGCAGATCGGCCGCCGCGGGATTGACCAGCGCCTCGAGCACCGCCAGTTGCGGGGCGACGCCGACCTCGACCGCGACCCGGTGCTGGTCCGGGAATTCGAGCTGGTCGGCGGCGTCGATCTCGGCCTCGAGCTTGATCGACTCGACCGCCGGCCCCTTCAGGCGCAGCGCCTCGGAGCGCTCGGCGGCGTCGCCGGTGCCCTGGACCTGCAGGCTCCGGGTCAGGCTGTCCGGGTTGTACTGCAGCGCGATCACCCGGCGCACCTGGGCCGACTGCGGGTCGATCAGCACCAGGCCGGCCTTGACCAGGCGGGGCGAGTTGGGGAAGGTGCTCACCGCCGCTCCCGCTCGCCGCGCGACCGGCCGGGGCCGGCCGTGTCCGGCCGCGCCGTTCGGCGGGCGGCGGTGCTCATCGTGCCGCGCTCCGGCTGGTGGCGGCCTTGCTCTTCGGCTTGGCCTTGCCGGCGGCGGCCTTGCCCTTCTGCGCCTTGCGCGGCTTGGCGGTGACGGCGGCCGGCTGCAGGCGGCAGGACAGCCGCCAGCGGTTGAGCTTGCCGACGTCGCGGGCGGCCAGATCCTGCACCCGCAGGGCCCAGTCGCCGGCGACGGCTTCGCCATGGAACGCGGCGAGCGCCGCGACGGTGTCGGAATCCCAGCTCGCCTGCAGGTTGTCGGTGCTGCCGCCGGTGCGCCCGTGGAGCACGACCTCGGTGCCGGCCGGCGACGCCAGGCTTACCCGCAGATCGCCGATGTAGCTGTGGCTGATGTCCACCTCGACACCGATCGCGGCGAGGGTGCCGGCCTCCGTGAACCGCAGCACGCGCTCGATGCCGGCCGGCTGGTTGTCCGGAATCATCACGCCCGGCGCCTCCTCGGCATCGACCTGCGGCGGCAGCGCGGCGATGCCGAGGCGCAGCGACCACGATTCGAGGCGCCCGACGTCGGCCGCCGCCAGGTCCTGCACCCACAGCATCCACTCGCCGTCGGCGCGCTCGCCGTCGAAGGCTCGCAGCGCGGCCAGCGAGCTGCTGTCCCAGGTCTGGGCGAGGTCGTCGCGGCCGCCACCGGCGCGCTGGTGCAGCACGGCCTGTCGGCCGGACGGGGCGATCAGCGTCACCACCAGGTCGCCGACATAGCTATGGCGGATGTCCACCGAAACCTGGATGAAGTCCAGGCGGCCGCTCCTCGCCACCGTGATGCGATCGCGGATGCCGCCTTCGCGATTGTCCGGGATCCGGCTGCCGGGGTTCGACGCGAACAGGTCGCCCAGCTCGACCGGTGGCGCCACCTGGCCCTTCGCGAACGCCACCGCCTGCTCGGCGTCCACACGGCCGTGGCCGAACCACGGGCTCCAGCTGCCGTCGGCCAGGCCGAGGTCCTGGAACCGGCCGTCGTCGAACGGCGCCGCCGGCGACACGTCCCAGCGGGTGTCCCGATCGAAGTCGGCGGGTGGTGTTCGCGGATAGGGCGTGGTGTCCAGGTCCTTCGCCGCGGTACGGCGCAGCACGGACGCGAGCTCGAGCGCCGACAGGCCCGGATTGGCCGACAGCACCAGCGCGGCGATGCCGGCCACCAGCGGCGTCGCGCTGGAGGTGCCGCCGAACTCGTGGGTCAGCCCGCCGGACGCTCCGGTCGCGGTGGTGATGCCGAGGCCCGCCACCGTCATCCGGAAATAGGCGTGGCTGTTGGACGAGGGCGCGCACAGGTCGATGCCGGTGCCGTAGTTCGAGTAGTGGCTGCGCCGCGCGGTGCTGGCCAGCGCGGCGACATGCATCACGCCGGGGATGTCCACCAGGTTGTTGTCGAAGTGGCGGGTGGTGCTCGGCCCAGCCCATTGCCAGCCCCCGGCGACCTCCTGCCAGCCATGGGTGTAGGGCACGTCCACCGTGGCGTCGTGCAGGATCGGGCAGTTGTCGTTGCCGGCCGCCCACAGGAACAGGATGCCGCTGCGCCGACGCCCGCCGTCGACAGCGAGCTGGCGGATGCGGTTGATCACCGGGCCGGCGAACAGGAACACCGGCACCGCACCCCAGGAGTTGGACAGGATGTCCACCTTGTCGGCGACGAAGCCGAGCGCGGACAGCATCTTCGAGTCGTTGATCAGCAGCGACGGGCCCTGGGATTCCCACTTGACCGGCAGCAGGCGGCAACCGGGCGCGGCACCGACCACCAGCCGCGCGTCGGACTCGCCGGCGATCACGCCGGCGCACGAGGTGCCGTGGTTGGCGCCGGCCTGGTACATCCCGGCCGGCTCGGCGTCGGCGTCGTTGCTGGTCACCAGCCGCGTGCCGCGGAAATAGCCCCAGGCGGCGAACTTGCCGGGCGAGTCGAAGTCGGAGTGGTCCAGCTTGCAGCCGTCGTCGGTGACACCGACCACGATGCCCGCGTCGCCGAAGCCGTCGAGCAGGCGCCAGGCCGCTTCGCAGCGCGCGTTCGCCCGCGGGTCCACCTCCGGATGGCTGACATGGCCGTGCAGGTGCCACTGGCCCCGGTACTCGGGGTCGGTCGGCGGCACGAAGGCCTGCTTGGCGACTACGTAGTTGAGGTCGTTCTCGGCCATCTCCACCAGCGGTTCGTCCTCGCTCAGGCGGACCACCAGCTTCACCGGGTTGATGCCGGTGTGGTTGCTGAGCTGGAACAGGTACTCGCGCGGCGAGTAGCGCTCCCGCTGGATCAGGCCGTAGCGCCCGGCGAAGGCGGCGACCTCCTCGGCCGGCAGGTCGTCGCGGAAGGTGACGAAGACGCGGTCGGTGATCAGGAAGTCCTGGCCCGAATCGGCCACGGTGTAGGCGTGGTGGGTTGGCGCCAGCGCGCGCGACTGGGCCATCAGCGTTTCGAGCTGGGCCGGCGAAGCGGTGACCCGCGACGACGCCGACGACACCTGCTCGGCATCGGCCGCGATGCCCCGGGTACGCAGGTCGTCCGGCAGTGCCCTGGCCACGAACTGGTCGGGCCGCTTGTCGAGCATCAGTTTCTTGCCACCTCGATATGTGTAGTTCATCTTCCCTCTCCTCCAGCGATGCCACGCCGATCGCCGCGGTGCCCGTGGACGACCGGGTGGATGTCGTAGCGCCAGCGCCCGTCGGCGCCGGCCGCGATCCGCACGCAGGCCAGCCGGCCGTGCCGATCGCGCCAGTGAAACTCCAGCGGCAGGCCGCCGCCGCGGCCCCGGTAGGCGGGCGCCAGTTGCGCCGCCGCCGGATCACCCGCCGCCAGCACCAGGCGATGGCGTCGATCGGCGTCGAGCAGGAAGGCGCAGGCGCGGGCCGCGGCGTCCGCGTCGGGGAGCACGACCGCATCGGTGCGCCAGCCATCGAACCAAGCGGCGATCGCATCCAGCGTGTGGCTGACGATGCGCTCGCCGGCGACAAGGCCGGTCAGCGCCCGTTCGCCTTCGGCGTCCTGCCAGGCGGCCCGGAACAGCGACGTGCCGGGTGGCGTCGGCAGCGGCGGGCAGTCGATGTCGATCGCCGCGGCTGGGGGCACGCCGCCGAGCTCGCCCGCCCGGGCGACGACATGGGCGCGCAGGGCGGCGTCGGCGGTGGTCGGGGCGGAGGCGATGTCCATCGGCTTCCTCATCGGCTGGTGGCCAGCGTGTCGACGTTGTTGTCGAAGTAGGTCTTGGTGTCGGGATCGACCTTGTTCAGGCGATCGCCCTTGACCTTGTTGCCCGGGTCGTAATACGCCTCGTAGCATTCGGCGAACCACTCGCCGGCGTCACGGAACTGATATTTCGTCAGCAGGCGGTTGCGCGCCTCGTGGCGGTAGCGCACCCAGGTGGGCTGGTAGCTCTCCTGGTAGACGTGATCGCCGAGATGCTTGCCGCCACCGGCCGCCGTGAACCACGGCTTCTCGAGACCGATCGGCAGCGCCTCCAGCGCCGGGTCGTCGAGCACCTCGCCCTTGTCCGCCCGCGCCAGCCCGGCAAACCAGGCATGGCCGCGAATGTCGCGCTTCAACGAGGCGGCGCTGCGGTTGCCCATCGCCGCGACCATGTCGTTCTCGACGTCGGTGCGCTGGGCGGCGTTCAGCTTCGACTTGATGCCGGCGTTGGCGTCGTCGACCATCTCGTGGGCGCAGGTGCCGTGGCCGGCATACTCCTTCCAGCCGCCGCGCTTCGGCTTGGCCGGCTCGGGGCCGGTGCTCCAGCCCATCTGGGCGTCCACCGCGTGGCCGGTCTCGTGGATCAGCGTCGAGGCGACGTCGCCTTCCTTCTTGACGTTGACCGCCAGTTCGGTTTGCGGCTCGTAGTAGGTGCCGGCGGTGATCACCGTCTCGCCGTTGGCGAGCGTCGTGCTCGGCTTCTCGAACTGGCCGAAGCGCTGCAGCATCGCGTTGCGGGCGACGTGGGCATCCGGCAGGTCGTCGAGGGCGAGGTAGGTCTGGCGCAGCATCTTGGCGTCCCACGCCACCGGCTTGCGGCCGGGGATGGTGCTCGGTGCGACGGTGACGTCGTAGCGCAGCTGGGTGGCCTGGCGCAGCAGGTCGATCGGATCGGTCGGTCCGTGCTTGACCAGCGCCTTCATCACCTTGCGCTGGTCCTTGGTCAGCCGCCCCGCGGTCAGGCTGCTCATCCACGGCCCGAGGTGCATGGTGATCTGGCCGTAGGATGCGTTGTCGAACAGGCGTCCGAGCTTGCCGGTCTTCTCGAGTCCGACCAGGAACGGTTCGCGCTCGCCCGCCGGCAGGTTCGTGAACACGTTGAACACCCGCGCCACTTCGTCGTTGGTCACCGCCCAGTCGAACACCCCGTAGCTCAGCTGCTCGTCGACGTAGTCCATCGTGCCGCTGCTGCCCAGCGCCGCGATCACGCGCTGGTAGGCGTCGCCGCTCTTGGCCGCATCGGGCAGGTTGTCGAGCAGGCGGCTGACGTACTTGGTGCCCAGCCGCGCCAGGTCGGCCGGCAGGTTGGCATCCGGGATCGTCGCCAGCAGCGCCAGCGAGTCGTTGGCTTCGGCGTCGGTGATCGCCCAGTCGATCAGGCCGTAGGAGAGCTTGTCGCGGACGTCGTCGATGACGTCGCGCTGGATCACCGGCTGCGCGCCGTTGCGCTGCTGGACGACGTGGCTGAGCTCGTGGGCGAGCAGGCGGCGCCCCGACGCGTGGGCGGGCGCGAACTGCCCGCCACCGAACACGATGCGCTCGCCATGGGTGAAGGCACGCGCGCCGAGCTGCTGCGCGGAAGCACTGGCCGCTGCGCCGCGATGGATGCGCACCGTGCCGAAGTCGTGGCCGAAGCGCGCCTCCATGTCGCCCCGCGTGGTCCGGTCGAGCGCCTCGCCGGCGCCGCCGAGGGCGCGCGACACGACGGCCTCGGCAGCCCGCGCCAGCGGCGCTCCGGCGCCGGCGCCGGCCAGCGGCAACGGCGCCTCCCGCCACCGCGCCGTGGCGTCCGCGCATATCCGGGATGCGCTGCGCTCGGCCTCGCGTTCGAGCGGATCGGAACGATGGGCCTGCACGGGATCGGAGCGGCGACCCGCCGCCGCGGCCGGGTCGAGGGCGATGCGCATGTTCATCGTGCGATCCTCCGTACGATCGCGCCGGCCACGCTGTTGCCCACCGCGCGCGGACCCGCCGCGCCGAGCTGCTGGCGCCCGAGCTCGACACGATCCGCGTCGGCGGCCAGGGCGTCGGCGAGCGCCGGATCCGCCAACAGCCGGCGCAGCCCGGACTCGAGCCCCTCGGCGAGCTCGCGGGCGTCGCAACGATCGATGCCGTCGAGCACCAGCCGGTCGATGTGAAGGACGATGCGGCTCACGGGACCCTCCTTGCGTCGCCCGGCGCCTCGTCCCAGCCACGGGTCTCGGCGTCGGAGAACGGCTTGTCGCGCTTGGCCGCCTCGAGGTGGGCGGCGCGGCGAAGCAGCGCCATGGTCACCGGGGTGCCGGCATCAGCGGCCATGAAGGCGGCGCCCAGCGCGATGTTGCGGATCGTGCCGCCGGCCACCGCGAGATTCGCGAGGCGCGCGAAATCGATGCCGTCGAGCGGTGTCTCGGGCGGGAACACGGCCTGCCAGATGGCTTCGCGCTGGCCGCGGTCCGGGAATGGGAAATGGATCACGAAGCGCAACCGGCGGCTGAACGCCGCGTCGAGAGCGGACTTGTGATTGGTGGTCAGGATCGCCAGCCCCTGGTAGGCCTCCATCCGCTGCAGCAGGTAGCTGACCTCGATGTTGGCGTAGCGGTCGTGGCTGTCGCGCACCTCGCTGCGCTTGCCGAACAGCGCATCGGCTTCGTCGAACAGCAGGATCGCCCCCTGGGACTCGGCGGCATCGAACACCTGGCGCAGATTCTTCTCGGTCTCGCCGATGTACTTGCTGACCACCGCCGACAGATCGATGCGGTAGAGCGGCATCTGCAGCGCATTCGCCAGCACTTCGGCCGCCAGCGTCTTGCCGGTGCCCGAATCACCCCAGAACAGCGTCGCCAGGCCGAGTCCGCGGCTGCTGAGCGCGGCGAATCCCCAGTCGTGCCAGACCGCCAGGCGGTGGCGAACGTGGAGTTCGATCTGGTGCAGGCTGTGGCGCTGGGCCTGCGGCAGCACCAGCTCGTCCCAGCCGGCGCGGGCAGCGATCCGTTGCGCCAGCGCACCGGCATCGATGCCGGCGCTGCGACAGGATTCGTGCAGGCCCGCGAGGCTCGCCGCCGGTTCGGCGCCGGGGTCGAGGGCCGCGGCCAGTTCGCCGATGCGATGGGCGCCGAGCCGGTAGTTGGCGGCCAGCGTGTCCACCGCCTCGGCGAGCAGCGCTGCATGTCCCGCCAGCGCGCCGCGCCACAGCGTTCGCCGCTCGGCGGTGCCCGGTCGCACGATCTCGAATCGCTCGCAGGGCAGGTCGCCGGTGGCCGGCCGGCGACCGGCGACGAACACCAGGCCGTCGACACCCTCGAGGAAACGGACCAGGGCCGGCGATTCGCCGTCGACGTCGTCGCGCACCAGCAGGGCGCTGCCGAGCAGCGCCGCATCGCGCCGCCACAAGGCCGCCAGCGCGCTCGCCGCCGCGCGCTCGACCGGCAGCGCGGAGCACGCGATCTCGTACAGCGACGCTTCCAGCGCCGCCGCCACGGTCGCCGCCACGTCGCGCTGGCCACGCGGATCGTCACCCTCCAGCACGATCGGCTGCGGACGCCCGTCATCGTGCTCCAGGCGCGCCGCCAGGCGCAGGGCCAGGTGCCGGTGGGCGGCGGTCATCAGACCGGGACCGGCGACCCGCTCGACGAGCGGATCGAGCCGCGGCTCGAGGTAGTTGAGGCCGGCCAGGTAGTGCAGCACGCGCTCGTCGATGCGCAGCCGCGCAGTGCTCAGGCTCGCCGCCGGGTCCACGTCGACCAGGCGTTCGCGGCGCAGCGGCGCGACCGGCGTCAGCGCGCTCCAGTGGGCCTCGGGCAGCGCCGCCAGCGCCAGGCCGAAGCTCGCCCACGGCGCATCCCGGTGCCCGCTGGCCACCGCGCAGCTCGCCGCCAGCCGGCCATCCATCTCGACGCCGGCGGCGAGCAGCAGCAGCGCGCGCTCGAAGCGTGACAGCCCGAACTGAGTCGTCACCACGTCGATCGCCGCCGGTGCCGGAAGCGCCGCGCGGGCCTTGTCGAGCACGCGCCGGCAGGCCCGCTCGTCGCCGTCGCCGAGCAGCGCCCTCAACAGCGCGAATTCGGCCACCAGCAGGCGCTGGTTGGCGGTGTTCCAGTCGACATGGCAGGGCGCGTTCATGTGATCGACACCGTGAAGTCGAGGAAGCGCGGCGGCGTCGCGGCGCGGTCGATGATCGGGCTGTCGATGCCGTCGATCCGCAGCCGTGTCGGGAAATCGCCGCTCGGGGCGTCGTCGATGACGAAGTCGAGGCTCGCGGTCGGCGCGGTGTAGGGCTGCGGCGCGATCTCCCGGGTGCCCAGCAACAGGCTGGCCCGCTGGCCGGCCCGCAGCTGCGGTGTGAACTGCACGGTGAGCTGGGCCGTGCCGCCGACCCGGGCGATGCTCTGGGGCAGGTTGGTGATGTTCGGCGCCAGCGCCGCGCCGAGGCGGTTGGTCTCACGGGCCTGTGTCTCGCCGTCCGGCACCAGGCGCGCCGACACCTGATAGACCCCCACCGGAAAATCGGCGGCACGGCTCGCCGGGATCACCAGTTCGATCAGCGCCGGGTCGCTGCCGCCGGCGGCAGCGACGGTCGCCTCGATGTCGAAGCGGTCGTTGGCCAGCCGCAGCTCACGGCCGCTGCCGTCCAGCCGGTGACCGGACAGCACCACCGTCTCGTCGAGGCGCATCACCGGCTGCCCGCCGTCCGGCAGGATCGCCGTCAGCGTCGGCAGCGGCGGCAGCACGTCCGGATTGACGACGACGCCGCGATCGCGCAGCGACAGCGGGTCCACCTCGCCGCGGGTCAGCACCGGCAGCGACGGTCGCGTCGGCCGTTGCGCCTCGATCAGCACCACCGACACCAGGTAGGCGGCGCTCGGCCGCAGGCTCGCCTGGGTCGCCGTCCACAGCCGCGACGACGCTTCGGTGTCGAGCGCCGCCGGGGTGATGCGCAGCAGTTCGAGCTGGTCGGCGAGGCCGCACTCGGCCAGCGCCTGCAACGCCGACGGCAGCACGATGCCGAGGTCCGGCGACGGGTTTAGCGCCCGGCGGATCATGTCGCGGCTGATCACCGGGAACTCGTGCATCAGCTGCATCGCGTAGCCGAGCAGGATCTCGGCGTGCAGGTCGCCTTCGCTGTAGGCCGAGACCAGATAATGCAGATCGAGCGCCAGCGGCGGGTTGCTCAGGCGCTGGCGGCCACCCGCATCGTGGGACGGCAGGCCCTCGTTGCGCCAGCCCGGATTGGCCGTCACCTGGTACAGGAACAGGTTCAGCCCGGACGACTCGGTGCCGTTCGGCGGCACCACCCGGTCCGGCGCCATCACTGTGACATTGACCGTGCTGCCGGTGATGGCGGCGACGTTGTGGTTGACCAGCCCGTCGTTGAGGCGGTCGCGCAGCACCGCGGTGACGCCGGCGATGGCGAGCGCGGTGCTCATCGTGCGGCCCTCGCCAACGCGCAGCGCTGCTCCCGCGACCAAGTCACGCGATGTCCTCGCGGTGGCTGCACGGCAATGCTCATGTCCCCTCCCGTCGCCGCGCCAGGTATTCATCGAGCGACATCGGCGCGCGACCCGTCGCACGGCGCGGCTTGGTGGCGGGAGCGTCGCGCACCGCGGTCACTTCGATGCGACCGATATGGACATGGACCTCGTTTTCGGTCCTGGTGGCGGCGCTCGCACCGTCGAACCGGTCGCGGCGCTGCGGGGTCCTGGCCTGGCGTGATGCCGGCTCGCCGGACTGCGGCCCGGCGGGGGGGTGCGGCGGTCGATCCGGCGCCAGCAGCGCAGCGGGCAGGGCAGACGGCCGTGGTCCTGGATGCCGTTCGACCGCCGGGTTCGTCGCCGGCGCTTCGTTGCCGGCCCTGCCTGGATCGTCCGGCGCGTCGATCCGACGCGCGTCCGGCAGCCGCGCTGCAAGGCCCGCCACCGAGGGTCGATGGGCCTGCCCGTCGACTCGGCCGGGCGCCGCCGTCGAGCCCTCGCCGGGCAACGGCGGGTTTCGCACCGCGGCCGGCGCGGGCTCCGCCACGGCCGGCACTTCGCGCGTCGCGGCGGCCGCGGTGGGTGCCGCTGCGTGCTCGATCGTCGGCGCGGCGCGCGCCTTGTCGGTGGCAACCCGCTCGTCTGTCGGCAGCTGCGGCGCGTGCCGCCGCTCCGCAGGCCGGGGCGGATCGCCGCGACCGTGCGCCGTCCCGGCGACGTCATCGCGCAATGGCGGCGGCGGCGCGTCGTCGGGTGACGGTGGCGGCGCGAAGGGCAGGGCGGCGTCGGCGCGCAGCCTCGGCGGCGCGGGGCCGATCACCTGGCGGGCGAGGCGCTGGAACAGGTCGCTCACTGGACTACCCTCCTGCCACCGCTGGTACGTGCAAGATAGGCGGCGCGGCGGGCCTCGCCGAGGGCCAGGATCTCGGCCTCGGTCCAGCCGTAGGCCCATGCCAGCTGATGGACGTCGTCGAGCAGCCGGCCCGCGTAGGCATCGAGTTCCTCCCACAGCAGTGCGGCGATGTCGAGCGCGGTCGCCTGCTGGTCGCCGCAGGCCGGACAGACGAGATCGAGCGACAGGTCGGCCCAGGGGTCGGCCTCGTCGAGCGCGACGGCCACCGCCCGACGCAGTGCGGTGCGATCGTCGGGCAGGGCCGCGGGGTGCAGCGCACACGCCGCCAGCAGAGCGTCGGCGGCAGCGTCGGGATCGTCGATGCCGGCCAGCATCGCCAGGTGGCGGCTGGTGGGCCGGGCGAAGCCGTGGCCGTCCACCACCACCGGACCGTCTGCGGCGGGCGGCGGCGGCAGGTCGCCCGAGGTGAGCGCGACCGACATGCGTTCGCCGCACGCCGGGCAACCGCACCAGCCCGACAGCCGCCCGCCGAAACAGGCGCTGCGCAGGGCCATCAGTGCCGCATTGCGTTCGCCGAGCGGGGCATCGGCGAGTTCGGCGACCGGGGTATCGGGTGAAGCGAGCGCGAACAGCAGCAGCGCACGGTCCAGCGGGTGCCGCCGCGCGCCCGCCTCCCAAACCGCCAGCCAGCGGTCGGGAGAGGGCTTGTCCATGGTCTCAGGCCGGCTCGGTGAAGCTCGGCTCGGTGGGCTCGGTGACGTCGTAGTCCCGCTCCCAGCCCTCGTTCTCGAGCTTGATGGTCTGGATCAGCACCGCATTGGCATTGGCGTCCAGGTCCGCGGTGGCCTGGTATTCCGACACCCAGCAGCGAAAGACCTTGTAGGCCAGCGCCAGCTGACCGGCCTCGTTGTAGACCTCGATGATGATGTCCTTGCGGAAATCCTGCAGCGAGACCTCGGCGCCGAGGCCGGAGCCGAAATTCCACACCTTGTTGGCCCATCTCTCGAACTCGGTGTCGTGGGTGACGCCGCGCTCGAGCGTGATCGCGTCGAACTTGGTGCGACCCGGCGACTTGCGCGAGGTGGATGGATCGCCACCCTCGCGGTGCTCGACCAGTTCGGTGCTGCGCTTGAGCGCACCCACCTTGCTGATGCCGGCCACGTAGCGGCCGTCCCACTTGACCCGGAACTTGAAGTTCTTGTACGGATCGAAGCGCTGGGCATTGACGCTGAACTGTGCCATGAATCCCCCTTGTTCAGAGCTCGACCTGGCCGGCCATCTGCTGGATCTTGATGACGACGAACTCGGCCGGTTTGAGGGGCGCGAAGCCGACGACGATGTTCACGACGCCCCGGTCGATGTCGTTCTGGGTCGTGGTCTCGCCGTCGCACTTGACGAAATAGGCCTCACGCGGACTGGCGCCCTGGAACGCACCCTGGCGGAACAGGGTCTGCAGGAAAGCGCCGATGTTGAGCCGGATCTGCGCCCACAGCGGCTCGTCGTTGGGCTCGAAGACCACCCACTGGGTGCCGCGGTAGAGGCTCTCCTCGACGAACAGCGCGAAGCGGCGCACCGGCACGTATTTCCATTCCGACGCCAGCATGTCGGCACCCGCCAGCGTGCGCGCCCCCCACACCAGGTGGCCGGCCACCGGGAAGCTGCGGATGCAGTTCAGTCCCACCGGATTGAGCACGCCGTTCTGGGCGTCGGTCATCGTGTAGGTCAGGCCCTGCACACCGGAGAACGATGCGCCCAGCCCGGCGGGGGCCTTCCACACCCCGCGCTGGACGTCGGTGCGGGCAAAGATGCCGGCGACCGCGCCGCTCGGTGCGAAGTCGGCCAGGCGGTTCTCCGACAGCGCGTCGGCCATGCGCAGGCGCGGGAAATACACAGCCGCGTTGATCGCGTCGTCATTGCCGATCGTGCCGCGCAGGCTATTGACGCCCGCCTCGGCGGTGGAGATCGCGGTGGCGGGGCTCGCGGTCCAGGTGGACGGCGGATCGACGATCAGCAGCGCGCGCCGTTCCTGGCAGTAGGCGGCGGCGATCGCCCAGGTGGCGTCGGCGATGTCGACCTCGCGTTCGAGCGGCGGGATGCACAGCAGGTTGACGAGATCGGCGTGCTCGAGCGCGTAGATCCCGGTGCGCGCAGCGCGGTCGCCATCGACCTGGGTATTGGTGATGGCGCTGCCGTTGCCGCCGAGGGTGTTGGGCGCGATCGCCGAACCGTCGCCGGCGGCGATCGTCACCGTGCCGTCGTTCGGGCTCTCGTCCACCGGTGCCGACGTGCGCACGTTGACCAGCGCCGACTGCTCGTTCAGCACCGTGTCGACGAAGCGCTGGCTGGCCGGATCGACCGAGACGTTGCGATGCTGCTCGGACGCGATCACCGTGCTGCCGCCCGGGCGGTCGAGTTCCGCGATGCGCAGGTTGAACAGCAGGGTGTCGGACGCGTCGCGGGTCGCGTGATCGACGACCACCCGCAACGCGCTGCCCCAGGCACCGGGACTCGCCGCCTCGAGCACCAGCGTGGCGGTGGCGGTCGGCAGCGTGAGTGTCGCGGTGTCGGTCGCCGCGCCGTTGAACACCCGCACGATCAGCGCATCGCTGCCGCCGTGCTGGAAGAACTGGTTGACCGAGTAGCCGAGCGTAGCCGGCTGCCACAGGCCGCCGAAGATCCGGCTGAACTCGGCGAAGCTCTGGACCCGCACCGGTCGATCGACCGGACCGCGCAGTGCACGCCCGATGAAGGCGGTGATCGACGTGGCGACGCCGGTGATGGTGCGCACACCGCTGGGAACCTCTTCGATATAGACGCCGGGATAGCTCAATGCAGCAGGCATGATGATCCTTCCTCGTCCATGGGGCGCCGGCACCGGGCCACCATCGGGCACCGCGCCGGACCCTCGGTTGCAGACCTTCCGGCACGCACACGGTCTCGACCAAGCGCAGCACCCGTACAAGCCACGGCCCAACCGAATCGCATGCCATGCTGGGACTATAGATGGCGACTACGGCATTTCAACCGGAGCCGCGCGGCATATGTCACAGTTGTTGTCCGGGCAGCTTCACGTGCCGGGTGGATGGCTCCCGGACCTCGACCAGGCCCATGCGCCGAACGCCTGTCTCGCGTTCCGGCGTCCTCGTCGCGCTGCGATTCGTCGGACTTCGAGCGTCGCGCCCATCGCCCCGATCGCGAGATCCGGTGATCAAGGGGCGGTATCCGCATTACATCGTCCGCACGCCAGCCGGACAAGTGAACGACGTCACTTGATTCCTGTGAACCGGTTGACTCGGATGTGCACGCCGGCAGCGCATTCTGTGGCCGGCCCGGGCAGACAATCTTCGTTCGCTGTGCACGGTGAATGCCTGTTGTCGGGCGGGCAGCCGGCGAGCGTCACGATCGAAGCCCTCTGCGCGGGGGCGGCGATGGACCGCTTCACGAGCCCGATCTCGAACGACCTGCCACGGCACCCGTTCACCGCCTTCCCGTCGTCCTGGCCGGGCATCGATGCCCTGCGGTTCGCAGGTCACGAGCAGAACGTCCGGCTGAGCGACTTCGATGTCGCGTTCGCTGGCAACGGGGCTCCTGCGCCCGGTTCGCTGCCACGGGTCTTCGTCGGCGGTCACACGCCGCGGCAGGGCAACTGGCGGACGGACGCCGCCCAAGGCGCCAGCCACGGTGCAAGCGTCGACCGCGGGATGTCGCATCCCTGGCCAATCACAGAGTTTACATAATACACATTAT
>JAGRGB010000212.1 GCA_020445745.1 Rhodocyclaceae bacterium | reverse complement strand
TGGCGCCGTGCTTGATGATGCCGCCGTATTCCTGGCTGGTGCCCGGCATGAAGCCCGGCACGTCCACCAGCGTCACCACCGGAATGTTGAAGGCGTCGCAGAAGCGCACGAAACGGGCCGCCTTGATCGAGCTCTTGATATCGAGGCAGCCGGCCAGCACCAGCGGCTGGTTGGCGACGATGCCGACGGTGGAGCCTTCCATGCGGGCGAGGCCGATGATGATGTTCTTGGCGTAGTCGGGCTGCAGCTCGAAGAAGTCGTGATCATCGACCATCTTGATGATCAGCTCCTTCATGTCGTAGGAGGCGTTGGGGTTGTCCGGCACCAGCGTGTCGAGCGATTTCTCGATGCGGTCGGCGGGATCCATGCACGGCACCGTGGGCGGCTTGTCGCGGTTGTTGCCGGGCAGGAAGCTGATCAACCGCCGGGTCATCATCAAGGCCTCGACATCGTTCTCGAAGGCCAGGTCGGCAACGCCGGACTTGGTGTTGTGGGTCACCGCGCCGCCGAGCTGCTCGGCGGTCACTTCCTCGTGGGTGACGGTCTTCACCACTTCCGGGCCGGTGACGAACATGTATGACGAATCCTTCACCATGAAGATGAAGTCGGTCATTGCCGGGCTGTACACCGCACCGCCGGCGCACGGGCCCATGATCAGCGAGATCTGCGGGACGACGCCGGAGGCCATGACGTTGCGCTGGAAGACATCGGCGTAGCCGCCCAGCGACGCGACGCCCTCCTGGATGCGGGCGCCGCCCGAATCGTTCAGGCCGATCACCGGCGCACCGACCTTCATCGCGTGGTCCATGACCTTGCAGATCTTCTCGGCGTGGGTCTCGGACAGCGAGCCGCCGAACACCGTGAAATCCTGCGAGAAGACGAACACCAGGCGACCGTTGACGGTGCCGTAGCCGATCACCACGCCATCGCCCGGAACATGCTCATCCTGCATGCCGAAGTCGGTGCATCGGTGTTCCTTGAACATGTCCCACTCTTCGAAGCTGCTGTCGTCGAGCAGCAGTTCGATGCGCTCGCGGGCGGTGAGCTTGCCCTTCGCATGTTGCGAGTCGATGCGCTTCTGGCCGCCACCGAGGCGGGCCCGTTCGCGCTTCTCCTCGAGGCGGCGAATGATGTCTTGCATGGATCGTCCCTTTTCTGTCGCTCTAGATTGCTGTTGGAAGCACGAAGCTCCCCGGCCTCAATTCAGCATGCCGAGCAGTCGCCAGGCGGCCGCCGAGGGCGTCGTCGCGCCCTCCTCGACCGCCTCGCGCAGCCCGGGAAGCTGCCTTTTCACTTCCGGATGGCCACGAAACCGCGCCCGCAGCCCACTGTCGATCATCTCCCACATCCAGGCCAGCGCCTGGTGGCGGCGCTTGGCCTCGAACTCGCCACTGGCCTGCATCGCCTCGCGATAGGCCTCGACCTGCTGCCAGAACTCCGCGACGCCGTCCTGCTGCAGCGCCGACAGGGTCAGCACCGGCACCGTCCAGTTGGCGCTCGCCGGTCGCAGCAGGTGGAGCGCGCTCTTCAGCTGGGCCTTCGCCAGCTGGGCGGCGCGGGCATCGATGTCGGCCTTGTTCACGACGATCATGTCGGCGATCTCCATGATCCCCTTCTTGATCGCCTGCAGGTCGTCGCCGGCGTTGGGCAGCTGCAGCAGGCAGAACATGTCGGTCATGCCGGCGACCGCGGTCTCCGACTGGCCGACGCCGACGGTCTCGACGATGATCACGTCGAAACCGTAGGCTTCGCAGACCAGCATCGCCTCGCGGGTCTTTTCAGCGACGCCACCGAGGCTGCCGGCCGACGGGCTCGGCCGGATGAAGGCCGAGGTGGACTGGGAGAGGTGCTCCATGCGCGTCTTGTCGCCGAGGATCGAGCCACCGGTCAGGCTCGAACTCGGGTCCACCGCCAGCACCGCCACCGTCATGCCCCGCGCGATCAGATACAGGCCGAGGGCCTCGATGAAGGTGGACTTGCCGACCCCCGGCACGCCCGAGATGCCCAGTCGCATGGCCCTGCCGGAATGGGGCAGCAGCGCCTCGAGCACCGCCTTGGCGCGCCGCTTGTGGTCCTCGCGCTGGGA
The DNA here is from genome assembly GCA_020445745.1 of Rhodocyclaceae bacterium. Classification (GTDB taxonomy): domain Bacteria; phylum Pseudomonadota; class Gammaproteobacteria; order Burkholderiales; family Rhodocyclaceae; genus Cognatazoarcus. Next base: position 1,732 of record JAGRGB010000212.1, on the reverse strand, counting down.
CTCGATCAGCGTGATGGTCTTGGCCAGCGCGCGCAGCCGGCCGGCCAGCACGCCCTCGACGAGGGCCTGGTCTTCGGCAACGAGCGGGGTCTGCAATGCGTTCATCGCGGGCAGGTTCGGGGCGGGCGCGCGCCGGGCGCACCCGCCGGAGGTTGCGGGTCGGGTGTCAGGCGGCGCGGGCGAGCCGGATCTGCTTCAGCACCTCGCGGGCCGAGGCCTGGATCGGCGTGCCGGGACCGAAGATGCCCTTGGCGCCGGCCGCGTAGAGGGCGTCGTAGTCCTGCGCCGGGATCACCCCGCCGACGAAGACGATGATGTCGTCGGCGCCCATCGCCTTCAGGTGCTTGACGATTTCCGGCACCAGCGTCTTGTGGCCGGCCGCCAGACTGGAGCAGCCGACGGCATGGACGTCATTCTCGACGGCGTGGCGGGCCGCCTCCTCGGGCGTCTGGAACAGCGGACCGACATCGATGTCGAAGCCGAGGTCGGCGAAGGCCGAGGCCACCACCTTGGCGCCACGGTCGTGGCCGTCCTGGCCCAGCTTGGCGATCATCACCCGCGGGCGGCGCCCTTCCTCGGCAACGAAGGCCTCGATCTCGCCCTTCAGGGCCTTCCAGTCGTCCTGTCCCTCGACCACGGCGGCATACACTCCGGAAACGGCTTGCGGATTGGCGCGGTAACGGCCCCAGATCTGCTCCAGCGCGTCGGACACCTCGCCGACGGTGGCGCGCAGGCGGATCGCCTTGACCGCCAGGTCGAGCAGGTTGCCGCCCTTGCCCTCGGCACAGGCGGTCAGCGCCGCCAGCGCCTGCTCGACAGCTGCCGCGTCGCGCGTCGCGCGGATCTTGCCGAGACGCGCGACCTGGGCCTCGCGCACCGCATGGTTGTCGATGTCGAGGATCTCGATCGGGTCTTCCTTGGCCAACTTGTACTTGTTGACGCCGACGATGACGTCCCTGCCCGAATCGATGCGTGCCTGCTTCTCGGCGGCGCACTCCTCGACCTTCATCTTGGCCCAGCCCGACTCGACGGCCTTGGTCATGCCGCCCATCGCCTCGATCTCCTCGATCAGGGCCCAGGCCGTGTCGGCCATGTCCTGGGTCAGCCGCTCCATCATGTAGGAGCCGGCCCACGGATCGACGACGCTGCAGATGTGGGTCTCTTCCTGAATGATGATCTGGGTGTTGCGGGCGATCCGCGCCGAGAACTCGGTCGGCAGCGCGATCGCCTCGTCGAGGGCGTTGGTGTGCAGCGACTGGGTGCCGCCGAACACCGCGGCCATCGCCTCGATCGTCGTGCGCACGACGTTGTTGTACGGATCCTGCTCGGTCAGCGACCATCCCGAGGTCTGGCTGTGGGTGCGCAGCATCATCGACTTGGCGTTCTTCGGCTCGAACTGCTTCATGATCCGCCACCACAGCAGGCGGCCGGCGCGCATCTTGGCGATCTCGAGGTAGAAGTTCATGCCCACCGCCCAGAAGAACGACAGCCGGCCGGCGAAGGTATCCACGTCCATCCCCGCGGCGATGCCGGTGCGCACGTACTCGAGGCCGTCGGCCAGCGTGAAGGCGAGCTCGATGGCCTGGTTCGCGCCGGCCTCCTGGATGTGATAGCCGGAGATCGAGATCGAGTTGAAGCGCGGCATGTGCGTCGACGTGTACTCGAAGATGTCGGCGATGATCTTCATCGACGGCGTCGGCGGGTAGATGTAGGTGTTGCGGACCATGAACTC
>JAGRGB010000211.1 GCA_020445745.1 Rhodocyclaceae bacterium | reverse complement strand
CCTCGGCCACGCTGCGCCGCTTCGAGGCCGAGGGTCGCCAGGCCGAGGATGCGCCGCTGATGCACTGGGCGATCTGGGATTGCATGTTCCGCATCCAGCTTGCGTTCGAAGGTGTGATCGCCAATTTTCCGAACCGCGTCTTTGCCTTCGTCATCCGCCGGCTGGTGGTGTTCCCGCTGGGGCGGCCCTACGTGGTGCCGTCCGACGCCCTCGGCCACCAGGTGGCGCGGCTGCTGATCGCGCCGTCGGAGACCCGCGACCGCCTCACCTCGGATGTCTTCCTGACCAAGGACGTGGACGACCCGGTCGGCGCGCTGGAGGCGGCGCTGTACGCCACCATCGAGGCCGAGCCGATCGAGGCGCGGGTCAAGCAGGCACTGCGCGACGGCCGCTTAACGGCGAAGCTGCACATCGGCGACGGCATCGACGGCGTCTATGCCGATGCGGCCGAGGCCGGCGTCATCACGCTGCAGGAACTGGCGCTGATGCGGAAGAAAGGCGAGCTGCGCGACCGCGTCATCGGTGTCGACGACTTCCCGTACGATTTCGGCCTGCGCGAGGCGCTGGCGGAGCTCGCCGACGGCGACCGGCAGCAGCGCCGGCAGGCGGCCTGAGGCGACGCGATGAATGCACCGGTCTACATCGTCGATGGCCTGCGTACGCCGTTCCTGAAGGCACGCAACCAGCCGGGGCCGTTCGCCGCTTCGGATCTCGCCACCATCGCCGGCTCGGCCCTGCTGGCGCGCCAGCCCTTCCTGCCGGCGCAGCTCGACGAGGTCATCCTCGGCTGCGCCTCGCCGTCGCCGGACGAGGTCAACATCGGCCGCGTGGTGGCGCTGCGCATGGGCTGCGGCCGCAAGGTGCCGGGGTGGACGGTGATGCGCAACTGCGCGAGCGGCATGCAGGCCCTCGACTCGGCGATCGCCAACATCCAGGCCGGCCGCTCGCAGCTGGTGCTGGCCGGCGGCGTCGATGCGCTGTCGCGGGCGCCGCTGCTGTTCTCGGATGCGATGGTGCGCTGGCTGTCGGCGTGGTATGCGGCCAGGCGCCCGGGCCAGCGGCTGGGCCTGCTCCGGCGCTTCCGGCCGGCAATGCTGGCACCGGTGATCGGCATCATGAAGGGCCTCACCGATCCGGTGGTCGGCCAGTTGATGGGCCAGACCGCCGAGAACCTCGCCTATCGCTTCGGCATCGGCCGCGAAGACATGGACGCCTTCGCGGCGCGCAGCCACCAGCGGGTCGCGGCGGCCCGCGACGCCGGCCATTTCGACGGCGAGCTGGCGCCGCTGATCGAAGACGACGGCACGCTGCACCGCTGCGACGACGGCGTGCGCGACGACTCCACCGCCGAGGGCCTGGCCAAGCTCAAGCCCTTCTTCGACAAGCGCTACGGCCAGGTCACCGCCGGCAACAGCTCGCAGATCACCGACGGCGCGGCGTGGCTGGTGCTCGCCTCGGAAGCGGCGGTGGCGCGCTTCGGGCTGGCGCCGCGGGCACGCATCATCGACAGCCAGTGGGCCGGGCTGGCGCCGGAGCAGATGGGCCTGGGGCCGGTGCATGCGGCCACGCCTATCCTCCGGCGCCACGGCCTGGGGCTGAACGACCTCGACGCCTGGGAGATCAACGAGGCCTTCGCCGCGCAGGTGATCGCCTGCCTGCGGGCCTGGGCCGACGACGACTACTGCCGCGACGAGCTGGGCCTCCCGGCGGCGCTCGGTCGCCTCGACGAGGCGCGGCTCAATGTCGACGGCGGCGCCATCGCCCAGGGCCACCCGGTGGGCGCGTCCGGCGCGCGCATCGTGCTGCATCTGCTGCAGGTGCTGGAGCGCAGCGGCGGCCACCGCGGCATCGCGGCGATCTGCATCGGCGGCGGCCAGGGCGGCGCGATGCTGGTGGAGCGCGCATGACCCGATTCCTTCGTACCGACATGCCGGCCGCCACGGCCCGGCGCTACCAGGACGCAACCCGTCGGCAGCAGGCCGGCGACAGGAGATCCGCCCCGTGAGCGAACCGTTCATCCACTGGAAGCTCCGGCGCGACGCCGACGACGTGGCCTGGCTGCGCTTCGACCGGGCGGGCGCATCGACCAACACCTTGTCCACCGAGGCCCTCGACGAGCTGGCGCGGTTGCTCGACCGCCTCGACGGCGAGCGACCGAAGGGGCTGGTGATCGCCTCGGCGAAGGCGGCCGGCTTCATCGCCGGTGCCGACATCGACGAATTCACCCGCCTGGCGTCCGGCGAGGATGCCCGCGGGCTGGTGGCGCGGGGCTGGGAGCTGTTCAACCGCGTCGCGGCGCTGCCCTATCCGACGCTGGCGCTGATCCGCGGTCACTGCATGGGCGGTGGCCTGGAGCTGGCGCTGGCCTGCCGCTACCGGATCGCGGTGGACGAGCCCGGCACCCGGATGGCGCTGCCGGAGGTGATGATCGGCATCGTGCCGGCCTGGGGTGGCATGCTGCGCCTGCCGGCGCTGATCGGGCCGGCGGCGGCGCTCGACCTGATGCTCACCGGCCGCACGGTGGATGCCCGGCGGGCGAAGCGGCTGGGGCTGGTGGACGAGTGCGTGGCGCCGCGCATCATGGACAACGCCGCGCGCCTGCTGGTGGTGTCGGGGCGCCCGCGCCACCGCCCGGGGTGGACGCAGCGCCTGATGAACGGGCCGCTGAAGCACCTCGTCGCCGAGAAGGCGCGCGGCCGCCTGGCCGGACGCGCCCGCCAGCAGCACTATCCGGCGCCCTACGCGATCATCGACATCTGGCACCGCTTCGGTGGCAATGCGCTGGCGGTGCCGGCGGCCGAGGCGTCGTCCCTCGAGAGCATCGTCAGTTCGCCGACCGCGCGCAACCTGATCCGGGTGTTCTTCCTGCAGGAGCGCCTGAAGGGCTTCGGCAAGGCGGTCGATTTCCCGGTGCGGCGGGTGCATGTCGTCGGTGCCGGGGTGATGGGCGGCGACATCGCGGCGTGGTGCGCGCTGCGCGGCATGATCGTCACGCTGCAGGACCAGTCCGCCGAGCGCATCGCGCCGGCAGTCGCCCGCGCTGCCAAGCTGTTCGGCCGCAAGCTGCGCAGCGACCGGCGGCAGCAGCGTTTCGCTATGGACCGCCTGATCGCCGACCCGGGCGGCCACGGCGTGCGCCACGCCGATGTCATCATCGAGGCGATCTTCGAAGACCTCGACGCCAAGCGCGCGCTGCTCGCCGACATCGAGGCACGGGCGAAGCCCGACGCGCTGCTCGCGACCAACACCTCGAGCCTGCGCATCGAGGACATCGCCGAGGCCCTTGCGCAGCCGTCGCGCCTGGTCGGCATCCACTTCTTCAACCCGGTGGCGAAGCTGCCGCTGGTCGAGGTGGTGCGCGGCGCGGCCACCGAGCAGGCCCTGCTGGACCGCGCCACCGCCTTCGTGCGCGGCATCGACAAGCTGCCGCTGCCGGTCGCCAGCGCGCCGGGCTTCCTGGTCAACGCGGTGCTCGGCCCGTACATGCTGGAGGCCATGCGCTGCGTCGATGAAGGCGTCGCGGCGGAGACGGTGGACAGGGCGCTGGTGGAGTTCGGCATGCCGATGGGGCCGATCGAGCTGGTGGACACGGTCGGGCTGGACATCGCGCTGGCCGCCGGCAAGGCGCTGACCGGCGCCGCGCAGCCGCCCCGCAAGCTCGAGGCGCTAGTCACGGACGGGCACCTGGGACGCAAGTCCGGGCGCGGCTTCTATCGCTGGAGCGACGGCAAGGCCCAGAAGGGCGCGGCCGGCGCCGCGCCGGAAGGGCTCGCCGCGCGCATCGTCGAGCCGCTGCTGCAGGCGGCCCGGCGTTGCGTGGCCGAGGGCGTCGTCGCGGATGCCGACCTGGCCGATGCCGGCGTGATCTTCGGCACCGGTTTTGCCCCCTTTGCCGGCGGGCCGATGCATTATCTCGAACAGCGCGGCCCGCAGCGGGCCGCTTCCGACAGTTCCGACACGGAGAACAGTGATTCATGAGCCAGGAAGTACCGGTCAGCCTGCCGCGGGGCGCTCACGCGGCGTTGCGGGTGATGACGATGCCCGCCGACACCAACCCGATGGGAGATGTCTTCGGTGGCTGGATCATGGCCCAGGTGGATGTGGCGGGGTCGATCCCTGCGGTTCGGCGGGCCCGCGGCCGGGTCGCCACGGTGGCGGTCAACTCCTTTTTGTTCAAGCAGCCGGTATCGGTCGGCGACATCGTCAGTTTCTATGCCTGCGTGGCACGCGAGGGGCGGACCTCGGTCACCGTCGACGTCGAGGTGTATGCGGAGCGCCACCCCGAAAACCCGGTGGTGGTCAAGGTCACCGAAGCGCAGCTGACCTACGTGGCGGTGGACGATAAGGGCGAGAAGCGGCTGCTGCCGCCGCTGCCCTGATCCGGATTGCGGACGGAACCGGTGGCCGCTGTTGCGGCCCGCCGGCTATAACATCAACATATCGTCCGATTGCCTGAGGAGACACAGCAAATGCAAGGATCAGTCATCGTCAAAGTGCTGCCGACGGCAGCGATCGCGCTGGCGGCCGCCGGCGCCCATGGCGCGGGCTTCCAGTTGCTCGAGCAGAACGGCAGCGGGGTAGCCAATTCGTTCGCCGGCTCGGCGGCGGTCGCCGAGAACGCCAGCACCATCTACTTCAACCCGGCGGGCATGACCCGGCTCTCCGGCACTCGCCAGATCTCCGGCGGCCTCGACGTGGTGCGGATCGGCTTCGAGTTCGGCGACGACCGCGGCAGCACGCTGCCGGCGCTGACCAGCACCGGCACCGGCGACGGCGGCGATGCCGGCGGCATCGCGCTGGTGCCCAACGCCTACGTGTCGATGAAGCTCAGCGACAAGCTGGCGGTCGGTATCGGCCTGGGCGCGCCGTTCGGCCTCAAGACCGAATACGACGACGACTTCATCGGCCGCTTCCTGGCGATCAACTCGGAGATCACCACCTACAACATCAACCCGTCGCTCGCCTACCAGGTGAATCCGATGGTGTCGCTCGGCTTCGGTGTCAGCTACCAGAAGATCGAGGCCAAGTTGTCGAACGCGGTCAATTTCTCGGGCCTGCTGGCGCAGGGCGGGGTCGGCGTGTTCCCGGGTCTGGAGGGCGTCGGCAAGGTCAAGGCCGACGATTTCTCGTGGGGCTGGAACGTCGGCGTGATGATCCAGCCTTCGGATTCGACACGCGTCGGCCTGTCCTACCGCTCCAAGATCAAGCACGAGCTGTCCGGTGACGTCACCTTCGAGCGGCCTGACAGCGGCAACCCGCTGGTCAACGGCGCGATGGCCGCCGGAGCGCCGAACGGGCCGGTCGAAGCCGACGTCGAGGTGCCGGACACCTTCGTGATCAGCGCGATGCAGAAGCTGAGCACGGACTGGACGATGCTCGGCGACATCTCATGGACCGGCTGGTCGTCGCTCGAATCGCTCGAGATCTTCCGTACCGGCGGCGCCCTGCTGTCGCGCGAGACCCTCGAATGGCGCGACACCTGGCGCCTCGCGCTGGGTGCCAACTACCGCTATTCGGACGACGTCACGCTCAAGTTCGGCGTCGCCTACGACCAGTCGCCGGTCGAGACCGACCATCGGCTGGCGCGCCTGCCGGACGCCAACCGGCTGTGGCTGTCGATCGGCTCCCAGTACCGGGTCGGCTCGGCGCTGGTGGTGGACGTCGGTTACGCGCACCTGTTCATCAACGATCCGAAGATCGACGCCGATGGCGACGCACCGGCCGCCAAGGGCAATCTGGTCGGCAGCTACGATGCCGCCGTGGATATCCTCGGTGTGCAGCTGACCTACGATTTCTGAGCGTGTGCCGGCGCGGCCCCGATGGGGCGGGCCGCCTTGCCGCGCGCCGGCAGCGCGCTGCCCGGGGGCCGTCGGCCGCGGGCCGGCGCCTGCCGTTCACCGGAGAGCACCATGAGCAAACTCAACATCCGCAAGGTCGCCGTGCTCGGTGCCGGCGTGATGGGCGCGCAGATCGCCGCCCACTGCGCCAACGCCGACGTGCCGGTCGTGCTGTTCGACCTGGCGGCCGCCGAGGGCGAGCCCAACGGCATCGTCGACCGCGCGCTGGCCGGGCTGAAGAAGCTCCAGCCCGAGCCCTTCTGCGGCGCCGACCGCGTCGCCTACGTGGACGCCGCCAACTACCGGCAGCACCTGTCGCGGCTCGCCGACTGCGACCTCGTGATCGAGGCGATCGCCGAGAAGATGGAATGGAAGCGCGACCTCTACGCCCAGGTCGCCCCCCACATCCGCGCCGACGCGATCTTCGCGTCGAACACCTCGGGCCTGTCGATCAACACGCTGTCCGAAGGGATGCCGGCCGAGCTGCGCAGCCGCTTCTGCGGCGTGCATTTCTTCAACCCCCCGCGCTACATGGCGCTGGTCGAGCTGATCGCCACCGCCGCCACCGATCCGGCGATGCTCGACGGCCTCGAGGCGTGGCTGACGACCACCCTCGGCAAGGGCATCGTGCGCGCCAAGGACACGCCCAACTTCGTCGCCAACCGCGTCGGCGTGTTCTCGATGCTGGCGGTGATGCACCACACCGCCGCGATGGGCCTCGGCTTCGACGAGGTGGACGCGCTCACCGGCCCGCTGATCGGGCGCCCGAAGAGTGCCACCTACCGCACCGCCGACGTGGTCGGGCTCGACACCCTTGCCCACGTCATCCACACCATGCAGGCGACGCTGCCGGACGACCCCTGGCATCGCTACTACGCGGCGCCCGAATGGCTCGCCGCGCTGATCGACAAGGGCGCCCTCGGCCAGAAGACCCGCGGCGGCATCTTCCGCAAGGACGGCAAGCAGATCATGGCGTTCGACCCCGCCAGCCAGGACTACCGGCCGAGCGGCGCCGCGGTCGCACCCGAGGTGGCCGCGATCCTGAAGAACCGCGACCCGGCGGCCCGCTTTGCCCAGCTGCGGGCCAGCGAGCACCCCCAGGCCAGGTTCCTGTGGGCGATCTTCCGCGACGTCTTCCATTACTGCGCGGTGCATCTGGCCGACATCGCCGACAACGCGCGCGACGTCGATTTCGCGATGCGCTGGGGCTTCGGCTGGTCGATGGGGCCGTTCGAGAGCTGGCAGGCGGCCGGCTGGCAGCCGATCGCCGAGGCGATGCGCGACGACATCGCCGCCGGTCGCACGATGAGCGATGCGCCGCTGCCGGCCTGGGTGTTCGCGCGCCAGGGTGTGCACGAAGCCGCCGGCTCCTACTCGGCCGACGCCGACACCCTGCGGCCGCGCTCCGGGCTGGCCGTGTACAAGCGCCAGCTCTACCCCGAGCAGGTGCTCGGCGAGACGCCCCCCGAGCCCGGTGACACCCTGTGGCACAACGACGGCGTGCGGCTGTGGCGGCGTGCCGACGTGGACGCCGGCATCGGCATCCTGTCCATCACCTCGAAGATGCACGCGATCGGGTCCGAAGTGCTCGATGGCGTGCTCGAGGCCATCGCCCGCGCCGAACGCGAGCTCGACGGCCTGGTGATCTGGCATGCGCCACCGTTCGCGGTCGGCGCCAACCTGGCGCAGGTCACCGAGGCGCTCGCGGCCGGCCAGTTCGATCGTCTCGAACAGAACGTCGTCCGCTTCCAGCAGACCTCGATGGCATTGCGCCACGCGCTGGTGCCCACCGTCGCCGCGGTGCAGGGCATGGCGCTGGGCGGCGGCTGCGAGTTCGCGATGCACGCCGCCCACCGGGTGATGGCCCTGGAGAGCTACGTCGGCCTGGTCGAGGCCGGCGTCGGCCTGATCCCGGCCGGCGGCGGCTGCAAGCATCTTGCCGTGCAGGCCGACCGGCTCGCGCGGCGCTCGGCCAATGGCGACGTCTTCCCGTACATCCAGAACATGTTCCAGACCGTGGCGATGGCCACCGTCGCCAAGGGCGCCCGCGAAGCGCAGCGGCTCGGCTTCGCGCAGGCCTCGGACGACATCGTCTTCAACCCGAACGAACTGCTGCACGTGGCCTTGCACCGCGCCCGCGCGATGGCCGAGGCCGGCTACCGCCCCCCCCAGGTCGAGCGCGGCATCCGGGTAGCCGGGCGCGACGGCATCGCCACCTGCGAGATGATGCTGGTGAACATGCAGGGCGGCGGCTTCATCTCGGAGCACGACCACGTGGTCGCCAGGGCCGCCGCCACCGCGCTGTGCGGCGGCGAGGTCAGCAGCGGCAGCCGGGTCGATGCCCAGTGGATGCTCGACGTCGAGCGCGCGCAGTTCGTCGCGCTGCTGAACAACGACAAGACCCGGCAGCGCATCGTGCATATGCTGGAAACCGGCAAGCCGCTGCGCAACTGAGGAGACCGACCATGAGCCAAACGATACGGGACGCCTATCTGGTCGAAGCGACGCGCACCCCGGTCGCCCGGAAGGGGGGCATGTTCCGCCACCTGCGCCCGGATGACATGCTGGCCCACGTGCTGCGCGCGCTGGTCGCGAAGGTGCCGGGCCTCGACCCCGCCGAGATCGGCGACGTCATCACCGGCTGCGCGATGCCGGAAGCGGAGCAGGGCATGAACGTCGCGCGCATCGGCCTGCTGCTGGCCGGGCTGCCGGACACGGTGCCGGGCATCACGATCAACCGCTTCTGCTCGTCGGGGGTGCAGGCGGTGGCCGACGCCGCCGCCCGCATCCGCCTCGGCGAGGCCGACGTGATGATCGCCGCCGGCACCGAGTCGATGACCGTGATGCCGCAGATGACCGGCAACAAGACCTCGATCAGTCCGGCGATCTTCGAAAAGGACGAAAACGTCGCGATCGCGTTCGGCATGGGCCTGACCGCCGAGAAGGTCGCGGCAAGGTGGCAGATCGGCCGCGAGGACCAGGATGCCTTCGCGGTCGAGTCCCACCGCCGCGCCACCGCGGCGATCGCCGCCGGCCACTTCCGCGACGAGATCACGCCGCTCGTCGCCCGCAGCCACCTGCCGGGTGAGGACGGCGCGGTGCGCATCGTCGACACGCAGTGCGACACCGACGAGGGGCCGCGGCCGGATTCCTCGCTCGACAAGCTGGCCAGGCTGCGCCCGGTATTCGCCGCCAAGGGTTCGGTGACCGCCGGCAACAGCTCCCAGATGTCCGACGGTGCGGCCGCGGTGCTGCTGATGTCGGAGGCTGCGGTCAAGCGCAGCGGGGCGACGCCGATCGCCCGCTTCGCGGGCTACTCGGTGGCCGGCGTGGCGCCGGAGGTGATGGGCATCGGCCCGGTCGAGGCGATCCCGCGGGCCCTCGCGGCCGCCGGACTCAGCCAGGATCGGCTCGACTGGATCGAACTGAACGAGGCCTTCGCCGCCCAGGCGCTGGCGGTGATGCGCACCCTCGACCTCGACCCGGCCAGGGTCAACCCGCTCGGCGGCGCGATCGCCCTCGGCCATCCGCTCGGCGCCACCGGCGCGATCCGCACCGCGACCATCCTGTCGGCGATGCGGCGCGATCCGGGCCTGCGCTACGGCATGGTGACGATGTGCATCGGCACCGGCATGGGGGCGGCGGGGATCTTCGAGCGCGTCTGACGCGACCGCGGCGTCGCGATCGCCGCAAACCCGCCTTCGATCGAGCCGACCACCGAGCCATGGAGGAGGGGCCCGCTGCGCCCCCGCGATGGCGCGGTGCAAGCTCGCGAGCTGCGTCGTATAGGGCGCGCCAGGGCGAGGAGGGGGTGATGAACGAGCGATCCATCGACGATGTCTTGCGGATCCTGTCGGCGGAGCCACCGGGCGATGCCGGTGTCGGGACCGAGGGCGACTTCGCGGTCCATGGTCGCCTGCCGGGCACTGCCGTGGCGGTCGAGGTCGACGGTGCCGGCAGCCTTGAGCTGCCGATGAGCGAGGACCAGGCCACGCGTCTGCGCGACATCAGCCAGCCGGCTCGTTTCGGCCGCCGGCAGGAGACCTTGCTCGACACGTCGGTGCGCGATTGTGGCGAGATCGCTGCCGATGCCCTGCATCTGCGCTGGCGCGATGGTGCACTGGCAGCGTTGCTGAAGGAGGTCGCGGCCCGCTTGGGCGCCGTGTCACTCGAAGCCGAAGCGCACAACCTGCTGGTGTATGGTCCGGGGCAGTTCTTCAAGCCGCACCAGGACACCGAGAAGCGGCGCGGAATGGTGGCGACCCTGGTCGTCGTCTGGCCGTCGGCGCACATCGGCGGCACCCTGCGCGTCAGCCACGGTTCCCGGCGGCAGTCGTTCGCGTCCCAGCAACTGCACGGCAGTAGCGAATTGCGCTGGTTCGCCTTCTACGCCGACTGCCGGCACGAGGTGCTGCCGGTCGAAGAAGGTTGGCGGGTCTGCCTGACCTTCGATCTGGTGGCGCCTCGTCCGGAACGGGCGCGGCTATCGCCGGTGCCCCCCGCGCTGCGGCGCGCCGTCGAGCGGCACTTCGACCCGCAAGCCAACTCCGGGCCGGACCCCTGGGCGCTGCTGCTCGACCACGAGTATTCCGAGAACGGTTTGCGATGGAGCCAGTTGAAGGGGCGGGACAGGCAGCTCGCGGAGGTGTTGCTGGCAGCCGCCGGCGAACGGGGCCTGGTCGTGCATCTGGCCCTCGCGGAGCTGCGCGAGACCTGGTCTGCCGTTCCGGCCGCGCGGTCGCGGCGGCGCGAGGCCGACGATGTCGAGCGTGGCGAGTTGTTCGAGTCGACGCTGGCGCTCGACTTCTGGGTCGACGTGGATGACCGGGTGGTCAAGGGGTGCGCGCTGTCACTGGAGCCCGAAGACGTCGACAGCCTGCGCGAGACCGACGAGCGGTACCTGGTCGAGACGGAGTACGAAGGCTACATGGGCAACTACGGTGAAACCCTGGACTACTGGTACCGGCGTGCAGCCCTGGTGGTCCAGTCACCGCTTGCCGCCCAGCGGGCCCGCCTGGTCGTCGATTTCGATGCCGCGCTCGCCGATCTCGTGGCGCTGGCACGACGACCGGACCAGGCGGCGGAACTGGCCGCGCGCATCCACGCAGGCCTGGAGCCGATGCGCCGCGAGGCGGCGACGCGGGGCAGGCAGTTGCTGTCCGACTATGCCGCGATCGTGTCGGCATTGCCCGGCGGCGAGGACGGGCTGGCGTTGATGGAGAAATTCCCGCAGGAAAAGCTTCTCGCTGGCGACGCCGCCGCCCTCGCGCGCCTGGCCGAGGCGTGCGGCCCGGAGTGGCTGGGCGAGTTGATCGACCGCTGGTACGCGGCCGCCAGTTCGCGTTGGCGCTACGAGGGCACCACGCCGGACGATCTGTGGCCCGGCGACCTGCCGGGATTCTTCCGCGCGTGCCTGGACGCCGGCGTCGGACCGCAACTGCTCGATCACTGGTTCGAGGCTTGCCTCGGCACGCTTGCCGGCTTCGATGCGGCGCTCGTCCGCGCGACGCCGGCAAGGCGGCTGGCGCTGCGCCCTGGCCACCGGCAGGTGGTGTGCGAGCTGGCTGGCGCGCTCCGGCGGCTGCCGGCAAAGAATGTCCATCTGGCGGCCTTGCTCGACCACGTAGCCGCGCTGCCGGTCCTGTATCCGCAGCAGGAGCTGGCTCGGCTGGCAATCGCCCTACTCGCCGACGCGGACCGCAACGCGGCCGTCGATCGGTTGCGCGAGAGCGTCGTCGAAGCCCTGGAGGCTGCCCTTGCACGACCGCCACGCGGCGACGATGACTGGCGCATGAGCGGGATCGAATGGCAATGCCACTGTGGCGATTGCCGGCAGGTCGTCGACTGGGCCGAGTCGTCGGTCGGCGAGGCGCTGGTACTGGCGGTCGCCGAGCGCCGCCGCTCCCACGTCTGCGAGCAATTGCGGACGGCCGGCGCTGATCTCGCTACCGCGACCGTCCGACAGGGCTCGCCGCACAAGCTCGTGGTGAGCAAGCCGAGCGATCTGCATTCCCGCGACGAAGCCTTGCGACAGGGCTGGCAGCGAGATCTCGAACAGCTGCGCAACTGATCGAGCCGCCGCAGGTGATCGCGGTTTCGCGCCACGATGGCTTCGGCCGGCTGCAGCCATCGTCGGCCACGGCCAGCGGCTGGCTAGTACTTTGGCAATCGCCCGCGACCTGGCTACGGCGCAGGGCCCGGCGGGTCGTGCGGCGGCTCCCGCCTGCGGCCGGGTCCGATCAGCGTAGTCTGCAAGGTGGGCCGATAGACTTCGCGCGGATGGCTGACGGCGAGCCACACGGCCATCGCCAGGGCGGCGACCGCCAAGGGCTGCCAGAGTCGCAGTTCCCCGGTGGGCAGACGATCGTCGGGACTCGCTCGGCAATCATCCGGCATTCTCGTGCAGCTGTCGCGACCATCAGCCGTTCCTTCTCGCCGCCCGGTGCACCGGAGACCGAGTCCCGGAAGATCGGAAGTCGGCTCGCACGGACCGGACTCGTCCGGACGGTCAAGGCCTGCCGCAGACGCGGGTGATCGCGTCGCGGACCTGTTGCACCTCCGACTGCGCGGCGCGTGAACCCGGGCGCGTCAATTCCGACAGGCGCTCCCGCAACTCGAGGCAGCGGGCCGTTTGCTCGAGCGACCGGCCGGCCCGTTCGGCTGCCTCGCGCTCCGCCGGCTGGGGAACGCCCACGCAGGCCTCCCGGACTTCCTGTCGGGCGCGCTCGATGGCCTGGTCGCGCTCGCTGTCGTCGAGGTAGACACGATTGCCCGCACGGTCCCGGGAATAGACCGGTCCGCCGCGGCTCAGGACGCCGAGCTGCTGCCGCGCCAGCCCGCAGCGCTCGATGCGCCTGCGCGCTTCCTCCCGGAGCTGTCGTTCGCGGGCGGCGCTGGCGGCTTCCCTTTGGCGACGCTCGGCGGTCATGCGGTTGGCGTTCTCGATGTCGCGCTGCACGCGCTGGCGGGCCGCCTCGTTGTTCGCGGGCGCTGCCTCGGCGCCGCCGAGATCCAGCTCCTTCGAAACGCGATCCGCGGGGGGCGACGAGGAATAGTGGGTTACGCCGCGATCATCCGTCCACCGGTAGATCTGCTCGGCAGCGACGGGCGGAGGCCCCAGCATGCCGGCCGATAGCAGGCATGCGGCGAGCCAGGCGGCGGCGCATGGTCGAGATCGTGGGCTTGTCATGGTCGGGCGATGGAGTCGTGATGACAGCCATCATGGTGCAGTGCAAGGCTGCTGGTGCTGATCTGCGTCAAACGATGACATTCGGGCAGGAATTCGTCCGCGCGGAACCGTGGCGATCGCCCGGCGTTCGGCGGAAAGGAAACCGGCCGGGACGAGGGTCCCGGCCGGCATCGTGGCAAGTGCCCGGCCCGCGGGCCGGGTGTCGTCGTTCAGTTCGACGCCGAGTCGGAGGTCTCGAGGTTGTCGGCGGGGTCGTAGCCGTAGCCCGACAGCGCGACGTCGGTCACCTCGAAGCTGAAGGTGCCCGCGCTGCGGGTGCGGGACGAGCGGAAGGTCGCGACGCCGGCACCGTCGGTGACGACGCTGTCGCTGCCGCTGACCACGCCGCTCCAGCGTCCGCCGACCAGCGCGCCGGCCACCGGGTTGCCGTCGCCGTCGCGGATCTCCACGGTCGCGACCGCGGCGGTGTTCTTCTTGTTGCCCGACAGCGTCACGGTGATCTGCTCGACATGCAGCGATGCGGTTCCGACCGGCGGCGTGGCGTCGATCGCGACGCCGGCGCTGTCGGTGAGCCCCTGGTCGTCGGTGACCGTCAGGGTCGCCGTGTAGCTGCCCTGGGCATAGGTATGGGCGACCGTTGCGCCCTGCACCGGCGGCGAGCCGTCGCCGAGATCCCAGCTGTAGCCGACGATGCTGCCGTCGGCGTCGCTCGAGCCGCTGGCCGAGAGCTGCACGGCGAGGGGGGCGGTACCGCTCGCCGGGTTCGCCGTGGCGACTGCCACCGGCGGCTGGTTGCCGGCTGGCTGGATGCTGCCGCTGAGCACGTATTCGCCGAGGCTGCCGTAGTCGGAGTAGCCGGTGTCCACGCTGCCCTTGCCGACGCCGCTGACCCGCAGGTAGTAGTTGCCGTCGGCGGGCAGCGTCGCACTGACGCTGGCGGCGAGCTGCGCGGTGGGATTGTCGGCGGCGAGCACGTTGCCGCCGGCATCGAGCAGTTCGAGCAGGGCGTCGAGATTCGGCGACGGGCTGGTGAAGGCGAGCGAGAAGCTGGCCGTCCCGGCGCCGGCGGCGAAGCGGAACACGTCGGCATCGCTGCGCCGCTCGATCACCCCGCTGGCCGATAGCGTCGAGCCGCCACTCATCGCCGAGGCGCCGGCGGTGTCGTCGCCGTGGTCGTCGCCGCGCAGCGGCAGCATGTTCGACTGCATCACCACGAAGTCGTCTTCCTGGTTGTCGGCGCCCGGGTATTCGCCCTTGCTCCACTGCACCAGCGACTGGTAGTAGCCGACGCCCATGATCGGCGCCCAGCCGGTCTCGCCGCTGCCGTGACCGGCGTAGTAGCCGCTGCTGGTGCTGCCGTCGTGGTTGAGGCCGACGTTGTGACCGGACTCGTGGGAGACGGCCTCGGCGACGTATTTCTCGTGGCCGTTGCCGAGGTGGTCGTAGAACACGTAGGCGGGCTTGTAGTACTCGGTGGTCATGTCGAACACGCCCAGATAGGCGAAGCCGCCGCAGCCGCAGCCGCCGGGCACGAAGTCGCGGGTGATCACGACGCGGGTGCCGAACACCTGGTCCGCGGTGCCGCTGCGGGTCAGCGTGCTGTCGGGCGGGGTCTCGGTGGTGACGTCCACGTCGAACGGTGCGTAGTCTTCGGCGACCCGCTGCCAGATCGCCTGGATGCGCTCGAGTTCGGTCTGGCCGAAGCTGAACGGCAGGCCGTCGATGTCATAGGGCGGCGAGTCGATGCTGGCGATGCCGTAGCCCGCGTTCCACGCCGTGTTGGTTGCGCTGTGGCCGTCGAAATCGAGATAGATCGTGCGCTGCGCGCCGGGCCGGCTGTGCAGCAGGAAGGTCTGGTCGAGCGGAAACGCCGCGGCCTGTGCCTGTGCGCCGCCACTGGCGGTGCCGGCCTGGTCGACGGTGTGGGTGTCCACGTAGTGCAGCCGTCCGCGGCGGTCGATGCGGGCGGTATCGTCGCGCAGCAGGATCGCGGCGAATTCCTCGGCGCTCTTGCCGTACCAGCGGGCGACGGCTGGCAGGCGCTCGCCGAGCATGTCGATCGCCTGCTGGCCACTGGCCGCTTCGGGCAGGTCGAGTTCGGGAAAATCGGGCTTGGCGGCGAGGGCCGTGCCCAGGGCGGCCGCCAGCAGGGCGGTGGTGATGGCGCGTATCGCGCCGGATGCGGTCGGTTTCAAGTCGAACCCTCCAGAGACTGTGGTCGGCGGTCTCGGGCGTGCCCCGATCCCTTCCTGGTAATGGCCATGGCATTACGGTCAACGACCGTCATCGGGCGGGCTGCAGGCCGCCGGTCGCTGGCGGGCGGATCATGACCGCTGTCACACATCGGGCCAAATCGACTTTGATTCCAAAGGTTTCCGGCGCCGCTGCGGATCCCGCCTCGAAACCGTTCGTCGGCGGGTGGGACTAGCGTGCCGTGCCGCCACCGCCAAGGAACTGCTCGATCTCATTCAGGTGTGCGGGTCGGACGAGGCGGGCGAGTTCGCGACCGTCGTCCAGCAGGATCAGCGTCGGCCACTGCCTGACGCGAAAGCGTCGGCCGAGGCGGCGCCCGGGACCGTCCTCGATGCGCAGGTGCCGCAGACCCGGGTGCATCGCCACCGCCTGATCCACCAGCGCAACCGCCCGCCGGCACCAGCCGCACCAGTTGGTGCCGAAGTCGAGCAGCAGCGGGCCGCCGCCAGCGTCGAGCAGGGTCTCGTCGATCGGATCCGGAGTGTATTCGGCGGTCATCGCAGCCGGCAGACTGGCGCAGCCGGCGGTTTCCGGTCAAGCATTGCCGTCGATGGCGCCCGGGCGGCACGCCCCGCGTCAAACGGCCCGTCGCTGCTCCCCGACGACGGCCACACCCCACAAGCCGGCGATGGTCGTGATCACCGCCTTCAGCAGGGGATCGTCGGCCCTTTGCCGCAGGCAGGCGAAGCGCAGGCTGACGGTCGGCAGGGTCATCGGCAGCAGGTGCAGCCGGCCCTCGGCCTCGCCCGCGACGACCAGTTCGCGGCGCATGATGCCCAGCCCGAAGCCCCCCTCGACCATCGCCGCCAGGGCGTCCTCCTGGTTGGCCAGCACCGTCTTGCGGGGCGTGCAGCCGTGGGCTTCGAACAGGCTGCGCATGACCCCGTAGTGGGCGCAGTCCTCGCTCGTGAACACCCAGGGCTGTCGTGCCAGGGCCGCCACGTCGGCGGCGACCAGGCGCTCGCGCCAGGCCGCCGGTGCGGCCACCGCGAGCTCCTCCTCGCACAGCACCCACGACGCCAGCCGGGGGTCGTCGCAGGCGCCGCTGATGAAGGACGCGTCGAGTCTGCCGATGCGCAGCGCCGGCAGGTTGGCGCCGGTGCTGCCGGCCATGAACTCGAGTTCGAGCCGGGGGTGACGTTCCGCCAATGCCGCCTGCAGCGCAATCAGTCGCAGAAAGCGGGCGTCGGTGTTGAGTCCGATGCGCACGCTGCCGATCAGCTCGTCGCGCAGCGATCGGGCTTCGTGCAGAAGGCTGTCGGCCGAGGACAGGGTCGTCCGCGCCGCGGCCAGCAGTCTGTCGCCGGCGGCCGTGAGCTGCATGCCGCGGGGCGTGCGATCGAACAGCGTGACGCCGAGCTCCTCCTCGAGTGCCTTGATCTGGGCGCTCACCGCGGGCTGGCTGGTGAACAGCCGCTCGGAGGCACGGGTGAGGTGGCCTTCCTCGGCCACCGTGACGAAGGTCCTGAGGTGGTAGAGCTCCATGCAGCGGATCCGGCTGGGGTGGGGTGCCGTTACGTTAATCCCGATCGCCATGGGCTGCCATCACGATTTCCGATGGCCTGGTTCCGGAAAAACGATTGGATCGAGGTGGCGGCCTCGGCCAGTCTTGACGGTGTCGCCAGCGTGCTTCCGGAGGATGTCATGAACCACCACGCCAAGGTACTGCTTCCGTCCGCGCCGGCGAGGCGCCGCTCGTGGTTCGCCGGCGACGCGTTGTGGCGCCGGTTGCGTACCACCTTGCGGCTGTGGGCGCGCCGGCGGGAGGGCCGGCGCGAACTGCGCGAGCTCGATGAACCGCTGCTGCGCGATCTCGGCATCAGCCGGGGGCAGGCCGACTTCGAGGGCAGCAAGCCGTTCTGGCGATGCTGACCGCCGCTGCGGGGTGGCGGAGGGTGTCGGGCGAGGCACGATCTGGCCCTGGCTGTGGGCCGGCGTGGCCGAACTCGTCGGCCTTTGGGTCGACCGGCCGGGTCGCAGTCGATCGATCCGCGCCGGTGGGGTCGCAGCGTGGCGTCAGCACCCGGCAGCGCGGCGGGAACAGGCAGAGGTCCGGGTCCGATTGCCGTCACCGCGGGGTCCCCGTACACTTCCCGGATGCCGCCCCTAATCGCCCGGATGCTGCGCTTTGCCGGCGTCCCGCACGCCAGCTACCGCGTCAACGAACAGCTGATCGCCACTCTGGGCGGCATGCTCGGCATCCTCGCGACGATGGCCTTGACGGGGCAGTTGCTCGAAGCGTCGGACGCGGTGCTGATCGTCCCGTCGCTGGGGGCGTCGGCCGTGCTGATCTTCGCCGTGCCCCACAGCCCATTGGCTCAGCCCTGGGCGGTCCTCGGCGGCCACGTCGTGTCGGCGCTGGTCGGTGTCGCCTGCGCGCAGCTCGTGCCATCCACGCTCGCCGCCGCGACACTGGCGGTCGGCCTGTCGATCGGCGCGATGCACGTCAGCCGATGCATCCATCCGCCCGGCGGCGCCACCGCGCTGGCGGCGGTGATCGGCGGCCCTGCACTGCATGCGCTGGGCTTCGCCTATGCGCTGGTGCCGATTGCCGTGAACGTGGTGATCATCCTGCTGGTCGGCATCGCCTTCAACTACCCGTTTCCGTGGCGCCGCTATCCGGTCAGCCTGATGCACTATGCGAAGCCCGTTCACGGGGCGACCGAAGCCGGCGCCTTCACCGACATGCAGATCGAGGCGGCGATGGCCGAGCTCAACGTCG
Source organism: Rhodocyclaceae bacterium (assembly GCA_020445745.1). Classification (GTDB taxonomy): domain Bacteria; phylum Pseudomonadota; class Gammaproteobacteria; order Burkholderiales; family Rhodocyclaceae; genus Cognatazoarcus. The sequence goes on along the minus strand of JAGRGB010000211.1, from coordinate 8,608 downwards.
TGCTCGACATCACCGCCGAAGAGGTCAACCAGATCTTCGAGCATGCGCGCCGCGAGGCGGCCGATGACGATGCCCATCGGCAGTTCGTGGCGGGCCGCAGCTACTGCAACGACCTTCCCGGCCCGCAATGGGCGATCCGCCAGATCATCGACGAACGCACGTCGACCCAGCCGGAGTTCGATCTGGTGGTCTACCGGGTCACCAGCGGTGCCCGCAAGCACAGCGTCGGCAGTTGTACCCGGTCGGAGTTCGCGGCCTGGGCGCGCAGCGAGGTAGATCGCTGAGGGATGGGCTGCGCCGCGGGCGATCGGCCAGGTATCCCGTGCGTGGCTCAGAGGAAGGTCGGCGACTGGTTGAAGAACTCGAAGCAGCGCTTCAGGTCCTGCTTCTGGTGGCCGTCGAGATCGACGAATTCCAGGCCGTAGACGACTCCGTCCTTGCCGCCGTCGCGCTGCCACAGCAATCGGGCACCCAGCCGGGCAGGGCGCTGCTTGCCATAGTCGCTCAGGTTCGCTTCCGGGATCATCAGCTGCAGTTCGATGGTGCCGCGGATCGGCGTGCGCAGTGCCGTCGGCAAGCGGATGCGGGCGCCCGTCCGGCTGATGTCGACGGTCAGCGCCTCGCGCTCGTTCCCCTGGTCGTCGAGCAGCACCAGGAGCTTGTTCTCGTAGCGCGGCGCCTGCCGGTTCTCGTTGGCGATGGGGGGCACGACCTGCGCCTGGTCGAAGCGGAAATGCTCGACCAGGCTGCGCAGGCGCTCGGTGACCCGGAACAGATCCTGGCTGATCGCGCCGGTGGTGTAGACCTTGCGCGCGTTGTGGCCGAGGGTCTCGTTGAGGGCGTCGAGCCGCGTCTGCAAGGCCTCGACCTTGGCCTGCTGCTCGATGGTCACCCGCGAGATCTGGTTGGCGGCGTCGGCGTTGGTCTCGATGGCCTCGGCAATGCGCTCGATCGCGACGTTGCTGTCCTCGGCCCGCTGCATGCTGACGCGGGTACGGCTCGACACCCGCTGCATCGCATCGGTGCTTTCGCCGACCAACTGATTCAGGTGCTCGATGATGCGGGAGATCTCGTCGGTGGCCGTGCCGGCGTTCTGGGCGAGCTTGCGCACCTCGTCGGCCACCACCGCGAAGCCGCGTCCGTGTTCGCCGGCGCGTGCCGCCTCGATCGCCGCGTTGAGGGCGAGCAGGTTGGTCTGGTCGGTGATGCCGGCGATCGTCCGGACGATCGCCTGAATCTGCTGGTTGGCCTCGCTGAGCTGGCTGATCTTCGCCTCGGAGGCGCCGACCTCTTCCAGGGCGTGCTTCATCTCGCCGATGTTGTTGCGCACCGCCTCCATGCCCTGCTGCGCGCTGCCGCGCGCCGCGTCGGCCCGCTCGCGGACGTCGCCCGACAGGCCGTGCACCGTCGATGCCGTCTCGGAAAGCGACCCCATCGCGTCGCGGACCTCGCTGCTGCGCTCCTGCTCCTGCGACGCGGCGGCGACGATCCGGTCGGAGATCTGCGAGATCTGGTAGGAAGACTGGGCGACCTGCTTGCTCTCGAGGTCGATGGCGCGCAGGTGCTCCGACAGGCCGCGGACCATCGAGCCGACGCTGTCCAGCACGCAGCCTTCGCAGACGCCATCCGCGATGGGCACGTTCAGGTCGCCGTCGCTGACCGCGCGGACGATCTTTGCGACCTCCTCGGTGCTGCCGCCGAGACGCCGCCGGAGGCGGCTCAGCAGCACCGACGCGCCGCCGGCCGCCACGAAGGCGCCGAGGACCACCGCCAGCAGGATCAGGAAGGCCCGGTCGTGCTGCACCAGCGCCTGCTCGATCAGCGGCTCGGGCAGGAAGTAGGTGAGCTGCCACGGCGTGTCGCTGGGCGCCTCGACCGGCAGCCGGAACACGTTCCGCCCCTCGACGCCGTTGCGGATGCTGGTGTCGAGCATGGCATTGCGGCGGTCGGCGATGCGGATGCCGTAGTCGTCGTTGGCCAGCACGTAGCGGGCGGGCTCGGGCAGGACCCAGCCGGCGCGTGCCTGTTCGGCGTGGTCCTGTTCGGTGATCGGCACGAAGGGCACGTCCATCAGCAGCGCCTCGAGGACGTTGGCGCGCAGGATCGCAGAGACGACGCCACGCAGTTCTCCGCCGGCGCTGTAGAACGGCACCGAGTAGAGCATGCCGTAGGTGTCGTGCACATCGTCCTTGGCCTGCGACTGGTACTGGCTGTTGTCGCAGGTCCGCATCATCGGCGACAGGTAGGCCGGGATGTCGTCGATCGTGGCGAAGCCGAAGCGCGGATGGGCTCCACGGATGCGGGCGATCTGCTGCGGGAAGTAGGCGTACTCCTCGTCCTCCGCCTCCTCCGGGAAGTCGGCCGGCCGGGTGTCGTCGCCGTCGCCGTCGGCGTCGCCGAAGACCAGCGTGTCGAACATGAAGAACGGGACCTCGCCGCGACCGGCATCGAGCCCCTCGACGACGGCATAGACCTCGGAGACGCTGACGCGCGAGGCGAGGTTATTGTAGATCTGCTGGACGGTCGTGCGTCCCTCCTCGCTGAAGCGGCCGGTGTGGACGATATCCTCGTCCTCGTCGCTGCGGTTGCCGCCGGTGATGCTGCGCACGCTGGGCAGCAGCGTGAGGGTGCGGACGTTCTGGTAGATCTCCGTCAGCGTCGAAGCGATCTGATCTCGCTTGGCCCGGGCGATCGCCGCCTGGTCCTGGATGAATCGCTCGGCCAGCGCGTCCCGCTCGGTGGTGTGCCAGCGCACCAGCACCACCAGCGCGACAGCGAAGGCCGCGACGAGAACGAGCATCTCCTTGCCCAGGTACCGCGTGATCGATGCCATGAGTATTCCGCCGGATACGAATCCCAGGGGCTTATCGGCTCGATCGGGCCAGATGTTTAGCGATGTCCGGCACCGGCCGCGCCTGGCCCGGCGGCCGCATCGGGTGGGCTTCGGCAGCTCGCCGGCGGGCGGCGACGACGCCCCCGGGCTGCTTCGTCCGGCCGGATCCTGCCGCGGACGGCGGGATGGTCAACGAATTCCGGGCATGCCGACGAAGCCGGGCAGGGCCTTGAGCCGTGCCATCCAGCGGCGCAGATTGCCGTAGGGCGAGACGTCGATGCCGCCTTCATGGGCCAGCGCCAGATAGGGATACAGCGCGCAGTCGGCGATCGTCGGGCGACCCAGCGCCGCCCAGTCGTGCCGCGCGAAGTGGGCGTCGAGCAGCGGCAGCAGATCGGCCGCGACCGCTTCGGCGGCAGCCTTTTCGAGCTGGAAGCCGAACTTGTCCACGAGGCGCGCGTTTGCCGGACCGGCGCGCACCTCGTGGGCGGCCACCGCCAGCCAGCCGACGATCTCTGCCTGTCCGGCGGCGTCCTTCGGCCACCAGCGCTCGTCGCCGTGGCGGTTCGCCAGATAGACCAGTATCGCCTGTGAATCGCGCACGATGCGACCGTCGTCGTCGAGCACCGGGACCTGCCCGAACGGGTTCAGCTCGATGAACGGGCTGCGCTTGTGTTCTCCGCCCATCAGGTCCACCGCGACGAGATCGAGCGCCATGCCGGTCAGCGCGGCAAACAGGCGAACCTTGTAGCAATTGCCTGAAAGTTCGAGGTCGTAGAGTTTCATCGCGGTCTCCTTGGGTTGGCAGCGTCCGGCCGCTCCGGCGCTTCGATGCCGGCGCCGCGCAGCAGGTCTTCGAGGCGGTCGATGTGGCTGGCCAGGGGCTCGAGGCGGGATGCGAGATCGGCCGGCGAGTAGCGCAGGGGGATGTGTTGCGGGCAGTTCCAGTCGAAGCTCTCGATCCGGATCAGCAGGTAGCGCTCGACCACCGCGCCGCCTGCCGCCGGTGCCAGCAGCGCGACCAGGTCCGCGTCGGCTTCCGCTGCGTCGACGTGGCGGGCGTGCCCCAGCAGCTTGAGCCGGCGCCGCTCGGCGAAGTCGACGATGATCAGCGCCACCCGGTCGTCATGATCGACATTGCCGACCGAAACGTATTGCCGGTTGCCCCGGTAGTCGGGCAGGGCCAGCGTGTCGTCGTGCACGACCTGGACGAATCCGGCGACGCCGCCGCGGTGCTGCACGTAGGGCCAGCCGTGCTCGCCGACGGTGGCGATGAAGAAGCTCTCGCAAGTGGCGACGAAGTCGCGTTCGCGGCTGCCGAGGGCGGCCGGAGACGGGCGCTGTTCGAGAAGGCGGCCAATCTCGCGGCTGCCGTTGCGGCGCTGGGCCGCGGCCACGGCGGGGGTGAATGCAATGTCGGCAAAGCGCTTCATCAGGGCGATCCGAGTCAGGACGCTTGCAGTCTGGATCGAAATGGAGACGCAATAAATGGGATTTCGCGTAGTACATTAGTGCGGCTAATGGAGTAATCGAGCGGTCATGGACAAGCTGCGCCTGATGGAGAGCTTCGTCGCCATCGTCGACGCCGGCAGCCTCACCGGCGCCGCTCGGCGCCAGCAATGCTCGCTGGCTGCGGTGGTGCGCGGCCTCGCACGACTGGAGGCTCATCTCGGCGTGCGCCTGCTGAACCGCAGCACGAGGCGCATCGCGCTGACCGACGAAGGGCGCGGCTACCTGGCGCGCTGCCGCCGCGTGCTGGCGGACATCGGCGACGCCGAGGCAGCGGCCGGCGATCGCGGCCGGCCCGGCGGTACCCTGTCGATCACCGCGCCGGTGATGTTCGGCCGTCTGCACGTGGCGCCGGTGGTCGCCGATTTCCTCGCGGCACAGCCGGCGATGCGGGTCCAGTTGCTGTTGCTGGACCGGGTCGTGGACCTGCTGGAGGAGGGCGTGGACCTGGCGGTTCGGATCGGCGCGCTGCAGGATTCGTCGATGATCGCGCTGCCGCTCGGCGCGGTGCGCGCGGTGGTCTGCGCCAGTCCCGCCTATCTCGCCCGCCATGGTGTTCCGCAGACGCCAGCAGCGTTGTTGCAGCACCGCTGTATCCGCACACTCGGCAATCCGGCGACCGTCGCCTGGCGATTCCAACAGGACGGCCGTCTGCATACCCTGGAGGTCGACGGCGTGATCGCCACCAACCAGCTCGACGTCGCCGTGGATGCCTGCATTCGTGGCCTGGGCTGTGGTCGCTTCCTGTCGTACCAGGTCGCCGAGGCGCTGGCGGACGGCCGGCTGGTGGAGGTGCTCGCCGATGCCCAGGGCGCGCCGGTGCCCGTCAACTTCGTCTATCCGCATTCGCGACTGCTTTCGTCGCGGGTGCGGGCGTTCGTCGATCTCGGTCGCGACGTGCTCGCCCGACGGCTGTCAGCGCTGGATCGGGAGGCCGGCCACGACGGAATCGAGGTGGTCGGCCAGTAGCGCGTCGGCGTGCTGGCCGAACATGCGGATGCGGCCGCTGTGGCGCAGGATCAGCAGCCCGACGATCTGGGCGAACAGCGCCGTCGTCGCGCGGGTGGCGTCTGCCGGCGAGCGACCGGCGGCGATCAGCGCCTGCTCGATCGGCGCCAGAGCATCGCGCAGGCGCCGGTTCAGGCGATCGTTCCATGCCGGGGTCAGACCCGTCGGCCGCACGCCGTTGAACAGGTAGAAGCCGAGGTCCAGTTCCTGCGGCTGGTCCCGGTAGAAGCCGTAGAACGCCGTTGCGGCAGCGCGCAGCGTTTCCAGCGGCGGCGTGCCATCGGTGAGCGCCTCCGCGACGCAGCGGTTCAGCCGTTCCAGGGATTCGCCGAGCAGGGCACCGTAGATTGCCTCCTTGCTGTCGAAATAGCTGTACAGCGCGCCCGGCGTGTAGCCGGCGCGGCGCGCGATCTCGCGCAGGCTGGCCCCCGCGAGACCGAGCTCGGCAAAGGCCTCCCGGGCGGCCTCCAGGATCAGGCCGCGCCGGACCTCGCTGACGGCCTTCGCGCCGCGCTCCCGGCGTGTCCGGCCGACCCTCTCGGTGCGGCTCGGCGTTGACTTTTCCATGGCGTGATTCTAACGTTGTTTCATATATTGAACAGTGTTCAACAACATGGGAGGTGCGAGATGGCTCGGATGGGCTTGCACAGCGGCGCGGCGCGACGCATGGACGGTGCCGACTACCGGGAGTCCCTGCGCGCCTACTCCCCCCGGGTGTTCGTGGATGGCCACGGCGTCGACTCGGTCTGCGATGCTCCCGCACTGGCGCCGGGCATCAACGCCCTGGCGGTGAGCTACGATTTCGCGCTCGACGAGGCGCGGGCACCGCTGATGACCGCCGTGCAGTCGTCGCGGGGGCGCACCGTCAGCCGCATGTTGCACGTCGATGAATCCGCCGGCGACCTGCTCGACAAGCTCGAGGCGGTGCGTCTGCTGTGCCAGGAGACCGGCTGCGCGCAGCGCTATCTGACCCATGACGCATTGAACGGTCTGGCCCAGGTGTGCGCCCGGCTCGACGATGCCAAGGGCGGCCGCGAACACCGCGAGCGCTTCGCGGCCTATCTCGCCCATGTGCAGGATCTCGACCTGGCGGTCGGCATCGCGATGACCGACGCCAAGGGCGACCGCAGCCGCAAGCCGCACCAGCAGGCCAACGCCGACGCCTACGTTCATGTCGTCGAGCGAAACGGCAAGGGCATCGTCATCTCCGGCACCAAGGCGATCGTCACGGCGGCGCCCTACATGCACGAGCTGCTGGTGATGCCGTGCCGGGCGATGAACGAGGAGGATGCCGACTTCGCGGTGTGCTGTGCGCTGCCGGTGGACGCCGACGGCGTCACCATCGTCGCTCGCCCGGCCGGCCGCCCGGGCGAGCGCGTCGAGCACGGCGACCCTGTGTTCTCGCGCCGCTACGGGCAGTCCACCGCGGTGGTGCTGTTCGACCGCGTCTTCGTGCCCTGGGAGCGGGTCTTCTACGCCGGCGAGTGGCAGCATTCCGAGGTGCTGACCTACAGCTACGCCACCCACCACCGCCACAGCTGCATCGCCGCGCGGGCCGGCTTCGGCGACCTGCTGATCGGTGCCGGCGCGCTGATGTGCGAGGCCAACGGCTTCGACGATCCCGCTTCGAACGCGAACCTGCGGCAGCCGATGGTCGAGCTGATCAAGATCGTGGAAGGCTTCTATGCCTGCGGCGTCGCGGCCAGCGTCTATGCCACGGCCGATCCGCTGGCCGGCAACTTCATGCCCGAACCGGTGTTCGCCAACATCGGCAAGCTGCTGCTGGCGACCCAGATCTACGACATGCACCGCCTGGCCCATGAAGTATCCGGCGGTCTGGTCGTCGCGCTGCCGGGCCCCGACGAGGACCACAACCCGGCCACCGCGGCGCGGCTCGCCGAGGCCCTGCGCGCCAGTCCGCAGGTGCCCTACGACAAGCGCATCGAGGTGGCGCGCTTCGTCGAGGATCTCACCGCATCGTATCAAGGCGGCTGGTACTCGCTGATCAGCCTGCACGGTGGCGGCTCGCCGGCCGCGATGAAGCAGGAGATCTGGCGCCGGTACCCGGTCGGCGACAAGGTCGCGCTGGTCGAGCGGCTGATGGATCGCGGCATCGTCGACGACCCGCGCCGCCCGATCACCCGCAACCGGCAACCCGGCCGCTGCTGCGAGGCCGGCTGTGCCAAGCCGGGGCAGGCGGTGATGGTGCCGATGGCGAAGCCCTGAGCAGCGGTAGCGGTCGGTTCAGCCGGCGGTCCTTTCGGACTCCGCGAGCAGGTGCTCGAGATACTCCAGGCGCGCCAGCGACAGATCGATCTTGGTCTTCAGCTCGTGGTCCATCTCGGCCAGCATGTACAGCAGGCTCTCGTGGAAGAACACGCCGAAGCTGTCGAGATAGCGCAACTGATAGTCGCGGTCGAGCACCAGGTTGTCGATGCCGTAGAGGTCGATCACCTTGGGGTCGTCGCTGTCGCGCCAGCGATGGGCGGCGGCGACGAAGCGACGCAACTGCTCCCGGCTGCGCTCGAGGCGGGCGAGCAGGGGCACCGCCTCGCCCTCGTTGTGGGGATTGGCGACGTTGAACCAGGTGGAAACCGCCTCGGCGATCGCGACCACGCTGTGCTGGCCGTCCACCCGCGTGTGCACGAACACCGTCGCGGGAATCATGTCGTCGAGCGCCTCGCGCAGGCGGCGATGTTCACGGGCGTAGACGCGAGCCTCGGCGAAGCTGCAGTCCTGCCGGAACTTCTTGATCACCAGGTCGGTGGTGGTCCGCTTGCCGCCCTGGACGAAGCCGCCGCCCTGACGCCAGACCTGGCAATGGTTGCCGACGTCGGAAATCATCGAGGCGGGCAGGCGCTCGATCGGCAGGCAGGCGATCTCGCCCGGGATGCGATCGCGGCCGTCACGGTGATCGGCGGGCTCGGACACTGGCGCCTCGGTGGTCGGAATCGAGGCCCCAGTATAGTGGCAAGCGGCCGGCTCCGACCGCGCCCGCCGCCGCTCACATCTTGCGATAGACCTCGGCGCCGGAGGCGACGAACTCGACCGCCTTCTCCTGCATGCCGCGCTCGAGGGCCTGGTCCTCGGCGATGCCCTGGCGGGCGGCGTAGTCGCGCACGTCCTGGGTGATCTTCATCGAGCAGAAATGGGGCCCGCACATCGAGCAGAAGTGGGCCACCTTGGCGCTCTCCTTGGGCAGCGTCTCGTCGTGGAAGCTCTTCGCCTTGTCCGGATCGAGCCCCAGGTTGAACTGAT
>JAGRGB010000210.1 GCA_020445745.1 Rhodocyclaceae bacterium | reverse complement strand
GTCGGTGCACGCGTCGGTGGTGAAGCCCCAGTGCATCGTCGCCGGGGCGGTGAGGGTCTGGCCGCGCAGCAGCGCGTCGATCAGCGCGTTTTCGGCGAAGTCGGACAGCGGGCCGGCGGTGGCCGGCAGCGAGATGAAGGCCACGGCCGCGAGGGCGAGGGCGAGGCCAGCGACGAATGCCTTGAGGTGTTTCATGGATGGCTCCGGTGAAGGGTCTGGGCGGGTTACCAAATCCGTCTCGCCGGCTATCCCCCCGCAAGGTTCCCCGGCATAGGCAGTCACGGGGCTCCGGCCGGGGGCTGGCTGCCAAACCCCCGCCATCAACGCCCCTCTCGGGTGGAATTCCTTAGAGGACCACGGCCTTGGTGGTGGCCTTCTCACCATCGACCGGCACAACGCCGCCGTAGATGTGGCGGATCTTGTAGGTGATCTGGTCGTTGCTGAAGATCGATCCCACGTTCGGCATGTCCTGGACGAACAGCTCGGGCTCTTCCTGGCCGTTCAGGAATGCGATCTCCAGTGCCGCGAGGCGCATCGGGTCGGCGACCAGGCACCAGTCGTTGGCGTCGGTCCAGTACGGCACCACGATCAGGTCGTAGTCGAGGGCCTGGACGAAGGTCTTGTCGTTGTTGGTGGCGCGCACGAACAGGTTGTAGGCGGTCTCCTGCAACTCGGACGGTCCCAGCCAGACCTTGGGTTGCAGGCCCATGCGCTTGCCGCTGCCGGCGCGCACCTGCTGGCTCATCGCCAGGCGGTGGGCCGAGATCGCGGCGGCGTCCAGCGCCGCGGTGAACAGGTTGGCGTGGCTGGCGTGATAGAGCGCCACGCCATCCCAGATCGTCGGGTTGGTGCGGAAGAAGTCGAAGGCGAACTCGTACAGGGTGTGCCCTGCGGCGAGCGCCAGCTCGACCGGGATCTGGCGGATTGCGCCGACGTCGTCGTTGGCGATCATCTCGATCGTCACGGTCTCGGTGCCGCCGCGCTTGGATACCGCGTAGGTGGCCTTGTCGTCGCCCGGGCTCGCCAGCGCGGTGTAGGGGCCGCCCTCGGCCACTGCCGGCAGGTTGCCGTAGCCGCCGATGCGGAAGCGTTCCTGGGCGCGGAAGTCGTTGGCGCGGGTGACGCGGGCGATGCGGCGCCAGCTCTGCAGGTCGGTCTCGCCCTGGTACACCTGCTGCATGCGGCGGGTGATGGAATCGCCCAGGGCGTCGGCCCAGCTCGCGCTGGTGAGCGCCTCGCGGAACACGCCGAGGCTCTCGGCCAGGCGGCCCTGGTCGCAATCGCGCAGGCGGCCGCTGATGTAGCGGTCGCCGGTGATCTCGACATAGCACTCGCGGAAGCTGCCGACCGCGCGGTGCTCCTTGTGCGCCGGGTCGAAGAACGCGTCGAGCATGCCGGCGATCTTTGCGCTGCGGTCCTCGACGGTCGGTGCCTCGTCGAATGGGATGACCGGCTTGCCGGCCTCGGTGAAGCGGGCCAGGTAGGCGCGCTCGTCTTCGATGGCACGGTCGACGTCTGCCCGTTCGAAAATCTCTTTCGCCTCGGCAAAGCGGGCCAACAGCTTGTCCTTGGCGGGCTGGGGCAGCTTGGCGGCGGCGATCTGCTCGCGGGCGATCAGGCGGCACTCGACGAGGCGCACCGCGGTGGCGGAGTCGTCGTCGTGCTGCGGCTGGGCCGGCGGCGGCGCGACGGCCTCCCGGTAGGCGGCCTCGAGCTGTTCGTCGGAGACATTGTTGCCGGTATAGTCCGGCCGCTTGGCCTTGATGGCCTCGATCAGGCGTTCACGCAGTGCCACGTCGGCATCCTCCTGGGGATCGTGGTCGGGGGCTTGGGCTTCGAGAAAACGGATCAACTCGCCGCCGGCCCCCGGCTCGACGATCAGATCCACGGAACTGACTTTTCGGATGTGCTTGGCAACGCGGACCTTGCGGCCCTCGCGCAGCTCGGTCTTGGTGGTACCGGAGCAGTCGATCGAGAAGCCGAGCAGATTCGACAGGCCTCGGGCATAGGCTTCGCGCAACTGCACCGCGGTGTCGCCGTCGGGGCGGATCAGGGTGAGTTCGGCCTGGATCTCGCCGGTGTCCGCGCTGGCGCCTTCGACGAAGCGGGCGTTCGACAGACCGCCGATCAGGTTGCGCACGTCCTTGCCGCCGCCCTTCAGGTGCTCGGCGTCGCCCTTGACGAAGACCCGGGTGCCGTTCACCAGCGGCACCGCCTCGCGCAACACCGCGTCCGGGTAGTAGTTGCCGTTGCCGGAGCGCCCGGCGCGGATCACGCGGATCAGCCAGCGGCCGGCGTCGGCCTCGCCGACGGCTTCGAGCAGCGCGGCCTCGCGCAATGCGACCGGCTTGTGATCGCCGACCACCTCGACTTCTTCGCCGAAGCTCACCGTGTTGTCGTCGCCGACCGTGTAGGGCACGGCGTAGTAACGGCCGGCCTTGTGGATCACCACGCGGTCGGCGTAGAAGGCCTCGGGAAAGGCGTCGATGGCGCGCTGTTCGGCGAGCGCGGTCATCACCAGCGTGATGACCTGGCGGAAGTCTGCGGCCCGGGCCTCGCGCAGCGCGTCGCCGGAGAGGCCTTCGGGCGGGATCTTCGGCAGCACGGCTTACTTGGCGAGCGTGCCGGTGAGCTTCTCGCCGGCGGTGGTGACGACGGTCAGCTTGTCATCGCGCACGCGGCTGGCGAAGACTTCGTCGGCCTTGACCGAGGCGTCGACCAACTTGCCGGTGGTCTTGCCATCCTTGCCGACCTCGGGCACCTGGCGCTTGACCAGCTTGGCGGCCTCGGCGGGCGCCAGATCCATCGGGTTTTCCATCGCTCGAATCTCCGGTTGCGTTGGGATGCAGTGCGGAGGCGATGGTCCGGCGACGCGCGAGGGGGGCCGACTAAACCGGTTTACAAAAGCGGCGGGCGTGAAAAAGCCGCCTCGGGGGCGGCTTGGGCGTTCAGGCACGGATGCTAGCTAGGCAGCGTCCTTTGACTTGGGCCGCAATATGGGATCCCGGTGCTCACTCTTCGCCTTCTCGACAGCGTTCGTCCTAACGGCCATGAGCGCGTCCACATACTCATGAATCTCCCGCTTCTGCCGCCGCAGCGAGGCGATCTCGGACGCGGTCAGCATCCTCGGCGCGAAGGAGGTAGCGGGCTTCCGACTCGGTGAGGGCGTCGAAGCCGTAGCCAAATTCTTGCTGCCACCACTTTTCGAGGTCTTCGCCATGCTTGTTCCTGAGCTTGGTCAGGGTCTCGGGTGTCAAGGCCAATATGGCCGAATCGCCCCGGCCGGTCAATGCGGTGGCGGCCACTACCGTGCCGCCTGCCCGCTCGATATGACCGCGCAGGTTGGCGAAGGTGCCGCCCTGGCCGACGAAGTCGTCCACCAGCAGGTAGCGGGCGCCGGCCTGGACGATGCCGTCGAACAGGGCCGGATGGGCGAGGCGGTGCCAGCCGCTGGCACCGGTGTGGCCGACGCGGTTGGTCTGCACCAGGTCGTCGTCGATCGCGCGTTCGAGGGTGCTGGCCAGCACGCGGGCCATCACCTCGGGGATGACATTGGTGCTGGCGCCTTCGATGGCCTGAACGCCGGCGACGATCACCGGCGCGTCGCCGATCGCCTCGCGCAATGCGTCGATTGCGGCGGGCGAAAGGGCATCCATCACCAGGTCGAAGGCGGCTCCCACGTCACCGCCCTTGGCGGCCTGGTAGCGGGCGTGCTGCTTCACCGCACTCTGATCCGCGTGGATCGCCACGGCCGGAAAGTCGGCATGCCACGGGGCGCGTTCGGGCTTGGCGGGGAACATGCCCGGTAGCTTAGCGGAGGCGGCCTGCACTTTCGCACCGGCGGCACGGGCCTCCTCGGCCTCCCGGTCGCGCAGCGAGTCCGGCGCGGTGCGCTGGAATCCGTAGTCCTCGCCTTCGGGCGGCACCGGCACCGCCAGGCAGCCGCAGTTGATGGTCTCGGCGGCCGGGGCCTTGGGGTCGTGGGGATGCATCATGCGGATGCTGCCGCCGGCGAGCAGGAAGGGCTCGGCGACCGGTTGCTGCTGACCGTGGATGACGTGGTGGTGCAGCCTGGGTTGGCGCTTGCCGCTGGCCAGCCAGCGCTTCTGCAGGCCCGGCAGCTCGGCCGCCCACTGTTGCATGCGTTCGGCGCCGGCGGCCGAGTGGGCGCGGGCCAGCTCGGTGCGCACGATGGTGGTGGCGCGGCGGGTGGTCTTTTCGCCGAGGATCGCGGTGACGGCCTGCACGGCCTCGAAGGGCGTCTGGCTGCCGATCATGGTGAGGCCGAGCTGGGTGTTGATCTTGTCCGTTGCATCGAGCGTCGCGCCCTTGATCTTTTCGGTCAGGAAGCCGCGCATGGCGCGCAGTTGGGCGTTGTCCAGCGTCGGCAGCACGGCGGCGAAGCTCACGCTCCCGGCCTGGGGCAGCGTGGCGGTGACGACGTCGTCGATCAGGTGGGAACCCTGGCGCCAGGCCTCGACCTGGCCGGTGTCGGCGGCGGCCGCGGCTTCGGCGCCGGTGGCGTCCAGCGTGCGGCGGATCTCGGCGAGCAGCGGTGGCAGCACCCAGCGCTGGTAGTCGGAGGGCTGGGCGGCGATGGTCGCCTGAATGGTCCGCGCGGCGTCCTCGAGCAGGCGGCGGATCTCGGCCTCGGTGTCGTCGATCAGGCGCGTGCGGCCACGGATGCCGTCGCGGGTGGCCTTACCCGGCGTCGTCATCGTGGCCGGGCTGCGGGTCGGTGACCGGGTCGATGTCCGGCCCGGTGAAGGCGTCGTCCTCGCGGCTCTTCTGGCGCGCGGCCCGTGCAGCGGCGAGTTCCTCGGCCGCGTCGATCTCGACCCCCAACCGGCCGGCCACGGACGCGATCAACTGCACCGCGGTGTCGTCGGTCATCAGCCCGTTGTCGAGCGCGGCGGCGCAGCCGACCACGATCTGGCCGAGGGCGGCGGCGTACTTGGTGGTGTCGCGGGCGGTCATTTCCGGGAACACGGCCTCGATGCCGAGGCGCGGATCGTCCCAGTCGGGCTCTCCCTGTTCGCTGGCCATGACGGCCTGGCGCAGCTGGAAGATGCCGAGGCATTCGAGGATGTGCTTGACCACCCGCTGGCGCATGCTGAAGACCTTGAAGGTGGGCTCGCCCATCGAATCGCCGGTGGCGCGATTGACGTCGCCACCGCCGCCGAACCAGTGCTCGGGGATCGTCGCGCCGCCGAGCACGTGGTTGCGGAACAGGCGCGCCCCCTCCGAGGTGTCGCCGGCCTTGACGTCCGGGGTGACGGCTTCCCAGGTCTCAGATTCGTTATGCACGCGGATGCTGCCGGGGCTGGGCGGGCGGATCTGCTTGGCGCGGGCTTCGACTTCCTCCTGGTTCACACCCTGCAGCGTGACGTCCCACATGAAGGCGCGCAGGAAGTTGTAGCGCTCGATCTCGCCGAACAGGAACTGGTCGTAGGCATCGACCCAGTCGGCCGGGGCGCGCAGGTCCGAGCGGCCCCTTTTGCCGTTCGAAAGATCGTTGACGGTGAAGAAGAAGGCCTCGCCGTCGGTGAAGGTCTGGCGGATCTGCCGGGTGCGCTCGGTGAACACCGACTCCGGGCCGTTCACGATGACCCGGTAGCGGCGGGCGGTGCCCTTGCGATCCTTGGTGGTGACGATGCCGATCGGCTGCTCGGGGTTATCCGGGTCGGTGACCACCGTACTGATCAGCGCCGGGTCGAGGTAGCCGAGGCGGACATGGCCGTCGTGCTCATTCACGAAGGTGGGCCAGCACTGCTCGCCGTAGATCGACAGCTCGCGCAGCTTCTTGGGCAGCTTCAAGTCCATCTGGTTGATCGGGTCGGCCCAGAAGCGGTCGAGGTGCGGCTGCATCGACTCGTCCGCGGCGACCAGGCCGACGCCCTCGGCGAGGATGTAGGCGAGCGGCAGCTCGACGATGCGGTTGGCGAGCAGATTGGCATCCCACAGGTAGAGCGCGGTGTCGCGCATGCGGGCCTGGGAGAGCGGCGAGAGGTCGCGTTCGGCGTCGCCCGACAGACGCCGCCACTGGTCTTCGTCGTCGTCGATGGTGACGCCGGCGGCCTCGCGCAGCGCGGCGTCCTGCTCGGGCTCGGGATCGGGCCGGCCGAGCCAGCGGCGGAAGGTTTCGCGAATTCCCATGGTTTCCTCGATTTCAAAGCGCGGCCACGAGGCCCGCACGACACGTGACAAACCGATTTCGCCCGGTCGCAGGCATGTCGGGTGCCTCAGCCCCTCTCAACGGCGCTACGGGCCGCATTTCCGGCCCGCCGCCCTCGGCCTCCGAGGCCGGCGTAGAGGCGCCGTCGCGGACCCGGCGCGCGGTAGGTGTCTTCCTCGGCGTCGACGCTGGCGCCGGCGGCCGGCGGCGTCTCGGCGCGGCTGGCGGCGTGGGCGAGCAGGATGGCGACGCCGGCATCGCCGTGGCGCTGGTTGCCGTCGGCACCTTTGGTGCGCTTGTCCGGGATCATCGGCACGCCCTTGACCACCTGGAAGGCGCGCAGGTCGTCGAGCAGGTCGGCGTCGCGGGGCAGTTCGATGGTGCCGTCCTCGAACGCGCTCTTCAGCGGGGCGGTGTTCTCCCGGTACCAGGTCTGGCTGAGCATCACGCATTCGATGCGCGCGGCGCCCCAGCGCTGCACGGCCTTCTCGGCCAGGTACTGGCCGTTGCCGCGGCCGTCGAGCTTGCCGGCCAAGAGCCGCGGCAGGCGGTCGCCGATGTAGAACAGGCACTCGCGCTGCTGGTCGAAGGGGCAGTCCTTGAGCTCGACCAGGAACGGGAAGCGGCGGGTGAGGTTGCGCTGCAGCTGGAACGGGGCGATCACCGTGAGGTCGCCGCTGCGGCCGAAATCTTCGCCGAAGCCGGAGCGCAGCTCGGGGTCCAGCGCCGCGAGCAGCGGGCCGACGTGGTTTACGAGCCAGACGGCCATGTCGGCGGTGCGCAGCTCGTCGGACCACAGCACGAAGTCGTCGGCCGGCGGCTTCCAGCGCAGCACCGGGGCATCGACCATGCGCGCCTCGATCAGCGCGCGGGTGAGCCAGGCGCCTGCCGAGTTCTTCGGGATGCAGTCCAGTTCCTCGTCGGCGTTGTCGCCGTACTGGGCGCGGATGTCCGCGACCCATATCGCCTTACCCTCGGGCGTGGGTTCCTCGCCCTTGCGCAGGCAGACACGCTCGTAGAGCCCGTCGGCGACGGCGTCGTCGAAGGTGATGCGGTGCAGGGCGTAGGGCTTCTTGCCGGCTCGGATGTCCTCGACGAGTTCGTTGAAGGGGTTCTCGGCGCCGTTGTGGGTGCTGATCACATGCACCTGGCCGCCCCAGATCAAGAGCGCCAGCGCGGCCTTGAGCAGCTCGGCCAGATCGGTATGGAAGGCGGCCTCGTCGATGATCACCCGGCCCTGCTTGCCGCGCAGGTTGCGCGGTGCGGAGCTGAGGGCGGTGATGCGCCAGCCGCTGGCGAAGCGGATCGTGAAAGTGAGGATCGACTGTTTCTCGTCGCCGTCGATGAAGATCTCTTCGCCCGCTTCGATCTCGCCGGCGGCGAGGCCGTAGAAGCGAGCGAAGTCGGCACAGTCGCGGACGAACTCGACCGCCATGTCCTTGGTGTAGCCGATGTACCAGGCGTCCATGCCGGAGGTTTGGGCGCAGAGCAGCGCGGTGTCGGCGGCCTCGCCCCAGGAGAGGCCGATGCGGCGGCTCTTCTCGATGACCTTGACCGGCGTGCGGTCGGCGCACCAGCGGCCCTGGTAGCCGAGCAGCGCCATCGGCGTGCGGGCGCTGCGGGGCTCGGGCGACTGGAGGGTTTCGGCGGCGACGGGCGTGTCAGTCATTGCGGGTGCTCGTCGTCGTCGAACTGCATGGCGGTGGGGTGCGGGATGGCGTCGTGAACGATGAACCCGGACTCGTCGGCCGGCAGCCAGCGGCCGCACACCACGCACCAGTATCCGGGCGGGGAGACCTCGGCGGCCTCGACGCGCAGCCCGATCATCCGGTCACCGCGTGCAGCCAGGGTTTCAGCAGGGACCACAGCCAGGGCAGCCCCACGAAGAGGGCGGCGCCGATCGCGATGCCCACGGCGAGGATGGCGATGGCCATTGCGCGGAACGCGCCCTCGAGCGGCAGCGGCCCCATCACACCACCCCCAAAATCTTCTGGCGGATGAGGTCGGCGGCTTCGTCCGACAGGCCGCTGGCCTTGGCCTGCTTGACCGCGGCGGCAGCGGCCTCGCGGGCCGTTTCGCGGCGCACGACGAGGATGCGCTCGGCGGTGAGCTTGTCGGCGCTGGCGAGATCCTTCATCGCCTTGGCGAGGAACATCACCTCCTGGGCGTCGGCCGACTCGTCTCGATCGGACAGGCTGCCGAGGGTCTGGAAGGCGACCGAGCGCAGCAGCTCGGGCAACAGCCGGGCGACGTCTCCGTCCGGCTCGGCACCGAGCTTGTCCACCCACACCTTGGCGACCTGCTGGGCCTCGCGGTAGCGCTGCATCTGCTCGGTGGCGCGCTGGGCGTAGCGGCCCAGCGCCGAGCGCGACACCGGGGCCTCGCCACCGTTCAGGTCGGCCAGGTGGGCGAGGATGTCGTCGAGGGTGTAGCGGCCCTCGCGGATCAGGCCATCCACCGCCTGGCGCAGGCGGGGGTCGAGGCGGGTGATGGAGGAGCGGCGGGCCATGGCTACTCCCCCGGCGTCGGCCGGCGCACGCCGGGCGTGACGGCGCGGCCGGCGGCGACGTCGGCGCCGCGCTCGCTGAGCCGGGCAATGGCGATGCCGCCGACGGTTTCGCGGGCGACCAGGCCCTGCTCGTCGAGCCACGCGAGATCGGTGCGCAGGCGGTCGGCACCGACCGCGTGCCCCATCGACGACAAGGCACTGGCCAGCAGGTAGGTGTTGGCGCGGTAGTCCGGCGCTTCGGCGAGCAGGCGCAGGATCATCAGGCGGCGGTCGGCTTCGAGGGCGGCGTTCATCAGGGGGCTCCAGGCGGTGGGCAGGCGACGCCGGGCAGACGGGCACGGCCACAGGCGACGTCGACGCCGCGTTCGGTGAGGGTGGCGAGGTCGTCGGTGGTGCCGAGCAGACCCTGCTCCTGGCACCAGGCCAGGTCGGTGCGCAGGCGATCGCTGGATACCGGGTAGCCGATCAGGTCGAGCTGGTGCGCGAGGGCGCGCAGCGGCAGCGTGGAAGCGGGGGCGACGGAGAGCGCGTACAACAGGGCGCGCCGCCGTTCGGCACTCACGGCATGCCCTTTTCGGCAATGCGGTTGAGGATCAACTTGAGCATGTCGTTGATGCCGCCGAGTTGCCCGCTCATCTGGCTGACGCTGGCGTTGGTGAGGTTGAGCTTCTCGTGGATCGCCGCTAGGTCGCTGTGGGTGGGCGCCCGTTCGAGCTGTCCTTCTATATGCGCGAGACGGCGCTCGAAGCCATCGGCGCGTTTGTCGTTGGCGCTGGCCATGCTCTCGAAGCGCTCATCGATCTGGCGGTTGCGGTCGCCGTAGCGCAGGTAGATGAACACCACGGCGCTGGCGAACAGGTTCACGACCTGGAAGGCGAGCACGCTCCAGAACTTGATTTCGTCGAAGGTCATTGCGTCGTCGAGGGATGGGTAGCGGCATCGAACCGCTGCCCGGTTTTTGGATTGCCAGCCCCCGCCGCTGGACCCGGCAAAGGAGAACCGGGTCTTGCCCCCGCACGCGGGGTTGGAGTGCTCGTCTGACCACGTGACTGGCTGCCGGCGTTATTACCCTCCGCAGGAGGCGCGCCACTGGGCCGGCGATGGCTCGGGAAGTTCGGTCGGGTGAACTGGGCGACGAAGTCGGCGAGGGCCTTCACTTGCCCCGGCCCTTGATCTTGTCGACGGTGCGGGCGCCGGTGTAGCCGAGGTAGCCGGCGCCGAACAGCCACCACAGCTCCTCGGGAATCGCGGCGAGCCAGGCGCGCACGCCGGCGGTGAACACCTCGACCGCGGCGGGATTGAAGACCTGGCAGACGCCGACGAAGAAGCTGGCGAGGATCATCAGGTACATCACGTAGAGGAAGCTCGGCCGGGCGCGACTGGTCCAGGGGTCCGGCGATTGGGCCTCGGCGATGATCGCCGACAGGCGGATCCGCATGTCCTCGAAGCGGCCGTCGTTTTCCAGGCGAACCAGCTCCAGCTCGGCGCGGGCGCGCTGCTCGGGGTCGGGGATCACCCGGGCCAGCACTTCGCGGCCGAATTCGAGCAGCGAGCGGCCGACCGCAGCGCCGGTGGTGATCGTCAGCGGATCCATCGGATGGCCTCCTTTCGCGGATACGAGGGACGGGGGGTGGGTCGTGCCGGCATCAGCAGGCCTCCACGGCGCCGGCTTCGTCGTCTTCCGGCTCTTCGCGCACGACCAGCACGTGGCCGCGGGCCAGGTGAATGATGTCGGTGACGCCGGGCTCGATGCGCATGCGGCGCAGCGGCTGGTCGCAGACCTGGCCGTAGGGATCGACGTGGTAGATGTCGGCCAGCAGCGCGCGCTCGGCGTCCGCTTCGTGGTGGGTGACGCTGACGCGGATGGTCATGCCGAGACGGCCTCCAGAACGTGCCCGGCGAGCGGCTCCAGGCCGCCGGCCAGCCAGTCGGCGACCGAGAACCCCGGGCAGGTCTTGACGAACTCGTGGGGCTCGACGACGCCGTCGCCGTCACGGTCGGGCGACAGGTCGCGGTGGCCGCAGACGCCGGTGAAGCCGTTCGAGGCCTGGGCGAAGCGGCGCGGAATCTTGAACTTGTCGCACAGGAAGGCGACCTGGTCGGCCAGCGCTTCCCACGCGGCGGCGGTGTAGCGGCCGCTGCCGACCAGGCACAGGCCGAGGCTGCGATGGTTGGCGCCGCGGGCGCGGGCATGGGCACCGACCTCCAGCGGGTGGCGGCCGCTGGGCCGGCCGCCGTTGGGCAGGATCAGCCAGTGGTAGCCGAGGCTCGAGAAGTCCGGGTTGTAGGCGCGGCGCGCCTCGCCCTGGCGCCGGAAGCCGCGCTCGCGGTGCCAGCGATCGACGTCCGCCGGCCACAGCCAACGACCGTCGGGCGTGGCGCTGCAGTGGATGACGAGAAGGTCGATCCGGCGCCCGCCGGGCCGCCCCAAGGGCGCCGACGCCCCCTCGGGGGGCAGCGAAGCGTGGGGGTCGTTGTTTCGGCGCGGGGCCGGGAAGCGCGTAGCCATGGGGGCGAAGCTACGCGCGGGGGTGGGAGGGGGCGACTAAACCGGTTTACTACGGGCAGACATCCGCCCCCGCCAATCTGCATGAGCAACGGCAACGCAGGCGATTTCCGCGGCGCAAAAAGTCAAATCCACTTGAAGCCGTGGGCCATCAATCCAGCGAGGCCGAGTGCCACCGCAATAAGAGCACCAAACAGAAGCCGGAAATCGGAACGCATGTCGGCACGAATGCCGCGCACTTCGTTCTTCAATTCCGAGACGTCGGACTGGATGTGTTCGACGCTGGCTTCCAGTTTGGCGATTCTTGCTTCCATGGGCGGACCTCCGCCACCAGGTGGCGTTTGCACGGAGCTGCCGTTAGAGGTTACCAGTTGCGGCTTCATTTCGCGTAGTGCAGTTCCATGTAGGTACAAGACGTGCAGTAGTGAACTTCAATGCGCAGATGGGGCGGATCGACCAGTCGGGAGGCCGGATCGTCACTGTCACCAATTTCGCTGTAGATATCCTTGACCTGCCACGGCGGCTGAACGGGCAATACAACGGATTCGTGCATCTTCGTCAGCGGACCGTGTCCGTAGCGGCAGCTCGGGAATGATTCCAGATCTTCTGCTTCCCCGGGTTTCGTGCTTCCCTTGTCGTTCATCGCTCAGGTTCCGTTCGCCGGTTTCATTTACAGCCCAACTACGATCCGCCCCGCTTGAAGTTCGCGTCATCCTGGCAATGTGCGAGTGCATCGAACACGATCCCTGGAATCCGCATCAGATGGTCCGGCTGGGGCAACTGGATCGCGTCGGACGCGCTCAGTTGTAGCCCGGCCCGGGCGACTTCCCGTTTGCGCTCCTCGGTCATCGGAATGCACACCTGGACGAAGGGCTGCTTCTTGTCGGCGTGGTATCGGAGCAGCCAGCGATTGACCTTTCCCTGGTAAAGGACGGAGAAGTAGCTCTCCGTGTCCTTGGGCGAAATATCAACCTCGTCGCCGACGATGTCATGGACGATCTCGAACAAACGCCTTTCCGCGTAGGTGGTGACAATTCGCGGATTGGCCGGATCAACGTGGTCGGCGGTGGGGTCAACGGGCTCGACGGATTCAACGGCGGCCGGCTGAGAGGGTTTCCGGTCTGGCGCTGCAGGCTGGGCGGACAATCCGCTGACCACCATGTCGCTGACGGCCCGGCCGACAGCCTGCTTGACGATCGGCGTGATCGACTCGAGGAAGCGCGCATTCAATTGCCGCTGGACGTTGGCCCGCTGGGCGACGTAGCGGACGAAGTCGGCATCGGGATTGCGGAGGCTCTGGCTGATTACGTCCGTAAAGGCATTCAGAAAGACGCTTTCCTCGGCCAGCGTGCGGAGCGCGTCGGGCTGAAACTCGTCGTGCCGAAAGCGGTATAGACGGCCGATCAGCGACTCGTCGAGCGCAGAGAAATCGATCGACAGAAACGGGTCGCCGTCCATGACGTTCTTGTTGTTCAGGTCAGTGAAGAAACGCCACTCCCGTCCATTGGTAATTGCCGCGATCGTCACTTCGGGTGTCGCGTTGAAGTAGCGGGAGAGCTGGGGGCAGTGGTTCGTGAGCTGCTCTGCGTGTGCCTTGGCCTCGATGAACATTACCGGCACGCCATGGCAGAACAGCGCGTAATCGACACGCTCGTTGGCCTTGGCACCTGGAAAGTCAGCCCCGAACTCCGCCTTGACCCGCGTGGGGTCGAACGGGCTGAAGCCTAGAATGTCGAGCAGCGGGAGGATCAAGGCCTGCTTGGTGGTTTCCTCGGTCGTGCAATGACCACCCACTCCCCGAACGTGCTCGCCATGCTTTTTGATGCGATCGATGAAGCTCTGCATTTGCATCCTTCCTCCCGTGTCGTCGTCTCGTTATTTTTCTGCTGCACTACTGCGGCACCAGCCGGCAGTGACAGTGCTTGCACACCCGCGCCTCCTTCAGCACCAGTTCCTGGCAGTCCGGGCAGCGCACGTGGGTGTCGGGCGTCGGTGCATCGCTGTCGCCGTTGCGCCTGGGCAGCACCAGCACGGCGAGCAGGGCGAAGATGCCGAACAGCAGGCCGAGCACGAACCAGCCGAAGCCGCTGCGGCCCCGCGAGCTGGCGGCCATCGCGGTGAGAATCGCGAAACCGATCCACAGTACAAGCCAGACTTCCATTGCCTGCCCTCCCCGCTTCCGAACGGAAGCTGCTAATCGTCTTCTCCATCGCTCGAATCCCAGCGCTCGAAGCGATTCTGCCTGTCAGCTTGGCGCAGCAGGCGGACGCGCGCCCGGGCCAACGCCGCCTCCACCTCGAACGCTTCGTGCTTGACCTGTTGAATGCTGCGCATCAGAGGGCGCTGTCGGCTCACCATGTTTTGCGTGGCGGCGGCCATCAATAGACTCAGCGCCACGATCAGACCGGCGTTCTCGCGCACCCGGTCGGGCGTCGTGGTGGCAATGACGATGCCCATCGCAAAGCTGACCGCGACAGTCGTGAGCACGGACCAGTGCCGGTAGAGGCTCCCGCGCAGTGTCCTGTGCTCGGCGCGCAGGTCCGCGAGGCGCGCCTCCAAGCTTGGCAGCGGGAGCACCTCCGGTCGCCGGGAACAGGCGTCGCAGTGAAATTCGACCTCTACGATCGGGGCATGAATCGTGGTCGGGCCGTGGTGATGGTGCAGGCTGCCGTCTCGCCCGGCGAGTACGCCATGGACGCCCCCCCCCACGCGCTGGTTTGTCTCACCCATCTTTGCGCTTGATCCTGCTGGCCTTGGCGTCGCGCCCCGCCATGATGCCGTTGATGTCGCCGGTGACGGTCTGCTGAACCTGCTGCGGTGGCGCCGCGAGCGAGCCGATATTGCGGGCGACGAGCTTGACGACGGCGCGGGCGAGCTGGTCGGCATTCACATCCTTGTTCAGAGAGAGCAGATCGACCGCATCGAGCACGGCCTGGTGCACCGCGGATTCGCCGATGCCATGACCGGCGCGCACGCCGGTGACGATGTACTGGACGTCGGCGCCGGTGTTCGCAATGGCCGACAGATAGGAGGCGTCCGGCGCGCGCTCGCCCTTCTCGTACTTGAGCTGGGCCTGCTTCCTCACCCCGCCCGCTTCGCCAAAGGCGGACTGGCTCATCCCGAGCCGCTCACGCTCCTCACGAAGTCGGCCGCCAAAAATACCCATTCGCGTAACCAAAGACAGTTGACAGGTACGCATATGCGTACCATCATTCGTTCACACCATCCGACACCGGACGGCAACTTAAGCGGCACGAACCGACGCGCCGCACGCCCCACAGGAGCGTCACCATGAAACTGCGTACTGCGGAAGAAGCCCGGGCCGAACTTCAGGCCAAGGGCGTCTCCATTACCCAGTGGGCGATCGCCAACCGCTTTTCGCCCAACCTCGTCTTCGAAGTCCTGGGCGGGCGCAAGAAATGCGTCCGCGGCCAGGCCCACGAAATCGCCGTCAGGCTGGGCCTGAAGGCGGGCACGATCTGCACCGATCCGGCGAAGGCGCTCGATACGCCGCGGCAGCGGGTGGCTGCATGAGCCCGGACATGCCCGTCACCGAAACCCTCGACCGCCTGGCGGAATCCCTGGGCGTGGCGCCCGACGGCGTCGCGGATGCCCTGGGAATTCCACCCGGCACGATCAAGACCTGGAAGCATCGGGGCGCGATTCCTGCGGCGCGCCTGATGGACTTCGCCGAAGCGGCCGGCGTTCCGGTTGAGCAGCTGACCGCCACCGGAATGCCCTCTGCCAGCGAGGAGGAAAACACGCTGGAGGCCCTGCTGGCTGCGCTGCGCGTTCTGCCCGCCCCGGTGGCCCTGGCACTGCTGCGGCATGCCATGGGCCTCAGCGACGAGCGCACGTTTGCAGAGTCCGTGTTGGCCGGCCTGGGCCTGCGGGCCGACTTCGCCGATCGCATGGCGCATTTCCGCTGAGGCCAGGACGATGGATCCGCGACCGTTCATTGCGCTGTGCCTCCTGCGTCTGCTCTTTCCTCGAAACATGCCCCGAGCGCGCGGTGCAATTGTCTGGCCACTGGCGCCGGAAGGGTCACGCAAAAGCGACCCTCGATCCCGGTCGGGGTTTCCGCCATGCCCTCAAGCACTACTGATTCACCCAGGGCATCCCATACGGCTCGCTCAACGGACCGTATGGATCCCTGCGGCAAGACCGGCTCGAACTCCATTGAACACGCCTCCGGACGACACTTGCTGACACGACCCGAAGTTTAGCGGCGCAAAAGGCGTTTTTGCCCATTCCAAACGGATTTTTGTTTCAACAGCGAGACATTGAGCACATTCCAATGACCCGAGCATCTTCGAAACCGGTGCCGAGCAGCCTGCGGGCGGCGTTCGAACTGGACAAGCAGCACGCGATACAGCGCCGCCGGTTGGGCATCGAGCGCCTGGCCGAGTTGATGGGGGTGACGCCGGCGACGCTCTACAAGTGGCTGGAGACCGAAGCGATGCCGGCCAACCGGCTGCCGGCCTGGGAGCACCTGACCGGCTCGGACGCGGTGGTGCGCTACCTGGCGGCCTCGGCGCACCGGGTGGTGATCGAGATCCCGTGCGGGCGCGACATCGATGCCCACGACGTGCATGCGCTGCAGGCCGGCCTGAACGGGGCGGTGGGCGCGCTGATCGGCTTCATGCGGGGCGAGGCGAACCGGGACGAATGCCTGGGGCTGCTCGGCCACGCGCTGGAAAGCCTGGCCTGGCACCGCGAGAACGTGGCGCGCTCGTCGCAGCCGGAGCTGGAGTTCGACTGATATGGCGCGCGACTACGACAACGGCAGCCAGTTGCGCATCCTGCGCGCGCTGACGGTGCTGGCCGGCCAGGAGTTCCACGGCGTGGCGCCGGGCGAACTGGCGAAGGCGCTGGACGTGACGCCGGGCACGGTGACGCGGGATCTGCACAACCTGCGCAGCGCGGGCTTTGCGGAGCCGATCCAGGAGACCGGCCGCTGGCGGCTGGGACCGAAGCTGGTGCAGATCGCGGTGGCGTTTTCGGCCGGCGTGAGCCGGGCTGAGAGCCGGCTGGCGGAAATCAACAATCGATATACCAGGGAGCCTTGAGCATGGCACGCAAAGCAAGGGAGGCGGTTCTGCCCGCCGCGCCGGAAGTCGATCAGGAGGCGGTGCGGCAAGACATTGAAGTGCTCGACGCGGCGACCGTGGCGGAGATCGTCGCGGACGACGCGCAGGCGACGCGGGTGCGCGCGGTGGCGCTGCAGGTCGGCTATCTGTTGCCGGCGGACTGCGCCGACCCGGACCTGATCCAGCGCGACATCGCGGCGAACATGCGGCGATCGGTCGAGGCGGTGCTCGAGGTCGGGCGAGGGTTGATTGTGCTGAAGGAGGCCTCGCCGTACGGAACGTTCATTCCGCGGCTGGAGGCGCTGGGAATCGAACAGAGTGTCGCGCGGCGCCTGATGCAGTCTGCGCACAAGTTCTCAAATCGTGCGTTGACGCACGATTTGAAGAAAGCCATCGGCAATCAGCAAAAGCTATTCGAGCTGCTGATCCTCGACGACGACCAGATAGACGAACTTTGCGAGACCGGCGAAACCCTGGGGCTTGCACTCGACGAGATCGACCGCATGGGCACATCGGAATTGCGTCGCAAGCTGCGCGAGGCGCGCGCTGACGCCGAGGCCAAGGACAAGCTGCTGTCGGACAAAAACGCGAAGCTGGAT
Source organism: Rhodocyclaceae bacterium (assembly GCA_020445745.1). Classification (GTDB taxonomy): domain Bacteria; phylum Pseudomonadota; class Gammaproteobacteria; order Burkholderiales; family Rhodocyclaceae; genus Cognatazoarcus. The sequence continues at coordinate 20,237 of JAGRGB010000210.1, read as the reverse complement.
GCCTTGGTGACGCGGGCTGTTGAGCCATGGGACGAAAAGGTCGCGGCGTTCAAGGCGGAGATCTCGGCGGGCTTCGACGTGCTCGACGATGCGGTGGGCAAGCTCTCGCTTGTGCACGGGGTGATCCTCGACTCGGAGGTGACCTGGGGCGGCAGCGAGGAGGCCGAGCGGGTGATCCTGCGCCAGTTCGCGGTGCTCTACGGGGACCGCTTGAACCGCTTGCTGCAGCAGTTCGCGGAGTTGCGGGATCACTACGAGGTGGCGCTGTCGGGCTGGGCGTCGGAGCTGGACGGCCGCGAGATTGCGCCGGCCGGGGCGGCGGACTGAGGGCGGCGCGATGGCGATCCAGCACGATCCGACACGCGATTACCTGCGCCAGCTGGCGGGCCGGCTGGAGGCGGCCGGCCATGGCGAGAAGGGCCGGCTGATGGCGGAGGCCCGCGAGCTGTACGGCTGGAGCACGAACAAGCTGTATGCGGAGCTGCGGCGCCAGGCGGGCTGGACGTCTGGGCGCAAGGCGCGGGCCGACAAGGGTCGCAGCCGGGTGCCGGAGGAGACGGTGGCGTTCGTGGCGGCGCTGTCGCGCGGCAGCCTGCGGGCGAACGGCAAGCAGACGATGTTCACGCCGGTGGCGGGGTCGATCGCGGCGGCCAACGGCCATGCGGTGGGGGTGAGCACGCGGCAGCTGAACCGGCTGATCCGCGACCGCCGCCTGGGGGTGGCGCAGGGCCGGGGCGAGCGGGCGCCGGTGCGGCTGCGCAGCCTGCATCCGAACCATGTGCATCAGGTGGATCCGAGCCTGTGCCTGGTCTATTACCTGCGCGGCGAGCAGCGGATCATCCGCGACGACGAGTTCTACAAGAACAAGCTGGACCGGCTGGCGAAGGTGCAGTTCAAGTGCTGGCGCTACGTGCTGTACGACCACGCGAGCGGCCTGGTGCTGCCGTGGTACGTGGAGGCGGCCGGCGAGAGCCCGCTGAACCTGTTCCATTTTCTGATGTTTGCGTGGGGCCGTCAGGCGGGGCGGCGCTTTCACGGCGTGCCGAAGATCCTGTGCTGGGATGCGGGCAGCGCGAACACGGCGGTTTCGATTCGCAATCTGCTGACGGCGCTGGAGGTGGAAGGCATCACCCATGCGCCCGGCAACGCGCGCGCCAAGGGTGGGGTGGAGGGCGGCAACAACCTGGTGGAGACGCAGTTCGAGTGCCGGCTGCGCTTCGAGCCGGTGGATTCGGTGGCGGCGCTGAATGCGGCGGCGGCGACCTGGGCGGAGGCGTGGAACGCGAACCTGATCCCGGACCAGGACACGCGCTTGCGGCGCGATGCGATGGCGCCGGTGGCGCGCTACGACTTGTGGCAGCGCATTCGCGAGGAGGAGCTGCGGCTGCTGCCGCCGGTGGCGGTGTGCCAGGCGTTCCTGGAGGGGCGGACGGTGACGCGCAAGGTGGCGCGTGACCTGACGATCGCCTATGCGCATCCGCGGGCGCAGGGTTCGCGCTGCTATGACGTGGGCGGCCTGGCGGGGGTGTGCGCGGGCGATGTGCTGGAGGTATCGCCGCTGTTGTTCGGCGATTGCGCGATCACGCTGACGGTGCCGCGCGCCGACGGCGAGGCGCTGAAGTACCGGCTGGAGCCGGTGGCGGACGATCGGGACGATTTCGGCTTCCCGCTGACGGCGCCGGTGATCGGAGAGCGTTACGCGGCGCGGCCGGAGACGGACGCGGACCGGGCCGGCAAGCGGCTCGACGGGCTGCTGTACCCGGGCATGGATGCGGAGGCGATGGCGCGGGCGAAGCGCAGCAACGCGGCGCCGATGGGCGGTGCGGTGAATGCCCATTCGCACCTCTCCGAGATCGAGATTCCGACGGCGCTGCCGCGCCGCGGTACCGACATTGCGCTGCAGGCGATCCAGTTCGAGGAGCGGCCGCTCTCCACCGCGGAGGCGGCCGAAGCGCTGCGGGCGCAGGGGGTGGCGCGGCCGGATCTTTACGCGTGGCTGGCGGCGCGCTACCCGAACGGGGTGTTGCCGGCGGAGCTGGACGGTTGTGCGGCGGATGCGCGCGGCGCCGGGGCGGGGCTGCGGGTGGTGGGTGCATGAGCCCTGGAAGAAACGCGGCCCGTCGGGGGGACACCCGGCGGGCCTCGGGGTGGGCCGACGGCAATCGGCCCGGTACTGCGAACTGCACGGAGATTCTACATGAGCACGAATGCGGGAGGCGGCGATGAACGCGGCCTCGACTGATGGAGGGCGGCCGATGCCGCTGAAGCTGAAGGGCGTGATGCTGCGCCACGGGATTTCCCATTCGGAGCTGGCCGAGAGCCTGAAGCAGAAGCACCGGGCGTTTTCCGGGCGGCCGTTCTCGCGCACGTCGGTGGTGAAGATGCTGAACGGGGGCTGGCGGCCGGCGAGGACGCCATGGGCGGAGATCCAGGCGGCGACGGAGGCGTTCCTGCGGGAGGCGGGGGTGCCGGACGAGGCGATCGCCGAGGTGTGGGACGAGGACGTGGTGCCGCACTTTTCCACCAAACCTTTGAACCGCCGCATGGGGGAGCCGCGCGGCGACAACAACAACGACGACGATGCCGTCGAGATCGAGGCCGAGATGCTCAGCAGCCAAGCAAAGAAGCACTTCAACCTGTTTCGCGATCCGTTCGTGGATGACGTCCAGGGGCCGGAGGATCTGTTCCTGTCGGCGGATCAGCGCTATGTGCGCGAGGCGATGTATCAGGCGGCGCGCCAGGGGGGCTGGCTGATCGCGGTGGTGGGGGAATCGGGCAGCGGCAAGACGACGCTGCGCCGCGAGACGATCGACCGCGTAGGGCGCGAGGGGCTGCAGGTGAATGTGATCCAGCCCAAGGCGTTCGACAAGGGGCTTCTGAATGCGTCGCACATCTGCCACGCGATCCTGGCCGACGTGCGCCCGTCGGAGCGCCCGAAACGCAGCCTGGAGGCGCTGGCGCGCCAGGTGGAGCGGGCGCTGATCGAGTCGAGCCGTTCGGGAATGAGCCATGTGCTGATGATCGAGGAGGCGCACGACCTGAACATCCAGACGCTGAAGTACCTGAAGCGCTTCTGGGAGATGGAGGACGGCTTCAAGAAGCTGCTGTCGATCGTGCTGATTGGCCAGCCAGAGTTGCGCGAGAAGCTGAACGAGCGCCAGTACTTCGAGGCGCGGGAGGTGATCCGGCGCTGCGAGATCGTCGAGCTGATGCCGCTGGACGGCAACGTCGGCGATTACCTGGCGCTGAAGATGCGGCGCATCGGTTCGGCACTGGAGGCGCTGCTCGAGGCGGATGCGGTGGATGCGATCCGCACGCATCCGGCCTTGCTGCGCACCGGGCGCGGGCCGAGCCGCAACCAGACGGTGAGCCTGGTGTATCCGCTGGTGGTGAACAACCTGGTGACCAAGGCCTTGAACCGGGCGGCGTACCTGGGTGCGCCGCAGGTGACGGCCGACATCGTGCGGGGGTGCTGAGATGGCGACGATGACACGAGACTGCGCGGTGGACGATGTGCGCGACGAGGCGCGCGAGCTGGTGGATTACCTGCACGCGGTGGCGAATCTGACCGGCGATCGGCGCATGGCGGATGCGGCGGCGTGCCTGGATGGCTATCAGGCGGGCCTGAGCCTGGCGACGCCTCATCCGGAAACGGGGTTCGTGCTGGTGCCGGGGTCGATTCCGACTTCGGGGAAGGTGTGGGCGGCGAAGCCGGAGCGCCGCGAGCTGGTGGCGGTGGTGAGCCGACTATGGGAGGGCTTCTGGGAGGCGGCCGCGGACGAGGGCGACCATTGCTACGCCAGTTCGTTGCTGGCAGCGCTGCACGGCCTGGCCGAGCGGACGCTGGCCGGCGCGAACTACTACGCGACGCGCCTGGAGGGCGAAGGATCGCTGCAGAGCTGGCAGCTGACAGAGGTGCGGCCATGAACGATCGGATTCCGCTGCATGTGGCGAACTGCGTGCTGTTCCACTCGCAGGACACGAAGCCGGAGAAGCGATTGCTGGCGCTGGTGGTGCTGCCGCCGGAGGCGGCGGGCGACACGGCTTCGGTACAGGGCATGTACGAGTGGGACGGCCGACGCTGGCTGGGGCTGGATGACGGCGCGCCGCTGGTATGCGAGGTGTTCTGGTGGGTGTCGGAGGCCGACCTGGTCCGGCCTCTGGAGCTGCCGGGGCTGCTGCCGGAGGGGGTGGCGTGATGGCGGAGCGGAAGAACGGATTGGCGGTGCTGTCGCTCGCGGTGGGTGTGGGCCTGGGCGTGGCCGGCACGACGGCGGCGAACGAGCGGCGGGCGATGGCCGCAGAGCGGCGCGAGCAGGCGGCTGTCGAGTTGGCGGAGTACGCGCTGCTGACGCTGGAGCTTGCGCGATCGTCGTGCCGGAAGGGGACTGTGGTGACGGTGGCGGGGGTGGGTCGATGAAGGCAGACCGCTATGGCACGCCAACGGAACAAGCCCGAAGCAGCATGGGTTGGTTGACAGCAACGCAGCGGCGCGAAACGGGTGTCGAAAGACGCTGCGCGAGTTGCGCTCATTTCTCCCTGAATCCCTATACGAACGGCGAAGGTGGGCGCGGCGTTGCCGTGCTCTGCATCCACCCGATGGCGGGTGGCCATCGCGGCATGGCCACTCGCGAAAACGCGCTGTGCGGCAAGTGGGAAGTGAAACCATGAGCGATCGAATCGTTGTGACCTGGTACGCCAGTTGCCGCCAGTACCGCACCAATCTTATCCGGGGGCAGCGCGGCGGCAGCCGGCGTTCGGCGCGCGTCGCTGCCGAGCTGCTGGCCGCCAAGATGTGCCCAGGCGAACCCTACCAGTTGGTCGATGAGTGCAGCCAAGGCGGGAACGTGTTTGTGCTGGAGCGCTCTGGCGAGGCGGCGCCGACGCCGGACCTGGAAACCGGCATCCTGCTCAGTCTGCGCGGACACAGCGCGCAGAAGCCGATGCGGGCCGAGAACCTGCTGGCGATGGTCGGCGCCGCGGAGCCGGCGTTCCGGGCGGCGCTCGATCGGCTGCTGGCCGCCTGCCAGATCAACACCGCGCATGTCCAGCGCCGCGGCGATCCGCTGCCCTGGCTGGCGCTGTGGCCGACCGGGGTGGTGCCCAAGAGTGCGCGCTGGAGCAACGGCAGCTTGTCGTCGCTGTTTCTGCCGACGCGGTCTGAGCGGGAAGTGGTACGAGAGGCGCATGGGCCACAGGTGCGCGAGCAGCGCCAGACCGATGCGGCGAAGCCAGCGCCCGACGATGCGCTGGCACCCAAGCGGACGACGAAGCGGCCCAAAGGGGCCATCCAGGCGGAAGTTCTGGCGTTGCTGCAGGGGCGCGGACGCGCAAATGCGATCAGCCGCAGTGCGATCGCCCATTGCCTAAACGCCGGCAGGCGCAATCGCGATCCGCTGGCGACCTACGGCCGATACATCTCCGCTGCGCTGGGCGAGGCGTCGTGGGTCACGATCGCGCGGCGCACGGAATACGACTGCCGCCAGAAGGCGCATCACACGATGGCACTCTATGACGGGCGCACTGAAACCAAAGCGCCGGTCGCACAGACTCCCGCTCGGCGCTCGAATCGACCGGAGGAAGTGCTTCGGCGCCACGACGATAAGCTCTCGGAGCCCCACCGGTGACTCGCCTGCCCCTCATCACCTGCCCATCCTGCAATGCGGAGATGACCCTCGACGTGGCGCTCGGCCACCAGGGTGGACGGGACGCGGTGCGGGCGCTGGCGGAGTTGGATCCCGGCAACAGGCTGCTGCCGGCGACGGTGCGCTACGTGGCGTTGTTCTCGCCGCCCAAGCAGAAGCAGCGGCTGGACCGGTTCGCGGCGCTGGTACGCGAGGTGGCGGAACTGGTACGGCCGGCGAAGCTGGAGTACCGCGGCCGCCTGCTGCCGGCGCCGCGGGATTACTGGGTGGCGGCGATGGACGAGATGTGCGTGCGCCGCGAGAGCCTGAGCCTGCCGCTGAAAAGCCATGGCTACCTGAAGACGATCGTGGCGGGCTATGCGGAAAAGGCGGCCGCCACGGCGGAGGCGCGCACGGAGGCACAGCGCGGCGGACGCACGCCGGTGGGTGGCCTACCGCCCCCGGCGCCGCATTCCGGGACGGCCGAGAAGGTGCCCGAGCAACCCCGCAAAAGATTGACGGATGCCGACCGCGCGCAGCTCGATGCGCTGGTCGGACGCACTACCAAGACCGAGGAGGACTGATTCCATGAATGCACCGAATGACCGGGCCGCGTCGCTGGCCGACATCGAGGCGGCCTGCAAGCGGCTGGGCGACGCGCGGGAACACCTGCGCGGCATCGTCGCCCGCATGCAGGCCGAAGTCACCGAGACGACGACGCACTACAGGAGGGATTTGCAGGCGGCGATCGATCGGGTGGCGAACGAGCACGAGGGCGTGCTGGCGCTGGTGAGCGCAGCTCCGGCGCTCTTCCGAAAGCCGCGGTCGGCGCAGTGGCACGGCGTGAAATGCGGGTGGCAGAAGGGCAAGGGCGCGGTGAGCTGGGACGACGACGAGCGGGTGTGCGGGCTGATCGAGCGCCATCTGCCCGACCAGGCTGAGACGCTCATCCGGATGACGCGCAAGCCGGTGGCGGCCGCGCTGGCGAACCTCGACGGACGCGAACTTCGGCGGCTCGGCGTGAGCCTGGTGGATGCCGGCGACGCGCCGTTCGTGAAACCGGTCGACTCGGAGCTCGACCGGACGGTGAAGCGCCTGGTCGAGGACGCGACGCAGCCGGAGGCGGCCTGATGGAGATCGAGATCAATGCCTTTGCCCTGCTGGGCGGATTGTGGCTGGCGTTCGCCGCCGGCCTGATCGGTGGCGCGATGTGGCGCGCCGCGGATCGTTTGTTGAACGACCTTTTCAATCACCGTGGAGACGGAAACTATGAACAAGTCTGAGTTGATCGACCTCGTGCAGGCGAACGTCGGAAAGCATCATCCGAGTCAGTTGAGCAAGGCCCAGGTGGGCGCTGTGCTGGAGTCGTTCGGTGAGGTGGCGGCCGAGGCGCTCGGCATGAACGGCGAGGTGCCGCTGCCTGGCCTGGGCAAGTTCAAGGCGGTGTCGCGCGCGGCGCGCAACGGGCGCAACCCGAAGACCGGCGAGACGATCGCGATCCCGGCCCGCAACTCGGTGACGTTCCAGGCCGCGAAGAACCTGCGCGACACCCTCAACCGCTGAGCCCAGCCGCCTGGCGCGAGCCCCGCGGCGCGGGGTTCTCGCAAGTTGGTTACCCAGCAGGTTCAGCCATGCATTCGGCCAGTCTTTCCACCAGTCGCCGCCTTCAGCGCGTGCTCGCTGTGCTCTCGGACTGCCAGGAGCACAGCACGATGGAGATCGTGAAGCGCGCGCATGTTTGCGCGGTGAATTCGATCGTCTCGGAGTTGCGGGCGAATGGCATCGCGATCAGCTGCCGGCGCGATCGTGGCGTCTACTTCTACCGCCTCGGCCGGCTGGCGGTGCGGAGGGCGGCATGAGCAAGCAGCGCAGCCCGCGCGCGCGGGTGATCGCGGCGATCAAGACCGGTGAGCGGCAACTGGGCATGGACCACGACGCGCACGTGGCGATGGTGCGCCACCTGACCGGCCGGGACAGCCTGACGCTGTGCACCCCGGACGAGCTGCGCCAGGTGCTCGACCACGTGAACGCGAAGACCGGCTACAAGCGGCGCGAACCGAACGGCCGCGAGAGGCGCCTGGCCGATTCGCCGGAGGCGCGCATGGTGCGGGGGCTGTGGGTGCTGCTGCACCGCCTCGGTGCGGTCAGGAATCCGTCGGAGGCGGCGCTGGCGGCCTACGTGAAGCGTATGGCGAAGGTCGATGACCTGCATTGGGCGGGCGGCCGCATGGAGCCGCTGATCGAAAGCCTGAAGGCGTGGGCGGCGCGCGAGCTGCCGGCCGCGCTCGAGCGCCGCCTGGCCGAGTTGCAGGCGGTGGGCGCGGTCGATCGGCGGAACACCTCCGCCGGCCTGATCCACCATGTGGCGCCGACGCGCAATCCCGGGACCTTCGACGCGCTCAATGCGGCGTGGGAATCCCTCGACGAGCTGGAGGCGGGCCGTGTCGCTGGTGCTCGATGACGACTATCCGCTGGTGCTGTCGCTGATCGCCAAGTCGGCCTACGACGCGCTGCTCGAGCGCGCCCGGCTCGACCCGCAGACAGCCGGCGAGATCGCCCTGGCCATCTCGGAGAACGTGCGCACCAACCTGGGCGGCGGCGTGCCGGTGTACATCCCAAAGGGCCACTACTGGGCGGCGTCCAAGCGCCACAGGGAGATCTGGGACAAGTTCAACGGCCACAACTACGAGGCCCTGGCGCGGGAGTACGACATGACGGTGCAGATGGTCAGGCGGATCATCGAGCGGCTGCGGGGGGCTGAGATGGAAAGGCGGCAGCGGGGGTTGTTTGGGGAGGGGTGAATCTGGAATTCATCGCACTAGGTCAGGCGGGGCCGAAGGCCATCGCCTACACCGACGAGTTGGGCACCGGGTGATGAAATGAGCGGGATTTTCGGATCGGTTGCGATTGCGGTACCGGCGCACAAAAGCGTTGAGTGGTACACGCCAGCATGGGTGTTCGATGCGCTTGGGCTGACGTTCGACCTTGACCCGGCCAGCCCGCACGACCATGAGACTGCGGTACCGGCGGCGACGAAATACACGGTGTTCGATGACGGGCTTAAAAAACCGTGGTTCGGCCGTGTGTGGATGAACCCGCCGTATGGCCCTGAAACCGGAATGTGGGTGAAACGTATGGCGCATCACGGAAACGGGATTGCGCTGGTGTTCAGCCGCACCGATGCGAGTTGGTGCCAAGAGGCAATGCGTGCAGCCAGCGCGATGCTCTTCATGTCCGGCCGGATTGAGTTCGTTCCGGGTAACGAGAACAAGCACAAGAAGGCGCGATGCGGTGCCGGTACCGTGCTGTTCGCATTCGGTGCCGAGTGCGCCAACGCGCTGCGGGGATTGGGCGATCGCGGCGTGTTCATTGAGATGCCCAACACTAGATATTGAACCCCCTCATCACGCCATCCAGTGGGGACGTGACCTTCGCTATGTTCCCGTGCAGTGAGTAACCAAGGGATCGAAAAGTCTCGTCCGGATACTCCCAGTTCCCGACATCCATCTTCTCCCAGTTTTCAATGGCATAGGCCACGATCATCGGCGAGTATGGAACAAATAGGACGCCCTTCCCGCGAAGGATTGGAGGGCACGTTTCTATGTTGATCCTCCTCCAGCCGTCAATGTTGACCGCGATGATGCGGCATCCCTTCTCAAGGGCCACTTCCGCTTCCCAGCGAACATACTTGTGCTTGCGCCGGGTGTCTTGCCCTATGAGTTGAATAAACGTCCCCGCCATCCTCAGGCGTTCTCGGCACTTGCTCTTGATGTAGTTTTCGTTACCCGAGCGCAGTTCCTTTCTTAGCTGACAATCGCAGAAGTCAAACGGGATCCGCGAGTTTGCTTTCCAGGCACGCATGAGCTGGTAGTAACCAATGTCCGAACTACTAAATCCGACAAATGCGCGAGGCAGTCCCATTTCGCAATCCTCCAATAGGTTCACGCTCGACACGTAGGGGCACTACCCAGTGCCGCCACCCTAACTCTACCTCCATCGCTTCTTTTGCCACGCGAAAACGCCTTTTGTCACCGATCCCTGTGCGTATTGGTTTACACCGCCTCGTCCCGCATTTTTCCTGCTCATTCCCCCCGGACTTTTCCCTTCCCCCCTCAAGCAGCCGGCGTGCCCGCGCCGCGCCGCGGCTGCTAGCCGGTGCCGTCGCCGCGCGCCGGTGCCCGCGGCGGCTGGTCGGCGGCCAGCTCGAGCCCGAGGGCCCGGGCCCGACGCTCCCATCGCGCCCGCGCCAGGGCCTGCATGTCGGCGACGCGGTCGGTCTCGTCGACGATCTCGATGCCGAGCAGGGTCTCGACCACATCCTCGAGGGTCACGATGCCCTCGGTGCCGCCCCACTGGCCGACCACCAGGGCCATCTGCTGGCGCCGCTCGAGGAGAGTTTCGAGCAGGGTCTCGAGGGACATCTCGGCCGGTACCCGCATCAGCTCGCGCTGCAGGCTCTCCACCGCGGTCCGCTCTTCGTCACGGGCCGCGGCGAGCAGCAGATCGTCGCGCATCACGAATCCGGTGGCGCGGTCGAGATCCTGATCGAACACCGGCAGGCGCGAGAACGGGTGGCGCGAGACGCGCTCCAGCGCGTCGCCGACGGTGATACCCAGCGGCACGCCGACCACCACGGTACGCGGCGTCATGACGTCCCTGGCCGTCAGCGAGACCATCCGGAACAGGTTGCGGATGACCCGCGACTCGGTCGCCCGCAGGTGGCCCGACTCCTCGCCGACGTCGGCCATCGCGACGAACTCCTCGCGGCTGAATACGTGGACATGGGCGCCGCGCGAGACCAGCCGGGTGAGCAGTTCGGACACCTTGATCAGCGGGTACATCAGCACGATCAGCAGGCGCACGAAGCGGGCCACCGGCCCCGACAGCGCACGCCAATGGACCGCGCCGACGGTCTTCGGCACGATCTCGGACAGAAACAGGATCATCAGCGTCATCACCGCCGAGAAAACGCCGAACCAGGCACTGCCGAACACCGCGGTGGCTTTCGATCCGGAACCGATCGCGCCGACCGTATGGGCGATCGTGTTCAGCGTCAGGATCGCCGCCAGCGACTGATCGAGCCGCTCCTGCTTCAGCTCCTTCAACAGCGCCGCCCGCTTGGGATGGCTGTCCTGCAGCCCGGCGACATAGGACGGCGTGATCGACAGCAGCACCGCCTCGGCGACCGAGCACAGGAAAGAGAACACCAGCGCCAGCAGCACGTACGCCACCAGCAGCGCGACGTCGCCTGCCGCACCGCCCGCTTCCGGCGTCTGGGCGAAGGCCGATAGACAGGTCGCCAGACCTGCAACGACCACCGCCGTCCCGATTCCCTTGCCTCCACCCACGCGATTCCCTCCGTTCGATCGGTCGCTAGCCCCGGCACGCCTCCGGCGCCCTGCCGAGCATGCCACGAGCCGCCCCGGCGCGCGAGGCTCACACCCGGCTCCGCCCGATCGGTTAGTCTGGCGGCTGACGGTCGCGGGGCCACCTGCCCGCGACCGTGGGCGAGAGGAGGGCGCGACGATGGGACTGATGTTGCTGGGCATGGCGATCTTCTTCGGCGCTCACTCGGTACGCATCGTCGCCGGTCGATGGCGCGACCGCCAACGGGCGCGGCTCGGACCGCTGGCCTGGAAGGGGGCATATTCGGTCGTGTCGCTGGTCGGGCTGGTGTTGATGGTCTGGGGCTACGCCGAAACGCGAGGCGGACCCGAGTTGTGGTCGCCGCCCGAGGCGATGCGCCATGTCGCGATCCTGCTGACCCTGCCGGCCTTCGTGCTGGTGGTCGCCGCCTACCTGCCGCGCAGCCACTTTCGCGCGACACTCGGCCATCCGATGCTCGCCGGCGTCAAGCTGTGGGCGCTGGCGCACCTGCTGGCCAATGGCCGCGCCGGCGACATCGTGCTGTTCGGCGCCTTCCTGCTGTGGTCGATCGCGGCCTTCGCCGCCGCGCGCCGGCGCGACCGCATCGCGGGGGGACCAAGAAAGGAAGGCAGCTTCAAGGGCGACGCCCTGGCGCTGACCGTCGGCCTGGTGGCCTGGGCGACCTTTGCGATAGTCGGGCACATCCGCCTGATCGGCGTCGCGCCGCTCGGCTGAGGCGGGCCTTTACCTGCATCGACACGCGGCCAGCCGGCGGTAACCGGCGAGCGCCGCCCATGGGACGACATCGCCCTGATGCCGCGGCCGCCGGCGTCGTCTTCCGCTACTGCCGGCCAGGCGCGCGGCACGCCTCATCCCCATGGCTGCCCTGCGCCAGGAGGGAGGCGGACATGCCGATGGCGTGATTCGCATCACGCGGCGCGCACCGCAGGCCACCCCAAGCGCACGCCGACCCTAAGTCCGGGCGGTACAGCTGCCGTAGAATGGCCAACCAACCGACCGTGACTGACCGATGGACGACAAGGCACTGTACCAGGCCATCGCCAACGAAATGGCCGCCAACCAGCTGGAGCCGGCCGTGTGGACCGAGGCCTTCGCCGAGGCCGGCGGCGACACCGAAAAGGCCCAGGCGATCTACATCCGCCTGCGTCACCGCGATCTCAGCGCGCGCGGCGATCGCGACACCGGCGACCCGCTGCGTGCATTGCGGCGCGAACTCGCGCTCACCCTCGCTCACAACCCCCGCGAAACCCTCTATCGCCGACTGGGCCTCTCCCCGGACGCCGACGCGGCGCTGCTGGCGGACGCGATCGCGGCTATCCGCGCACGCCCGGAATCGCCGGATGCCGAGATCCGCTACGCGATCGAGATCCTCGGCGACGCCTCGTCGCGGGCCGACTACGACCGCAGCCTGGCGGCCGATCTCGGTCTGCGCGGCGGGGCCTCGCAGGCCGCCGCCGCAGCCGCCGGCGACGACGACGACCTTTCGGGCAGCGTGTTCCTCCGCTGGTGGTCGACCCGGCGGGTCGGCATCGTCGTCGGCGCGGCGGTGATCGCCCTGCTCGCCGCGGTGCTGCAACCGTTCCAGCAGACCGCGACGGTCCGCGAACACCTGCGCGCCCAGGCCATGCTCGAGCGCGAGCGGCTGCTGCAGCAGCAACAGGACATGGAGAGCCGGGAGCAACGCATGCTGCGCGCCGAGCAGCGCCGCACCGAGCAGGCGGCGCGCGCGCAGGCCCGCGAGCAGCGCCAGCAGGAACGCCAGTTCACGATGCAGATCCAGGCCGAGCAGCGCCGCCAGGAGAACGCGCGACGGGCCGAACAGCGCCGCCTCGAGCGCGAACAACGCGAGCAGCTCTACGCGCGGCGAGCCCGCGCCCGCGACGAGCAGCGCGAAGCGCGAGCGGCCGAGACCCGGGCGGCCCGCGAGGCGCGTTACTGGAGTTGCTTCAACGACGCGATGGATCGCGGCGACAGCGCCTACGCCGAAGCGAAGTGCGGGCCGCTGCGATACTGAGGCAGGGCGGGCGGTCCGCTCCGGCGATTGATCCGATCCGCCCGACGCGGCACCCTTACGGATGAATGCGGCAAGATGACCGCAGCCGATACCACGAGGGACCGCCGTGAGCATGTTGACCACTCCGCTGCGCCATTTGCTGGTGCCCTATCGCGCGGCGCGGAAATGGGCCGGCGACCGCTGCACCACCTACGCCGCAGCGCTCGCCTACTACTCGGCGTTTTCGCTGGCGCCGGTGCTGGTGATCGCGGTGTCGGTCGCCGGCCTGATCTTCAGCAGCGAGTCGGTCAGCGGCCGTCTGGTGGGCGAGCTGGAGACGCTGGTCGGTGCCGACGGCGCGGCGCTGATCGAGCGGATGATCGCCGCCAGCTACCAATCGGGTAGCAGCGGCGTGGCGGCGCTGGTCAGCTTCGGGGTGGTGCTGGCCGGTGCCACCGGATTGTTCATGCAGCTCGGCAATGCCTTCGAAGCGGTGTTCGGCCCGCGCCACAACGGACGCAGCGCCTGGCAGGCCCAGCTCGCCGGTCGCCTGCGCGGCCTCGCCGTGATCATCGGCGTCGGGTTCCTGCTGATGGTCTCGCTGGTGGCCAGCGCCGCGATCCTCGCCCTCGGCGAGTATGCCACCGAGCGACTCCGGCCCTTCCTGTGGATCGCCTCGCTGCTGCAGATCGGCATCACCCTGGTGCTGCAGACCAGCATGATCGCGATGATCTACAAGGTGCTGGTGCCGCGCAGCCTCAGCCACCGTTCGCTGATTGCCGGCGCGGTCGCCACCGCGGTGCTGTTCGAACTCGGGAAGTGGGGCATCGGCGTGTATCTCGGCCGCAGCAACATCTCGGCGACCTACGGCGCGGCCGGATCGCTGGCGGTGATCCTGGTGTGGGTCTACTACGTGTCGCTGATCATGCTCTACGGCGCCGAGATCACATTCCAGCTGGATCGCCTCGACCGGGTCCGCGGCCGAGTGATCCGGCGCCCGTCGAAGAGTCAGCGCAAGGCCGCCAAGGAGGCGGCGATCCGATCGCAACCGGACGACGCCCCCCCCGCCAGACCGCCGCGTCCGGCACTGCTGACGCCGGATCCTCCGGCCAGGACGGGCTCCTAGTGGTCCGCGTCGCCAATGCCGGAACACGAAAGCGCGGCCCGCGCCTTGCCACGAGGCCCGATCCATCACTTACGTCATGGCCCTCGATCGACGACGCAGGCCACTAGCGCAGCGACCGTACTCAGCGGTCGCACTTCCCGGCCCGCCACGCGCTACGATCTCGGCTCGGCCCGCGGCGGGCCCCCAGCCGGAGAACCCCGATGATCCACACGCTGTATGCGACGGACGGCATGGTGGTCGCGCCCCACCACCTGGCGGCGCAGGCCGGTCGCGACGTGCTGCGCGATGGCGGCAACGCGGTAGAGGCGATGGTGGCCGCGGCGGCGACGATCGCGGTGGTCTATCCGCACATGAACGCGATCGGCGGCGACGGCTTCTGGCTGATCCACGAGCCGGGCCGCGACCCGCGCGCGATCGACGCCTGCGGACCGGCTGCGGCGCTCGCCAGCCGCGACTTCTACGACGGCCTCGCGGCGATACCCGAGCGCGGCGCGAAGGCCGCGCTGACCGTCGCCGGCACCGTCGACGGCTGGCGGCTGGCGCTGGCGATGGCCGCGGACTGGGGGCCGGCGCTGGACCTGCCGAGACTGCTCGCGGCCGCGATCCGCCATGCCCGGGACGGTTTCGCGGTGACCCGCGGGCAGCGAACCCTGGTGCGCGGCAAGTTCGAGCAACTGGCCACCCTGCCCGGCTTCGCCGAAACCTATCTCGCCGGCGCTCGCGTACCCGAGATCGGCGAGCGCCTGCGCCTGCCGCGCCTGGCGGCGACCCTCGGGGCCCTGGCACAGCGCGGCCTGCGCGATCTCTACGATGGCGAGCTGGCGCGCGCCGTGGCCGGCGAGCTGGAGCGCCTCGGCAGCCCGTTGCGTGCATCCGACCTCGCCGCCTACCAGGCGACCGAGGTGAGCCCGCTCCAACTGCGCACGCGAACCGCACGGGTATTCAACCTGCCGCCGCCGACCCAGGGGCTGGCGACGCTGCTGATCATCGGCCTTTTCGAGCGGCTCGGCGCCGGCCGCGCCGAAGGCTTCGACCACGTCCACGGTCTGGTCGAAGCCACCAAGCTGGCCTTCATCGACCGCGACCGGGTGGTCAGCGACCCCGGCCGGGTGCCGGTCGACCCCCGCAGCCTGCTCGCGCCGGCCTATCTCGACGACCTCGCCCGCCACATCTCACCGGCCCGCGCCCGCCCGTGGCCGCAGGACGGTGCCGACGGCGACACCGTGTGGATGGGCGCGATCGACCGCGAGGGTCGCGCCGTGAGCTTCATCCAGAGCGTTTACTGGGAGTTCGGCAGCGGCCTGGTGTTGCGCGACACCGGTATCGGCTGGCAGAACCGCGGCATCGCGTTCTCGCTCGACCCGGATGCCTTCAACACCCTCGAACCCGGTCGCAAGCCGTTCCACACTCTGAACCCGTCACTGGCGATCTTCGACGACGGCCGGGTGATGCCGTTCGGCACCATGGGCGGCGAGGGACAGCCCCAGAGCCAGAGCGCCGTGTTCAGCCGCTATGCGCTGTTCGGGCAGGCGCTGCAGCAGGCCGTCACGGCTCCGCGCTGGCTGCTCGGACGCACCTGGGGCGAGGACGACACCCGTCTCAAGCTGGAGCCCCGCTTCGATCCGGCGCTGGTCGATGCGCTGCGCGCGGCCGGCCACCAGATCGACGTCCTGGCCGAGCCCTTCAGCAACAGCATGGGGCATGCCGGCGCTCTGGTGCGACGGGCGGACGGCATCATCGAAGGGGCCGTCGACCCCCGCAGCGACGGCATCGTCGCCGCGCTGTGACCGGGTCGGTATCGCCGGACGATACCGCCGGCGCCATCGCGCGCGACATCGCGTGCGACGCCTGACATTCCGGTCGCGAGGCGGCACGATGCCGGGCAGGAGGAAGGCCTTATGCGACGGATCGAAAGACGACACCTCGAGGACGCGGCCCGGCAGGGCCTGATCGACACCACCCAGATCGATGGGCTGTGGGGCTTCCTGGCCGCGACGACGCCCCCCGCCCCGGGGCCGCGCTTCGACCTGACCCACGTCCTCTACTACCTGGGCGGCATGCTCGCGATCGGCGCGATGTCGCTGTTCATGAACCTCGGCTGGGAAGCCTTCGGCGGCCTCGGCATCTTCTTCATCGCCCTGTTCTACTTCGGCATCGCATGGAAGCTCGCCGGCCGCTTCGAACGTCAGGGCCTGCCAGTGCCGATGGGCATCATGGCCACCCTGGCGATCGTGCTGGTGCCACTCGCCGCCTGGGGCCTGCAACACGTCCTCGGCATGTGGGTCGACGCCCCCCATGCCGACCAGTATCGCGACTACCACCGCTACATCGACTGGCGCTGGATCACCCTCGAACTGGCCACCCTCGCCGCCGGCTGCCTGATGCTGTGGCGCTGGCGCGCGCCGTTCATGACGATGCCGATCGCGGTCACCCTGTGGTATCTGTCGATGGACCTGGCGATGCTGCTGGTGTCGTTCAAGGCGGGCAGCGGCTGGGACAGTGCGGCGTGGACGTTTCGCAAGTGGTTCTCGGTGTGCTTCGGCGCAATCACCCTGCTGGTGGCGTTCTGGGTCGACCTGCGCAACCGCTCACGGCTGGATTTCTCGTTCTGGCTCTACCTGTTCGGCCTGATGACCTTCTGGGGCGGTCTGTCGCTGCTGGGCTCGGGTTCGGTGGCGGGCAAGCTGGTCTATCTGGCGATCAACCTGGCGCTGGTCTTCGTCGGCGCCGTCCTGCTGCGGCGCAGCTTCACGGTGTTCGGCGCCCTCGGCGTGGCGTTCGTGATCGGCGATTTCTCCCGCCACCTGTTCCGCGATTCGTGGCTGTTTCCGATCACCCTGACCCTGATCGGACTTGCAGTGATCTACGGCGGCATCTGGTGGAACCGCCACGAACGGCAGATCTCCGCCCGCCTGCGCGCCGGCCTGCCCCCATCCCTCGGTGCCCTCGCAGCTCGCCGCGACCAGGCCCTGTGACTCGGCCGGCACGGCGCGGCGGGCAGGCGGCAGGTGTCGATCGGCCAGCCGACGAAGCAGTTCATCGACCGCGCGGCAGACCGCTCCTCACCGGCTCCCGGGCGGTGAGCGCTGCGCCACCCGGCAGCCCGGGATCATCCGCTGGCGCCACGAGCGGGACCGGCGACGACGGGGCTGCCGACGGTCACGGCACCTGCAGCCCCCGCAGGTAGTCCACCAGCGCCTCGATGCGGGTACGCACGTAGGTCTCGGGGTCGCCGATGGCGACATTGCCCCGCTGGTACTCGATCAGCAGTTCCCGACCCCAGACCGGCATCTCCCGCGGGCCATGGGAAGCCACCGCTTCTCGCCCGTCTATCATGCGACGCACCCGAGCGGCGGGGAATTCCCCTCCGTTGTCCGCCGACAGCCGGGTGAGATCGGCGGGCGGGTGCAGCAACAAGGCGGCGAACGGGCCGTCGCCGTGCCCCGCGAGTCCGTGGCACACTGCACAACGGCTTTCGAATTCGGCCGGTCCGGCGCCGATGATCTCGGCCGCCCGGACACCGGCGGAGGCCGCCACGGCGACTGCCAGGGCGGCGGCGCAACTGTGAATTTTCATACCTCTGTCCCTCGTGCCGGATACCCATTTTCACCCTACGCCGCCTGCAGGAAAGCGGATTGATGCAGATCATTCTTGTCGCGCGACCGGTGAACGATCCGCAGGCCATTTGACCCCGCTCAACAAGCTCCGCACTCGTTGCACATAGTCTGACCATGCCATAACGCAGTGCACAATCAACTTGCCCGCCAGCGACTCAACATGAACCCGAACGCCACCGGAGCCCTGCCCGACCAGTTGCGCATGATCGCGGCGCTGCGGCAGCCGCGCGCCTACCCGTTCCCGCTGGCCACCATCGAGGTGGTCGAGACGCACATCTCGTGGGTGCTGCTGGCCGGCGACCACGCCTACAAGATCAAGAAGGCGGTCGGCCTGGACTTTCTCGACTACTGCACCCTCGAGGACCGTTGCTTCTTCTGCCGCGAGGAACTGCGGCTGAACCGCCGCACCGCTCCCGACCTCTACCTCGACGTGGTGCCGATCACCGGCCCCGCCGAGCACGCCCGCATCGATGGCAACGGTCCGATCATCGACTACGCCGTGCACATGCGACGTTTCGACGAGCGCTCGGTGCTGTCGCGGGTGCTCGACGGCGAGCCGCCGCCGCAGCTCGGGCAGCGCCTGGCAGACGCGGTCGCGCGCTTCCATCTGGCCCTCCCGGCACTGCCGGAATCCGATCTCAACGGCCGGCCGGAAGACGTGCAGCAGGCCTGCGACCAGGTCTGCGCCCGGCTGGCGGCGCTGATCCTCGACGCGGGACGTCTCGGCATGGTCCGCAGGCTGCAGCAGTGGGCCGACCGCGAGGCCCGCCGGCTGGGCCCGACCCTCACCGCGCGCCGCAACGACGGCCACGTGCGCGAGTGCCACGGCGACCTGCACTGCGGCAACGTGCTGCTGCGCGACGGCGACGTGGTGCCGTTCGACGGCATCGAGTTCAGCGCCTCGCTGCGCAGCATCGACGTCATCGACGATCTCGCCTTCCTGCTGATGGACCTGCAGGCCCGCGGCCACCCGCAGATCGCCCAGGACTGCCTGAACCGCTATCTCGAGCTGACCCGCGACTTCGACGGCTTGAAGCCGCTGCGTTTCTACCTGGTCTATCGCGCGCTCGTGCGCGCGATGGTCGAGATCATGCAGGCGGCGGCGCGGGCCAGCGCCGAGTTGCCCCCGGCTGCCATGCGCTATCTCGACTGCGGCCTCCGGCTGACGAATGCGAGCCGCAGCGCGATCGTGCTCACCCGCGGCCTCTCCGGCGTCGGCAAGTCGAGCCTGTCACAGAAGCTGTGCGCGCACATCGGCGCGATCCGGCTGCGCGCCGACGTGATCCGCGCGCAGCTCTTCGGCAGCGGCGGCACCCGCAGCCCCGACAAGTATTCCGAGGCCGCCAGCGACGCCACCTACGAGGCCCTCGCGCGGCTGAGTGCCCAGGTGGTCGGTGCCGGCTGGCCGGTGGTCGTCGACGCGACCTTTCTGAAGCGCCGCCAGCGCACCCGCTTCGAACTGCTCGCCGAAGCCCTCGGCGTGCCGCTGGCGATCGTCGATTTCCAGGCGCCGCACGAACTGATGCGCCAGCGCATCAGCGCGCGCGCAGCCGCCGGCGGCGATCCGTCCGAGGCCGACCTCGCCGTGCTCGACCTGCAGATCGCCGGCGCCGAACCGCTGGCCATCGACGAGCCCGGCCTGGTGATCCGCTACGACGCCAGCCGCCCGCTCGCCGTCGCCGATTCCGTCGAAGCCTGGCAGCCGCTGCCGGACTTGCTGAGGCGGGGCGCGAATGGCCGCGACCATGCCCGGTCACAATCAAGCTGATCGGCGGTCGCGCTGAACAGGCGACGAGCACGGAGTACGCCGGCCATATCGACCTTGCGATCTGCCCGAGGCCGTTCGCCCGCGGCACCGAAGTTGCGATGCGCCGACCAGCACGCCAGCGCCCGGCGCGACGCCCCAGCAAGGGTGAGGCGACTCGCCGCCGGATTGGCGGCGCTACGGAACGAACCCGAAGAATGAAAAAACGGCCAGCGCCATCCGGCGCCGGCCGTTCCCGACAGGAAGCGACCCTTACATGCTGCGCCGGTACTGCCCGCCGACGTCGTACAGCGCGGTCGTGATCTGCCCGAGCGAGCAGTGGCGCACCGCATCCACCAGCACCGCGAAGACGTTGCCGTTGTCGATCACCGCCTGCTGCAGCCTGCCCAGCCACTGCGCCGACTCGCCGGCGTTGCGCGTGTGGAAGTCGGCCAGGCGGGTGAGCTGGCCCTGCTTCTCGTCCTCGGTCGAGCGCGCCAATTCGATCTCCTGCTGGGCCTCGCCCTTCGGATTGAGGAAGGTGTTCACGCCGATGATCGGGTAGGAGCCGTCGTGCTTCTTGTGCTCGTAGTAGAGGCTCTCCTCCTGGATCTTGCCGCGCTGGTAGCCGGTCTCCATCGCGCCGAGCACGCCACCGCGGGAGCTGATCGCCTCGAATTCCTTCAGCACCGCCTCCTCGACCAGATCGGTCAGCTCGTCGACGATGAAGCTGCCCTGGTTCGGG
>JAGRGB010000209.1 GCA_020445745.1 Rhodocyclaceae bacterium | reverse complement strand
CGAGAACTTGTAGCCGCGGCGATATTCGAACTTGTCCACCGCCTTCATCAGGCCGATGTTGCCTTCCTGGATCAGGTCGAGGAACTGCAGGCCGCGGTTGGTGTATTTCTTCGCGATCGAGATCACCAGCCGCAGGTTGGCCTCGGTCATCTCGCGCTTGGCGCGACGGGCCTTGGCCTCGCCGGTGGACATCTGCTTGTTGATGTCCTTGAGTTCCTTCAGCGGCAGGCCGATGCGCTCCTGCAGTTCGATCAGCTTCTGCTGTTCCTCGAGCACCGCCGGATGCACCCGCATCAGCCCCTCGGCGTAGGCCTTGCCGGAGCCGATCTCCTTCTTCAGCCAGTCGAGGTTGGTTTCCTGTCCCGGGAACACCTTGATGAAGTGGGTGCGCGGCATGCCGGCCCGGTCGACACACAGCTGCAGGATCTGGCGCTCGTGGGCGCGCACCTGCTCGACCATGTGGCGGACCGAGTCGCACAGGCGTTCGATGGACTTGGCCGTGAAGCGGATCAGCAGCAAGTGCTCGGAGATCGCCTGCTGGTGGGCGCGGTAGTCCTTGGCCTGGGGGCCACCCTTTTCCAGCGCCGCGACCATATCTTCGTAATGCTTGCGGATGTCGTCGAAGCGGATCAGCGCTTCGGTTCGCAGCAGCGCCAGCGACGCGGCCACGGCACGGCTGCCGTCGGCATCGTCGTCCTCGTCGTCATCGGAAGAGTCGTCGGCGTCGGCGGCGGAGGTGTCGTTTTCGGCCAGGGAGGCGGCTGCAGTGTGCTGATTGAGCTCTTCTTCCGGCGCGTTGGGGTCGGTCAGTCCGTCCACCAGCTCGTCGATCCGCAGTTCGTCGCGCGCGACCTTGTCGGCGAGATCGAGAATCTCGCCGATCGTCGTCGGACAGGCGGAGATCGCCTGCACCATGTGGCGCAGACCGTCCTCGATGCGCTTCGCGATCTCGATCTCGCCTTCGCGGGTGAGCAGATTGACGATGCCCATCTCGCGCATGTACATGCGCACCGGATCGGTCGTCCTGCCGAACTCGGTGTCGACCGTCGACAGCGCCTGCTCGGTTTCCTCCTCGACGTCTTCGTCATTGACGGCCGACGCGGTACCGTCATTCATCAGCAGGTCTTCGGCGCTGGGTGCCTCGTCGTAGACCCGGATGTTCATCGAGTTGAAGGTCGCGATGATCGACTCGATCTGCTCCGCATCGACGACATCGTCGGGCAGGTGGTCGTTGATCTCCGCGTAGGTCAGGTAGCCGCGCTCCTTGCCGAGGGTGATCAGGGTCTTCAGCCGGGTACGCCGGACGTCGGCATCGAACTGTGGCGCCGGGGCGTTTTCCTCCACCGCACGCTTGTCCTTGGCTCGCGGGCGGGCTGCGCGACCGCGGCTTGCGGCGCGGCGGGTTTCTTTGGACTTATCCCTCGGCATAGGAGACCCTCAGGCAAGATAAAATTTCAGGTAAAAACATAAAATTATACTACGAATCCTGTTGCTTGTGTCGGCCTGACCCTGCCTGCCGCTCCCGCAGCAATTCACCATATCGTTTTAGCTGTTCCGGGCTCAGACGTCCGCCCGAATTCAGGCTTGCCTGGAGGGCCGTGAACTCGGCGACCAGCGCAATTTCGTGCAGCTTGTGCAGGGTGTCGGAGAACAGGGCTTCGAGCGCGGATTCTTCGAACAGGTTCTCGTCGGTGCTGGCCGCGATTTCCCTCAGGGTCTGCTCGTGGGGGGTGTCCCGGAAGTATTCGAGCAGCGCACCGATGCCGCCGCGGGTGGGCAGTTCGCCGAGTCCGTCGGCGTCGATCAGGGCAAGCAGGGCCCGTCCTGCTTCGCTTGCCGAGGGAATGCCGTCGCTGCGTATGCGGCTCACCAGCCGCGGGTGCAGCAGCACCATGCGCAGCAGCGTGTCTTCCGGCGGACGGGCGGCGCGCCGCTGGCGGGCGACCGGGCGGGAGCGCCGCGGCGCGACGGCGGTCGTCTTGCCCGTTGGCTCTCGGGCGGGCTCGTCGAGGCCATAGCTTTGTTCCAGCTCGGCCTGGCTCAGTCCCGAGCGTTCGGCGATCCTCTTCAGGACCTGCAGGCGAAGCAGCGGGGCGGCGATGCGGGTCACCAGGGGGCGCGCGCTGTGGGCGTAGCGCGCGCGTCCTTCGGCAGTCTCGAAATCGATGTCTTCGGCAAGTTGCTCCTCGAGCAGCGTGGCGAGCGGCGTGGCGCTGGCTGCCCGGTCGATGAAGGCCTGGGCGCCCTCGGCCCGGACGAAGCTGTCCGGGTCGTGCTCGGCCGGCAGAAACAGAAAGCCGACATTGCGGTCGTCGCGCAGATGCTCAAGGGTCGCATCGAGCGCGCGCCATGCCGCGCGGCGCCCGGCGGCGTCGCCATCGAAGCAGAACACGACCCGTTCGGCGGTGCGCAGCAGACGCTGCACATGGTTGGGCGTGGTCGCCGTGCCCAGCGTGGCGACCGCGTTGTCGACGCCGAACTGGGCCAGCGAAATCACGTCCATGTAGCCTTCGACCACGACCGCGACGCCATGGTTGCGGATCGCGTCGCGGGCCTGCAACAGGCCGTAGAGTTCCCGCCCCTTCTCGAACACCGGTGTCTCGGGCGAATTCATGTACTTGGGCTCGCCCTTGTCGATGATGCGGCCGCCAAAGCCGATGACGTTGCCGCGCGGATCGTGAATCGGGAACATGATGCGATCGCGAAAGCGGTCGTAGCGGCGTCCCTGGTCGTTCTCGATCACCAGGCCCGCTTCGAGCAGTCGCGGATCCTGGTAGTCCGGAAAGGCCTCGGCCAGGGTCTGCCAGCCGGCCGGCGCGTAGCCGATGCCGTAGCGCTGCGCGATGCGGCCCGTCAGGCCGCGTCCCTTGAGGTAATCGACGGCGCGCTGGCTGTCGCGCAAGCGCGCGCGGAAATGGGCTGCGGCGGTGGCCAGCATGTCGGTAAGGGCCGGTTCGTGTCGCTGCTGCCCGCCTGCCCGGGAGCGGCCGTCGTCGGGCACCTGCAGACCCGCCTGGCCGGCAATCTGTTCGACCGCCTCGGCGAAGCCCAGTCCGCTGTACTGCATCAGAAAGCCGATCGCGCTGCCATGGGCGCCACAGCCGAAGCAGTGGTAGAACTGCTTGCTCGGGCTGACCGAGAACGAGGCGCTCTTTTCGTCATGGAAGGGGCAGCAGGCGAAGAAATTGGCACCGCTCTTCTTCAGCGGCACGTATTGGCCGATCAAGTCGACGATATCGGTTCTCGCGAGCAGATCCTGAATGAAGGACTGCGGAATCATGCCGGCGGCAGGCGCGCCGCGTCAGCAGCGGCTGGCGAGTGCCTTGCGTGCCAACGACGACACGCGGGCCATGTCGGCGCGGCCGGCCAGGACCGGCTTCAGTGCGGCCATCAGCCGGCCCATGTCGGCTGGCCCGCTGCTGCCGGTGTCAGCCACCGCGGTGGCGATCGCCGCCTCGATCGCGGCATCGTCGAGCTGTTCCGGCAGGTAGGCGCCGAGTACTTCGATCTCGAATTTCTCCGCCGCCGCGAGTTCGTCGCGGCCGGCATCGGCGAACTGGGCGGCAGCGTCCCGACGCTGCTTGACCGCCCGCTCGACGACCGCCGTGACCGCGGCGTCGTCGAGTTCCGTGCGCTCGTCCACCTCGCGCTGCTTGATCGCCGCCAGCAGCAGCCGGATCGCGGACAGGCGCCGGCTGTCCCGTGCCTTCATCGCGGACTTCATGTCATCGACGATGCGCTGCTTGAGCGACATGGCGATCTCCATTCGTGGACGAGCCAGAAACCAAAACCACACAGGCGCGGACCCGTGGGCCGCGCCTGTGTGGTCGTTAAATCCCGGGGCCGGCAGTTCAGTACATCTTCGGCGGCAGCATCTGGCTGCGCAGGCGCTTGTGGTGGCGCTTGATGGCGGCGGCAAGCTTGCGCTTGCGCTCGGCGGTGGGCTTCTCGTAGAACTCGCGGGAGCGAAGCTCGGTGATCACACCAGCTTTCTCGATGGTGCGCTTGAAGCGGCGGATGGCTACCTCGAACGGCTCGTTTTCCTTGACGCGGATACCCGGCATTACTGCTTCCTTGACTGGTTCTGTCGGCGTAAAAGCCGGTGATCATACCTGCAAAATAGTTGCTCGCCAAGGCTTGATTGGCCCGGCACAGTTAGCACCGATATCATTGCTGGCTCATGTCCCCTGTCCCCCATGATCGTACTTGGCATCGAATCCTCCTGTGACGAGACCGGCGTCGCACTCTACGCGCCCGCGACGGGTCTGGTGGCCCATCGTCTGCATTCGCAGATCGACCTGCACGCGGAGTACGGCGGCGTGGTGCCGGAATTGGCATCGCGCGACCACATCCGGCGGCTGCCGCAACTCATCGCCCTGACCCTGAGCGACGCCGGGATCGTGCCGCGCGAGCTCGGAGCCATCGGCTATACCGCGGGGCCGGGGCTGGCCGGCGCCCTGCTGGTCGGCGCCAGCGTCGCCGAGGCGATGGCCTTTGCGCTGGGCATCCCGGCGCTGCCGATCCACCATCTCGAGGGGCACCTGCTGTCACCGATGCTGGCCGCCGACGGGCCCGATTTTCCGTTCGTGGCCTTGCTGGTGTCCGGCGGCCACACGCAGTTGATGCGGGTCGATGGTGTGGGCCGTTACCAATTGCTCGGCGAGTCGGTGGACGACGCGGCGGGCGAAGCCTTCGACAAGACCGCCAAGCTGCTCGGCCTCGGTTACCCGGGCGGGCCCGAGCTGGCGCGGCTTGCGGAGCACGGCACCGCCGGCCGCACGCCGCTGCCGCGGCCGATGCTGCGGGCCGACCACCTCGACTTCAGCTTCAGCGGTCTCAAGACCGCGGTGCTCACCGCCTTCGACAATGGCTGCCGGAACGCGGACGAGCGAGCGGACCTCGCCGCCGAGTTCCAGCAGGCGGTGACGGATGTGCTGGTCGCCAAATCCTTGAAGGCCGTCGAACAGTCGGGTCTGGACACCCTCGTCGTTGCCGGTGGTGTCGGCGCCAACCGGCACCTGCGCAGCGAACTGGCCCAGGCCTGCGCGGGGCGCGGCTGGCGGGTCTGCTATCCGGAACCGGAGCTATGTACCGACAACGGCGCGATGATCGCGTTCGCAGCTTCGTTGAGGCTGCAGGCCGGTCTGGCCGAATCCACCGACCTCGGGATCACGGTGCGGCCGCGCTGGCCGCTCGAGCAGGCGAGCGCCGGTACGGTGCGCTAGCATGCGGTGCCGCGACGGCCGGGTGCCGGCGAAGGAACGCGGTGGGCCGACGCGCCGATGCGAGTTGCCGCAGCCGGCACTGCTCAGCCGCGTTTCCCGCCGATACGGCTCTCTTCGCCCCGCAGCAGTCGTGAAATGTTCGCGCGATGGCGCCACACCAGCAGGATCGCCATTGCCAGCGCGGCCGCGGCAAGGCTGCGGCTGCCGGTGCTCCACACCGTCAGCGGTGGCGCCACCACCGCCGCGGCGATCGCGGCAGCGGATGAATAACGGCTCAGCCACATGGTCGCCAGCCAGCACGCGGCGCAACCGAACGCGGTCAAGGGCGAGAATCCGAGCAGCACGCCGAGGGCGGTAGCCACCCCCTTGCCGCCCTTGAAGCCGATGAAAATCGGATACAGATGGCCTAGAAACACGCCGAGCCCCGCGGCCGCGACGAGCCACGGCGACGTGCCGGCGGCGGCGCCGAAGTGCATCGCCAGCCACACGGCGAGCCAGCCCTTGAAGGCGTCACCGAACAAGGTCAGCGCGGCGGCGAGCTTGTTGCCGCTGCGCAGGACGTTGGTGGCACCCGGATTTCCGGAGCCGTAGCTGCGCGGATCGGCGAGTTTGAACAGGCGGCTGGTGATCAGCGCAAACGGGACCGAACCGAGCAGATAGGCGGCGAGCACGAACAGCAGATCCGTCATCGGTCGTTTTCCTGTGGGGTCCGGGTGCCTGCGCCTGATCCGGGCGCGTGCGAACGGAATGCGCGAATTCTAGCCCGCCATGCCGGCCGGTGGACGCCCGCAATACCCCGGCGAAGCGCAATGCCACCCGCCGCTGCAGGTCGGTCCTTCGGCGACCGGTTGTGCCAATGTCGAAGGCCGCCGGCGGAGCGGCGGCCTTCGACATCACGACGGGCCTTCGGCGGGCGCGGCTTCAGCGGATCAGCAGTTCGTCGACCACCTTGCCGTCATCGAGCCATTTCTGTACCCACAGCGGCTTGCGGCCGCGACCGGTCCAGGTCATCGACGCGTCGTCGGGATTGCGATACTTCGGGGCCACCACGATCTTCTTGCCTTTGGGCTTGCCCGCAGATTTGGCGGCGCTCGGGCTGCGTGGCTTGCTCGGCGCTGCCGTCTTGCCGACGACGTCGTCGATGCTGAGCCCGTGCTCCGCGGCCAGGCGCTGCATCTTCTTCAGCAGATCCCGCTTGGCGGAGTCGTCGCGCTTCTTGAGTTCGGTCTCGATTCGCTTGTTGAGTTTGCGCAATTCGGCGATCGAAAGCTTTGCAATATCCATGGGTTCCTCCTTTTGATGCGATACGGGTAATCTGTGGATAAGTCGAAAGTATTATCGGCCCAATTTTGCATTTATTTCGCCGATAGCACAAATTCCCGTATTCGTGCCGCGTAACAATGTGTGACCGTTCAATGCTCGCTTCCGCATTCGACGGCCTGCGGCTGCAGCAGTTCCATGAGTTTTGCCGGTACGATTTGCAGCAACATGCCCCGCCGGCCGCCGTTGATGAATATGGTCGGCAGATCGAGAATTGATTTCTCGACATACACCGGCAGGCATTTGCGTATACCGAACGGTGAAGTCCCGCCGACCAGATAGCCGCTGTGCCGGCTGGCCGTGTCGGGTGCGCAGGGCGTGACTGTCTTGCAGCCGATCTGGCGAGCCAGGGATTTTGTCGATACCGTCCGGTCGCCGTGCATCAACACGATCAGCGGTGCCCGCTGTTCGTTCTCCATGACCAGCGTCTTGATCACGAGGTGTTCGTCAATGGCAAGGCTCAGGGCGGGTACGCGGGTTCCGCCATGGTCCTGGTATTCGTAGTAATGGGCCGTGAAGTCGACGCCGCGTTCGCGCAGCATTCGGGTTGCCGGGGTTTCGGGCGCGGCCTTGCGGGATTTCTTCTTCATGGGCAGTTCTCGGGCGGCGCGCCCGGTCAGGCGCGCGGGTGGTGTCGCGCATGCAGCGCCTTCAGCCGTTCCCGGGCGACGTGGGTGTAGACCTGGGTGGTGCTGATGTCGGCGTGGCCGAGCAGCATTTGCACCGCACGCAGATCGGCGCCGTGATTGATGAGGTGCGTGGCGAATGCGTGGCGCAGTACGTGGGGTGATATCCGAGCCGCGGGAATTCCGGACGCCGTCGCGTGTTTCCTGACGATTCGCCAGAACATCTGGCGCGACATCGGCGCGGCCCGTCCGGTGACGAACACATGCTCGCAGTTGCGGCCGGCCAACAGGGTCGGGCGGGAATCCCTGGCATATTCCTGCAGCCAGCTGGAGGCAATCTGCCCGAGCGGAACCAGGCGCTCCTTGGCACCCTTGCCGAATATCCGCACGAAACCGTCCTGGAGATTTATCTCGAAGATCCGCAGCTGTACCAGCTCGGACACACGCAATCCGGTGGCGTAAAGGGTCTCGAGCATGGCGCGGTCCCGCAGGCCGAGCGCAGTGTCGACATGCGGCGCGTTCAACAGCGCCTCGACCTGGGCTTCCGTCAGGGTCTTCGGAAACCTTTCCGTACGGATCGGAGGTTCGAGCCGAAGCGTGGGGTCTTCGGTGATCCTGCCCTCGAGCAATTGCTGGCGAAAGTAGCGCCGCATCGACGACAGCAGCCTGCGCTGACTGGAGGCCTTGTGATTGCCGCTGAACTCGCCGAGATAGGCCTGCAGGTCGGTCGCCCGGGCAGCGAGCAGCGACTGTTCGCGCGCCGCCAGCCATTGTTCGAGCGCGGTCAGGTCACGGCGATAGCCGTCCAGGGTGTTCGCACTGAGCCCGTGCTCCAGCCACAGGGTGTCGCACAGGCGATCGATCTCCGAGGAGCCCACGCCGGTTGGTCGAGCCGTCATCGGGGCCAGGCGCCCTCATGGCGCAACAGCCAGAGCTTGGTGTCCATCAGGTAGCCGGTGCGGGCGTTGGCGAACCCGCCGAGTCCGCTCGCCGACACGACGCGATGGCAGGGGACGACGATCGGCAGCGGGTTGGCGCCGCAGGCTTGTCCGACAGCCCGCGCGGCGCTGCCGATGCGCGCCGCGAGTTCGCCGTAGCGTCGCAGCTCGCCGCGCGGAATCCGCCGGATCTCGGCCCAGACCCGGAGCTGGTGCGCGGTGCCGTGGGGGGCCAGTGGCAGATCGAAGCGCCAGTCGGGATCGCGGAGGTAGCGGGCGAGCTGGTCGCAGGCGGACGCACTCACTTCATCGCGGGGTGCCTGCGCTGCCGTGCCCGGTGGCAGGAAATGGATGCCGGCAATTGCTGTCGCGCTGCTGACGATGCCGAGGGCGCCGAAGGGCGCCGGCAAGATCGCGCTGAAGCCGGGCCCGGCACCCGCGCCGCGGGGGACTCGCTCCGTCAGCATCGCTGCTCAGGGCCTGAGTGAGGCCATGGCATCGCCGAGCAAGACATCCGCTTTCCGCTTGCCGGGCGGTCGCCGCCGCGGGGACGCACTCCGGCGCATCGCCGATGCACGTGCCGGCAGGGCTCTACCGGCGGATCTCGCCGTTGCCCAGGACGATCCATTTGCAGCTGGTCAGGCCCTCCAGACCGACCGGTCCGCGCGCGTGGATCTTGTCGGTCGAAATGCCGATCTCGGCACCGAGGCCGTATTCGAAACCGTCGGCGAAACGGGTCGATGCATTGACGATCACCGAAGCCGAGTCCACCTCCCTGAGGAAGCGCATGGCGTGGCTGTGCTTGTCGGTCAGGATCGCCTCGGTGTGGCCCGAGCCGTAGCGGTTGATGTGGGCGATTGCCTCGTCGAGCCCGGTGACCACCTTGACCGAGATGATCGGCGCCAGGTACTCCTCGGCCCAGTCGGCTTCGCTGGCCGGCACGAGCAGGCTGGCGTCGATGCCGGCATCACGCAGCAGCATCAGGGATTCGGGACAGGCGCGCATCTCGACGCCCTTGCCGGCCAGCATGCTGCCGATCTCCGGCAACAGCCCGGCGGCGATGCCGCGCGCGACGAGCAGGCTCTCGGCGGTGTTGCAGGTGCCGTAGCGCTGGGTCTTGGCATTCTCGACGATCGCCACCGCCTGTCGTCGATCGGCGTGATCGTCCACATAGATGTGGCAGTTGCCCTCCAGGTGCTTGATCACCGGCACCCGCGCCTCGCGGGAAATGCGCTCGATCAGACCCTTGCCGCCCCGCGGGACGATCACGTCGACGAACTCGGGCATCGTGATCAGCTCGCCGACCGCCGCCCGGTCGGTGGTGTCGACGACCTGTACGGCAGTCGCGGGCAGGCCGGCGGCGGCGAGCCCGTCGCGCACGCAGGTGGCGATCGCCTGGTTTGAATGGAGGGCCTCCTTGCCGCCCCTCAGGATCGCCGCGTTGCCCGCCTTCAGGCACAGCGCCGCAGCGTCGGCGGTGACGTTGGGCCGCGCCTCGTAGATGATGCCGACGACCCCCAGCGGCACCCGCATGTGGCCGACCTGGATGCCCGACGGGCGCCGCTTGACGCCACTGATCTCGCCGACCGGATCGGGCAGCGCGGCGATCTGCTCGAGGCCGGCAGCCATCGCTTCGACGCTGCCGGCAGCGAGGCTCAGCCGGTCGAGCAGCGCGCTGTCCAGGCCCTCGGCGCGGGCCAGATCCAGGTCGCGGGTGTTGGCTTCGAGCAATGCCTCGCGGCGGTTGCGGATCTCGTGGGCGATGCGGCTCAGGGCGTCGTTCTTGGCGGCGGTCGAGGCGCCCGCCATGTGGCGCGACGCCTCCCGTGCCTGGCGCCCGACCTGCTGCATGTACTGTCTGGTATCCATGGCTGGTAGTCGCGGATTCGATCCTGCTATTAGAACATCGATTGCCCGGGCGGGGGATGCCGGCTCAGCCGCGGCGCCGCAGGCGCAGCGTCAGTTGCAGCAACTCGTCCCACACCGCGCCGCGGTCCAGTCCCTTGGCGATGCGATCGATGCGCGCTGCGTGGCGCAGCGCGGCGCCCAGGCTGCGACGGTCGAGCCGAGCGGCGGCCCGCTCGATGGCCTGCCGCCGGCGCGGTTCGAAGACCCGTTCGCCCTTGAGGATCGCCGCGGCAGGCTGGCCACGGTCGAGGGAGCCCCTGAGCCGGGCGAGCACGCGGATGTCGCTCGCCAGGGTCCACAGGATCAGCGGCGGAGCCTCGCCCTCGCCGCGCAGACCGTCGAGCAAGCGCGCGCATCTGCCCGGCTCGCCGTCGAGCATCGCCAGACGCAGGCCGTCCACGTCGTAGCGCGCGACGTTGAGCACCGCATCGCGGACCTGGGCGAGGGTGAGCGCGCCCGGCGGATACAGCAGGCCGAGCTTGCCGATCTCCTGGTGGGCGGCCAGCAGGTTGCCTTCGACGAGTTCGGCGACGAAGGCCAAGGCCTCCGCCGGCGCCGACTGCTGCTGGCGCCCGAGGCGCGCCGCGATCCAGGCCGGCAGCCGCTCGCGCGGCGGCGTCTGCAGTTCGACCGTGACCGCCTGCCGGGTGAGCGCGGTGAACCAGGCGGCCTTGCGGGCGCTCCAGTCGAGCTCGGGCAGGGTGATCAGCACCACGTCGCCACCGCTTTCGAGGGATTCCGCCATGCGCTGGAGTGCGTCGCCGCCGTCCTTGCCGGGCTTGCCGTTGGGGATGCGCAGGTCGAGCAGCTTGCGCTCGCCGAACAGCGACATGTTGCCGCTGGCGTGGGCGAGCTGCTGCCACTTGAAGCCCTGGCCGCTGATCAGGATCTCGCGCTCGCCGACACCCTGGCGTCGCGCCGCCGCGCGGATCGCGTCGGCGGCCTCCTCGATCAGCAGCGGTGCGTCGCCATGGAGCAGGTACAGGGGGGCCAGCGGAGCCTCGAGATGGGCATCCAGCTGGTCCGGCCGCAGCGCCGGCATTCAGCCTCCGCTGCGCGCCGCCTCGAGACGGCGCATCAACTGGCGAACGAGTTCCTCTTCCATGTCCGCGAACAGCAGTGCCTCTTCCTGATCCTTGGCGAGGATCGCGGAATCGTCCCAGGTCGCCTCGCGGCTGGTCGACAGCCGGGTCTCGGGAATCAGCTCGCGGCCGTCGGCTGCCAGCAGGCGAAAGCGCAGATTCTGGACGAACTCGTACTCTCGCACCTTGCCGGCGCCGGACAGCCCGATGATGTTCTTTTCACGGCCGGCGCCGAGCAGCTCCAGCACCACCTCGGCGCCGTTCCGCGTATCGCTGACGCGGGTGCTGCCGCTGGCGCCGATGCGCTTGCGGATGCGCCTTTGCAGTTCGCCGCCGACCGTGCCGGCGACATGGGCCGACTCGAAGGGCAGGGGCCTGGGGCCCCGCAGCCGGAAGCCGCAGCCGGCGAGCACCAGTGCGGCCAGGCCAGCCAGCAGCCGACGTCGGGCGGGCCGATGGGTGGTCATTGCGGCGCTTCCTTGGAGAGGCGTTCGCGTTCGGCCTGATAGGCATCGTAGTCGACGTCGGGGGCGGAACTTGCCGGCTCCCCCGGAGCCTGCTGCTGGCGCGCACGTTCGCCCTGGCGAATGCCCTCGTACCAGTTCCTGCTGCTGCAGGCGGTGAGCGACGCACAGGACAGGGGCAGCAGCAGGAGGATCCAGGTGGCACGCATCGATCCGGCGCTCAGCAAACGACGTTGACCAGTCGGCCGGGCACGACGATGACTTTCTTCGCCGGCTTGCCGTCCATGAACTTCGCGGCAGCGTCGCTGGCCAGGGCCGCGCGCTCGATCTCAGCCCGGGGGGCCTCGGCATCGACCCGGATCGAACCCCGGAGCTTGCCGTTTACCTGCAGCATCAGCTCGACCCGATCCTGCTTCAGGGCGTCTTCGGAGGCCTCCGGCCACGATGCGTCGAGGATGTCGCCGTCGAATCCGCATTCCTGCCACAGCACGTGGGCGATGTGCGGCGTGATCGGCGCCAGCAGCCGCAACAGGATCGAAAAGCCTTCGGCGGCGACGGCGGCAGCCTCGTCGCCATCGACGTCCGGCGCCTTTTCGAGCGCGTTGAGGATCTTCATCGCGGCCGAAGCCACGGTGTTGAACTGGTGCTTGCCGAAATCGTAGGTGGCCTGCTTGAGGCAGGCATGCACCTCCCGCCGGATGTCGGCAAGGGCCGCCGGCAGTTCGCGTCCGTCCAGCGCGGCGAGCGCCGCCAGGCCGTCGCCCAGGGCGGCGTGGCGGCGGTGACCGAACGCCCACACCCGCTTGAGGAAGCGGAACGCGCCCTCGACACCCGAGTCGGACCATTCCAGCTGCTGGTCGGGGGGAGCGGCGAAGATGATGAAGAAGCGGGCGGTGTCGGCGCCGTATCGTTCCACCAGCGCCTGCGGATCGACACCGTTGTTCTTCGATTTCGACATCTTCTCGGTGCCACCGATGACCACCGGCGCGCCATCGGCAACCAGCCTGGCGGCGACGATGCGCCCCTTGTCGTCGCGATCGACCGTGACCTCGGCCGGGTTGATCCACTGCTTCTTGCCACCGCTGGCGTCGCGGTAGTAGGTCTCGGCGACGACCATGCCCTGGGTCAGCAGCCGGGTGAATGGTTCGGTCGCCGCGGTCAGCCCTTCGTCGCGCATGGCCCGCGTGAAGAAGCGGGCATAGAGCAGGTGCAGGATCGCATGTTCGATGCCGCCCACGTACTGATCCACCGGCGCCCAGTAGTCGACCCGGTGGTCTGCCATCGCCGACGCGTTGTCCGGGCACGCATAGCGCAGGAAGTACCACGATGACTCGACGAAGGTGTCCATCGTGTCGGTCTCGCGGCGGGCCGGTCTGCCGCAGTTCGGGCAATCGCATTCGAAGAATTCGGGCATGCGCGCCAGTGGCGAGCCGCGGCCGGTGATCTCGACGTCCTCGGGCAGCACCACCGGCAAGTGCTCGTCGGGCACCGAGACGTCGCCGCAGTCCTTGCAGTAGATCATCGGGATCGGGCAGCCCCAGTAGCGCTGGCGCGAGATGCCCCAGTCGCGCAGCCGGTACTGCACGCGCTTGCTGCCGAGACCCTTGGCCGCCAGGTCGGTGGCGATCGCATCGACCGCCGCGCTCGAGCGCAGGCCGTCGTACTTGCCGGAATTGACGACTCGCCCGAGCTCGGCGAAGCAATCTTGCCAGTGGCTCCAGGCGAGCGATTCGTCTGAATCTCGGCGTGCGACGATTGGAAAATTTCGCTTCAGCAGGGCGCTCGGGTCCTCGAAGAAGCCCGACGCGTTGTCGACCTGCTGTCCCCATTTTCCGGGGATGATCACCGGCTTGATGGGCAGCCGGTACTGGGTGGCGAACACGAAGTCGCGTTCGTCGTGGGCCGGCACCGCCATCACGGCACCTTCGCCGTAGCCCATCAGCACGTAGTTGGCGACCCATACCGGCAGGTATTCGCCGCTGATCGGATGGACCACCCGCAGCGGCGTGGCGATGCCTTTCTTCTCCATCGTCGCGAGGTCGGCCTCGGCGACGCCGCCCTTGACGCATTGGTCGACGAACGCGGCGATCGCCGGATCGGCGTCGGCTGCCAGGCGGGCCAGCGGATGCTCGGCGGCGACGGCCACGTAGGTGGCGCCCATCAGCGTGTCGGCGCGGGTCGTGAACACCTTCAGCACGCCGCCCTTCGGGATCGTGGCCAGGTCGTACGGGAAATGGACCTCGACACCGTCGGAGCGACCGATCCAGTTGCGCTGCATCTGCTTGACCTGCTCGGGCCAGTCGGGCAGATCGTCGAGCGCCGACAGCAGCTCGTCCGCATAGGCGGTGATCTTCATGTAGTACATCGGGATCTCGCGCTTCTCGACTTCGGCGCCCGAGCGCCAGCCGCGGCCGTCGATCACCTGCTCGTTGGCCAGCACGGTCTCGTCCACCGGATCCCAATTGACGGTGCCGAGCTTCTTGTAGATCAGGCCCTTCCGATACAGCCGGGTGAACAGCCATTGTTCCCAGCGATAGTACTCGGGGGTGCAGGTGGCGAGCTCGCGGGACCAGTCGATGCCGAATCCGAGCCGTTGCAGCTGCCCCTTCATGTAGGCGATGTTGGCGTAGGTCCACCGTGCCGGCGGCACGTTGTTCTGGATCGCCGCATTCTCGGCCGGCATGCCGAAGGCGTCCCAGCCCATCGGTTGCATCACATTGAAGCCCTGCATGCGGGCCTGACGCGAGATCACGTCGCCGATCGTGTAGTTGCGCACGTGCCCCATGTGCAGTTTTCCGGACGGATACGGAAACATCGACAGGCAATAGTACTTGGGGCGCTCCCGGTCTTCGGTGACATGGAAGGCCTGCTCCGACTCCCAGTGCTGCTGGGCGGCGGTCTCGACGTCCTCGGGCTTGTATCTTTCCTGCATAGGGGCGATTTCGGGGCAGTGGGGCGGAGGAAGGGGGCGATTATAGCCGGGAACACTGTGCCCCATCCGGCACGGATCGTCGCCGTGGCGGCGGTCAACGCGACGGCGCTGCTGCCTCGGCGGCGCGCAGGCTTTCCAGCACGTCCAGTTCATTGACGACGGGCAGGCCCAGCGAGCGCGAGACCCGCTCGTTGATGGCGATGCGAAAATGTGCCGGGGCTTGCACGCCGCGCGGAAGATCGGCCAGCGACGCGCCGGAAGTCAGTAGCTGCGCGACCTGCCGGGCGATGTCCCGGGGCTCGCTGAATACGGCGGCCACTGCACCGGCACGCACATAGGCGGCGGTGAATCCGATCACCGGGCGACGGTGGCGATAGGTCGTGAGCAGAATGCCCATGACCGTGTCCCGGTTGTAGACGGTGGGATCGGGCACGGTCAGCAGGGCTGCCTGGGGATCCAGCAGCCGCTCGAGCTTGGCGACGATCTGCGACGGGTCCTCGATTACCGCGACGCGCATTTCGAGCCCGGCCTTGGCCACCGCGTCTTCGAACTCGCTGCGGCGCGACGCGGTGTCGTGTCCGAGTAGCACCACCACCGAGCGCACGCCCGGCAGCAATTGCTTGAGCAGGCGCAGGCGTCGCTCGACCGGCTGGTCGAGAACGACCGCGGCAAGGCGATCGGCGCCGTCCTCGTGCATCAGCCGCGTCGCGTCGCGGCGCGAGATCAGTGCCGCCAGTATCACGGCTTCGCTGTTGCGGAGCGCGCTCAGCGCGGCCTCGAAGCCGAGCGCGACGACCACCGGCCCGGAATCGGCCTGTCCGGCGGTGCTGTTCGAGTGCACGATCCTGCCGATCTCGTGGCCGGCGTCGGCCAGCGCCGGCGCGAGCGCATCGACGAAGGCCTTCTGCAGGGGCGACTCATGGGAGACCCAGATATCCACCGGTGCCGCCCACAGGGATGCCGCGAAGCATGCGAACACCAGCGCCGCCGACCGCCTGAGCACCGGCAACAGGCGGGACGGGACGCAGAATGAGGCGTCGGCATGCCTCGGGGGCGGTTTCGGCACGGGCCCTACCAGGTCAGCCTGAGGGTCGCGAACAAGGCTGGTTCCCGTCGGAAATTGCCTTCATGGAAATCGGGGTAGGCACCCTCGAGACTCTGCGCGGTGACCGATACCTCGCCATCGCGCCCGTTCGGCCCGAACAGGCGCGCCAGCTTGGCATCGGCTCGGCCTCGGGAGGGGACCTCGTCGCCGTCGTTGAGCCAGCGCATCGCGGTGCTGAAATAGTAGCCGAGGCTGGCGCGCCACTGTCCCGCAAACTCCTTGATCAGCAGCAGCCCGGTCATGCTCGCCGGTGCGCTGGACAAGAGGTCCGGATCGGACGGGTGCTTGTGCGACCGGATGTCGACCCAGGACTGGGTGAGTACCGCCCGCCCCCACCCGGGCCGGCGCCAGTCGATGCGGAATTCGAGACCGTCGACCACCAGGTCGGCGCTGTTGACGAAGTTGATCGCGGTGCGACCGAGCAGTCCGACGAAGTTCGGCGGCGGCGGGTAGGTGCACACGATGTTGCGATCGGTGGGCGGAAAACTGCAGGCGGTATCGTCGATGTAGCGATCGAAATTCTCGCGGAAGATCCGCACGTCCACTTCGGCATTCACGTCCTCGAAAAAGCCGTTGTAGCCGAGTTCGAAAAATCGTACGCGTTCCGGCTCCGGTTCGTCCCTGGCCCAGTAGGTGATGATCAGAATCTGATCCTGGAGGCTGACGCTGGTGAAGCTGCGCGCTTCCCAGGCCTGGGGGGCGCGATAGGCTATGCCGCTGCTGAAACGCAGCGAGGATCTCGGGGCGAGCGCATATCGTGCCGCGAAGCGCGGAGAAAGCAGGCGACCCGAATAGTAGTGGTCCTCGAGATTGGCACCGAGGTTGAGGCTCAACTCGGGGATGGGCTGCCAGGTCAGGCTGGAGAACAACTGCCACTGGATGCCGACTTCGGGATCGGTGCTGCTGAAGTACAGGATCGA
The DNA here is from genome assembly GCA_020445745.1 of Rhodocyclaceae bacterium. Lineage (GTDB taxonomy): Bacteria > Pseudomonadota > Gammaproteobacteria > Burkholderiales > Rhodocyclaceae > Cognatazoarcus. The sequence continues at coordinate 4,470 of JAGRGB010000209.1, read as the reverse complement.
TCGCGTCGCGTCGCGGCGCAGGCCGGCGCCGACCAGCACGTGCCACTGTTCGCCGAGGCGGTCCGTGTACTGGATCTCGACGTCGTCGCGCTGCAGATCCACGTCCTGCATTATCGGCAGGAGGACCTTGCCGAGGGGAATGTCCCAGTGCTTCCGCTCGGCGCGGTCCTGATGGTAGAACTGCAGCGACAGTTCGGATTCCGGGCCGAAGCTGCGCAACCAGCCCAACTGCAGATAGTTTTCCTTGATGCGCCGCTTGCCCAGTGGCTCGGTCAGGCTGCCAGGGATGCCGGTGTTGTCGAATCCGACCGTGGCTCCCGCCTGCACACGGATCTCGTCACGCAGGCTCGGTTGCAGCAGGACCTGCAGGTTGGCGACATTGCGCTCGATACTCTCGGCCGACTCGCCGTCGAAACTCAGGTACTGGTCGGCGACGCGGCGTGACGCGCTGATCCGCCAGTCGAGGTCGGCGTCGCCACCGTTGATCCGGATCCCCAGATCGTGAAACGCGCGGTGGCCGGCACGAAGGATCACGGTCTTGCCGGTCTCGGTCCGCGGCGAGCGGGTGATGATGTTGATCACCCCCTGGTAGGCGTTGGCGCCGTAGGCGGCTCCGTTGGGTGCGCGCACGACCTCGATCCGCTCGACATCGTCGACGCGGATCGGCAGATCCTGCCAGTGGACGTTGCCCCAGAACGAATTGTTCACCGTTCGCCCGTCCACCAGCACCTTGATGCGCCGGGCGTAGGCATCGCCCATGCCGTGGTTGGCGACGGTCGGCGAACCGCTGCCCCAGTCGGCGACCTGGAAGCCCGGTACAAGTCGCATCAGATCATGCAGTTCGACGAATCCGGAGGCCTCGATCAACTCGCGGTCGATGATCGTGACCGGAGCCGGCGCATCGTAGGCGCTCTGGGCGAGACGGGAGGCCGTCAGCACGACCGGCACATCCTCGTAGAACAACGATTCCTCTTCGTTCATCGCGTGACCGGGAGGCGTCGCGAGAAAGCTGGCCATCAGGCTTGCGGCGATCGTGGCGATGGGGGGACGTCGACTGGGCATGGCGATTCCGTTCAATCGTTGATCGGGCGGAAACCGGCTGGGCCGGATCCGGTCAGGACTGCAGATTAACGGGCTTGTCTGCGGCTGCGAAGGGCGGCCGTGGCCGCACACGGACCGAGACACCACGGGCAAGGGGCAAGCGTGGAACGACGGCGGCGGCCTCGATCGAGTGACCCAGGCTGTGCGGTTGCGCCGACACGAGGTCAAAAAAAAAGCGGCATCTGGAGGCCAGATGCCGCAAATCTCCTATAGAAGGAGAGGGAGGGAGCCGGTATGTCGGCCGGGATCAGACTGTCCGGCGGACGTGTGTCATGTAGTGATGCCAGTGCCGCATCGTGAGAACCACGATGTCGTTCACGACCTCGATCGGTGCACGCAGCATGCGTTTCTGGCTACGCAGCAGGGTTGCGCCTTGCGGCGTGCACAGGGTCGCGCGTTCCTGGCCCAGCAGTTGCCGGAACCGTTCCATCGCGGCGCCCCAGTATTCGGAAGTGCCCACCCAGCCAATGCCGGCGGTGGCGTGCCTGACGGCCTGGCGCCACAGCGCCTCGGCCCGTTCGATGGGTACACCGGCTTTGCGGGCGTACCACGGCAGAGATTTCGGTGTGTTCATGTTGTTGCTCTCCTTGGGATTCGTTCTCAATCCCATTCATCACCCGCTTGGCCCGGTTGACCGAGCTAGGTGGTCTTGCAGCGCTTCATGCGCCGCGACAATTTCAATTTATATGTTTTTTCAGTCTGTTGTCTTCAAGGATATGTAAATAAGTACAATATTTTGCCGCTTTGCACAACGCTAACATAGGGCCATTCGGACGAATGTTCAAGTGCATATCTCCCCTCGCGTCGCCGCCTACCGACAAACGGCGCCAGGCGGCGACGGAAGTCGAAGGCCGGTAGAATCCCGCCACTCACGGGACCCAGGTCATGTCCAGGCTTCTTGCAAACGTCAATTCCGAGCAGCGCCTCGCGATCACCATGGCGACCGGCCACGCCCTGGTGCTCGCCGGCGCCGGCTCGGGCAAGACCCGCGTCCTGACGACCCGTATCGCCTGGCTGATCGAGCAGGGCATGGCCGCTCCTCAGGCGATTCTCGCGGTCACCTTCACGAACAAGGCGGCCCGCGAAATGCGTACCAGGTTGTCGGCGATGCTGCCGTTGGACATCCGCGGAATGTGGATCGGGACCTTCCACGGCCTGTGCAATCGCATGTTGCGTTTACACAACAAAGATGCTGGATTGCCGCAGCTTTTCCAGATTCTCGACAGCGCCGATCAACTGGCTGCGATCAAACGACTGGTGAAGGCTCTCGACATCGATAGCGACCGCTTTCCACCCCGGGATCTGCAGAATTTCATCAACAGCGCCAAGGAAGCCGGATTACGACCCCACGACGTCGATGCCTGGGACGAATGGTCGCGGCGTCGCGTCGAACTGTATGTCGAGTATGAGGCGCAATGCCGGCGTGAGGGTGTTGTGGATTTCCCTGAGTTGTTGCTTCGATGCTACGAACTGCTGCAGCGCAACGAGCCGCTCCGGGACCACTACCAGGCCCGGTTCAGGCACATTCTGGTGGATGAGTTCCAGGACACCAACCGCCTCCAGTACCGGTGGCTGAAACTGCTGGCGAGCGAGGGTGAGGGCGGCGGCGCGAAGCTGTTCTGCGTCGGCGACGACGACCAGTCGATATATCGCTTTCGCGGTGCCGACGTCGGCAACATGAGAGCCTTCGAGCGGGAATTCCAGGTCGGCGCGGTGATCCGCCTCGAGCAGAACTACCGCTCCTGCGGACATATCCTGGCGGCCGCAAACGCGATCATCGGCCATAACCGGGAGCGCCTCGGCAAGCAATTGTGGACCGAGCGCGGGCACGGCGAGCCGGTTCGTATCTATGAGGCTTTCTCGGATGCCGACGAGGCGCGCTGGATCGTCGAGGAGGTCCAGGCGCTGGTGCGCGATGGCATGATGCGCGGCGAGGTGGCCCTGCTGTATCGCTCCAATGCGCAGTCGCGGGTGCTGGAGCACCAGTTGTTTTCCGCCGCGATCCCCTATCGCGTCTATGGCGGCTTGCGCTTCTTCGAGCGCCAGGAGGTCAAGCATGCCTTGGCCTATCTCCGGCTGATCAGCAATCCGGACGACGATACGGCCTGCCTGCGGGTGGTCAATTTTCCGGCCCGCGGGATCGGCACCAGAAGCCTGGAACGACTGCAGGATCTCTCCCGGGCGAGCGGTTCGAGCCTGTATGCCGCGGTGCCCAGGCTCGACGGCAAGCCCGGCAGGGTGCTGGCCGCCTTCGTCGGCCTCGTCGACAGCCTCCGGCAGGAGGTCTGCGGGCTGCCACTGGCGGAAATCGTCGAGCACGTGATCGAACGATCCGGCCTGCGCGCCCATTACCAGGGCGAGCGGGAAGGCCAGGAGCGTCTGGAGAACCTCGACGAATTGATCAATGCGGCCGCCAATTTCGCTGCCGAGCATGCTGCATCGCGCGCCGGCGGCGAGGCCGGCGACGAAGGCGTGACGCTCGCCGACTTCCTCGCCCATGCCTCGCTGGAGGCCGGCGATCACCAGGCCGACGCCGGCACCGATGCGGTCCAGTTGATGACGGTGCATTCGGCGAAGGGGCTGGAATTCGACGTGGTATTCGTGTCGGGCCTGGAAGAAGGCCTGTTCCCGCACGAGAACAGCATTGTCGAAAGTGAGGGGCTCGAGGAAGAGCGCCGGCTGATGTACGTTGCGGTCACCCGGGCGCGTGAGCGACTGTATCTGTCATTCGCCCAGACCCGGATGCTGCATGGACAGAGTCGCTACAACCTGCGTTCGCGCTTTGTCGAGGAGATCCCGGAGTCCGAACAGAAGTGGCTGACGCCGGCCAAGAGCGCCAGCCAGGTCGGCAGCGCAGGCTATTTCCGGCCGGCGGCTTCCCATGTCTCGCGCCGTTCGGCGCCACCAACGCCGGAACCCGCCCGGCGTGACCTGGACGGCCTGCGGATCGGCCAGAACGTCCGCCACGCACGGTTCGGCGTCGGCGTCATCGTCGCTGCCGAGGGGAGCGGACGGGAAGCCCGCGTGCAGGTCAATTTCGGCCGCCAGGGCGTCAAGTGGCTGGCCTTGTCGATTGCCAAACTGACGCCTGCCTGAGCACCGCGCCCGCCGCCGCTCACACCTTGCGATAGACCTCGGCGCCGGAGGCGACGAACTCGACCGCCTTCTCCTGCATGCCGCGCTCGAGGGCCTGGTCCTCGGCGATGCCCTGGCGGGCGGCGTAGTCGCGCACGTCCTGGGTAATCTTCATCGAGCAGAAATGGGGCCCGCACATCGAGCAGAAGTGGGCCACCTTGGCGCTCTCCTTGGGCAGCGTCTCGTCGTGGAAGCTCTTCGCCTTGTCCGGATCGAGCCCCAGGTTGAACTGAT
>JAGRGB010000208.1 GCA_020445745.1 Rhodocyclaceae bacterium | reverse complement strand
ACTTCGGTCTCGTCGGCACCGATCAGCAGCGTCGACTCGGTCAGATACCGGTACCGCGGAATCTCGAGGTTCGTGGGCGCCGGAACGTTCTTGAAGACGCGGCCGGCCAGGTCGAACCGGGAACCGTGGCAGGGGCAGTAGAAGCCGCCCGGCCAAGCCGGACCCAGATCGGCCGGCGCCACCTCCGGGCGGAAGGTCGGCACGCAACCGAGATGGGTGCAGAGGCCCACCGCCACCAGGTACTCGGGCTTGCGCGAGCGCAGCGGATTCGTGGCGTACTGCGGCTGCTGCGGCCGCTCCGACCGGGGATCGCTCAGCAGCGGATCGTTCGCCTTCAGCCGCGCGATCATCTCGGGCGTGCGGCGCAGGATCCATACCGGCTTCCCCCGCCACTCGACGGTCATCAGTTCGCCGGCCCCGAGCCTGGCCAAATCCGTCTCCACCGGCGCACCCGCCGCGCGTGCCCGCTCGCTTGGGGACATGCTGAGGACGAAGGGAATCGCCGTCCCCACGGCGGCCACCCCACCGGCGGCGGAAGTGGCGATGACCAGCCTGCGGCGCGTGGGATTCGTCGGCCTGGGCCACGGTTTCTGCTCGTTCATCGTTGCACTCCTTCAGCTCGCTACGCCCTGCTGCGCGATCGGCTCGGCCCTGCCGCCGGCCAGGGCGATCCGCGTCAAGGCGGCCCGTCCGGCGGAGGGAAAGGCAGGCCGGCGAAGCCTGGCGGCTCACCGGCCTGCCGGTCATTTCACGCCGGTCACGACGTACCCCTTGCCGTCCTGAACAAACTCGAACGCCGCCTTCTTGCCGACGGTGAGCTTGTCGAGGAGCATCTTGTCCTTCACGGCAAAGGTCATGCTCATCGCCGGCCAGTCGAGGCTCTTCACCGGCCCGTGGTCGAAGGTGACGGTGCCTTTGGCTGCATCGACTTTCTTGATAGTGCCGATGGCATGATGGGTCTGTCCCTGCGAGGGCGTTCCCATCGGCATGTCTTTCATCGGCATGTCTTTCATCGGCATATCCCCCATCTTCTGCTGGGCAAGCGCTGCACCAGCGCCGAGGGTCAGGGCGATCATCAGGGCGGCCATTGCGGTTTGCTTCATTTGCATTTCCTTTCGTTGCGGGTTGAAAAAAACATTTGCGTCGCGAGGCGCCCTGCGCCGCCCGAACTCACCGCCAGGCGGGTGCAGGGTGTCCCGCGATGCCTTGCGTTACTTCTTCTCGTCCTTGATTTGGGCGGCATACTTGGAGACGATCTCGCCCATCTTCTGCATCATCTCCGCCTGCATCTGCAGTTGCAGCTTCTCGTTGCCGGGCGGGAGCTGCGGCAGCATGTGGCCTGCCATGCCGCCCTGCATCATGCGGCTGCAGTTGCCCATCATGTCCATCATCCCCATCATGTCGCCGCCGCCCATTTGCATGCCTCCCATCCCGTGGGCGCCTGCGGGCCGATCGGGTGACTGAGCCTGCGCCGAGGCGAGGCTCCAGGCTCCCCCGGCAAGCAGCGTGACCGCCAGGGCGGAAACAACGAATGTCTTTTTCATTTCAATCTCCATGAAAGTTGGTGTGCGCAGGGGAAACGCGAACTTTGCGTTTCCCCTGCAACATGCCTTAGCCGCCGATGTAAAGCGGGTCGGGAGCGACATAGACCTTAATCTGGGCGTCGCCCAGCATGCCGGCCGGCGCCACCTGATTCAGGTCGAACGTGGGCGTGCCGAGCGTATCGAACCGCCACGTGAAGCTCTGCCCGCCGACGACGAACCGTACCGTCTCGTTCTGCTGGACATTCACCCAACGGGTCGTGGAATCGAGGCCGATTTCCCGACCGCCTTGGCCCGCAGGCACGGGCGTGCCGTAGTTCGAGTTGGCCGGAGACGCCGCGAACGCAGGGACCGCGAAAGCGGCAGCCAAGGTCAGGGCACTGACGACGAGACCATGGCGGATGGTGTGTTGGGACTTGATCGTGTTCATGATTGCTCCAAGAAAAATTTGATTCATTGACTGTTTGAATTGCCTCTCGAATTTCGGAACACGATCGTTGGCTAATTCAGCCACCTGCAGTACAGCAAGTGGATGCGCATGGAGGTCGGCGCCGCCGACGTGACTGCCCACGCCTGCGAGGCACCGAAACGCGGGGTCTGCGCCACAACACAGGAAGCCGCCGCACCATGACCGTCGGCGCCTCCCGCATTGGCCGGCGTGTAGCCCGACGCCAGCGGACATGTCGCACAAGGCAGGCTGTCGATCGCGCCGGTGCGACAATGCTCGATCCCCGGCACGCCCCCGCTCGGCTGCGCCCGAACGAGGGGCGGCGCAAGCAACGCGACCCCTATGACCGCCTGCAGCAGCAGCGCCGACAACCCTGCCCGAATCTGAGCGGATGTCATGGCCGCCGATATCCCGTGTCGCTGCGTCCGCGCCGCCGCATCAACAGATAGGCGGCCGGGATCACGAACATCGACAGCAGGGGCGCGGTGATCATGCCGCCGACCATCGGCGCGGCGATGCGCTGCATCACCTCGCTGCCGGTGCCGGTGCCCCACATGATCGGGAACAGGCCGGCGAGGATCACCGCCACGGTCATCGCCTTGGGCCGCACGCGCAGCACCGCGCCCTCGCGGATCGCGTCGAGGAGATCCGCCTCGCTGGTCTTGTCTTCGTCGAGCCGCTCGAACCATGCCTGCTTGAGATACAGCAGCATGATCACGCCGAACTCGGCGGCCACACCGGCGAGCGCGATGAAGCCCACCACGCCCGCCACCGACAGGTTGTAGTCGAGCAGATAGAGCAGCCACACGCCGCCGACCAGGGCGAAGGGCAGCGTCGTCATGATCAGCAGCGCCTCGCCGAAGTGCTTGAAGGCGAGGTAGAGCAGCACGAAGATGATCAGCAGGGTGAAGGGCACCACCAGCTTGAGCTTGGCGGTGGCGCGTTCGAGGAACTCGAACTGACCGGACCACGACACCGAGTAGCCCGGCGGCAGGTCGATCTGCTCGCTCACCACGCGCTGCATGTCGCGCACCGCCGAGCCCAGGTCGCGGCCGCGGATGTCGACATACACGTAGCCGGCGAGCCGCGCGTTCTCGCTCCTCAGCATCGGCGGGCCGTCCGCGATGCGGATGTCGGCCACGTCCGCGAGCACGAACTGCTGCCCGCGGGGACTGACAATGGGCAGTGTGCGCAACCGCGCGAGCGAATCGCGGATCTCGCGCGGGTAACGGACGTTGATCGGAAAGCGCTGCAGCCCCTCGACGGTCTCGCCGATGTTCATGCCGCCCACCGCCGAGCTCACCACCGACTGCACGTCGGCGATGTTGAGGCCATAGCGAGCTGCCGCCTCGCGCCGGATGTCGACATCCACGTAACGCCCACCGGTCAGGCGCTCGGCGAACGCGCTGGTCACCCCGGGCACCGGCTTGAGGGCGCGCTCGATCTCGCCGGTGAGCCGATCGATGACGGCGAGCTCCGGTCCCAGCACCTTGACGCCGACCGGGCTCTTGATGCCAGTGGCGAGCATGTCGAGGCGGTTGCGGATCGGCGGTACCCAGATGT
>JAGRGB010000207.1 GCA_020445745.1 Rhodocyclaceae bacterium | reverse complement strand
CCGCTCGGCGACGAAGCGCAGGCGGTCGAAGTTCATGTTGGCGCCGGACGCGACCGCCACCAGGGTCTTGTCGCGGCACTTGTTGCGATTCACCCATTCCTTGGCGCCGGCCACCGCCAGCGCACCGGCGGGCTCGAGGATCGAGCGGGTGTCCTCGAAGACATCCTTGATCGCCGCACAGATGGCGTCGTTGTCCACCTGGACCATCTCGTCCACGTACTGCCGGCACAGTCGGAAGGTCTCCTCGCCGACGAGCTTGACCGCCGCGCCGTCGGCGAACAGGCCGACCTGCTCGAGCTCGACCCGCTCGCCGCGCTCCAGCGACAGCGTCATGGCGTTGGCATCGACCGCCTCGACGCCGATCACCCGGACGTCCGGCCGCACCCGCTTGATGTAGGCGGCAATGCCGGACAGCAGGCCGCCGCCACCGACGCAGCAGAATACCGCGTGCAGCGGTTTGGGGTGCTGGCGCAGGATCTCCATCGCGATCGTGCCCTGGCCGGCGATCACGTCGGGATCGTCGTAGGGATGGACGAAGGTCAGCTTCTCGCTTGCCTCCAGTTCCTTGGCGTGGGCATAGGCATCGGAATACGACTCGCCGGCCAGCACCACCTCGCCGCCCCGCGCCTTGACCGCATCGATCTTGATCTGCGGCGTGGTCGTCGGCATCACGATCACCGCGCGCACCCCCAGGTGGCGTGCCGACAATGCCACGCCCTGGGCGTGGTTTCCCGCCGATGCGCAGATCACGCCGCGCTTCAGGGCCTGGGGCGACAGCTTTACCATCTTGTTGTACGCACCGCGGATCTTGAAGCTGAAAACCGGCTGCATGTCCTCGCGCTTCAGGTACACCTGGTTGTGGATGCGCGCCGACAGGTTTTCGGCGAGGTCGAGCGGGGTCTCCTCGGCCACGTCGTAGACCTGGGCGTTGAGGATGCGCTCGAGATAGTCGGAAGGCTGCCCGCTCATGGCCTGTTCGCTGTCTGGATGAAGCGGTCGACAGTAGCAGCGCGGCCGCCATCGCAGCAACAATGCGTCGCGCCGGGTCGCCAGTCCCGGTCCGTCATGACATCATTCACGGCAACCGGCGGCCCAAAGCCGCGATCCCGTTCAAGCCGCGCGCGGTCGCGCCGATGGATGAGTTTGAGGGCGCGCCGAGCGCCTGCGCCGCCACGACGATTGCCGAATGCCCGTCCAGCAAGTCCCGACCACCTGTGCCAACGCCCGCCCCGACGCGTGGCGCAGCCGCGCATGGCGCTGCTTCGGCAGCGTCTGTGTCGCGGTCGGCATCGCCAATGCGTTCATCCCGTTGCTGCCGACCACCGTGTTCCTGATCCTCGGCGCCTGGGCGTGGGGCAAGGGCGCCCCCGAGTGGCGCCAGCGTCTGCTCGACCATCCGCGCTACGGCCCGCCGCTGCGCCTGTGGCTGGAACACCGGGCGATCTCCCGCCGCGGCAAGCGCTTGTGCCTGTTCGGCCTCGCCGCGTCAGGGCTGCTCAGCAGCTGGCTGCTGGATTTCGCGGTCCTGCCGACGGCGTCGCTGTTCGCCTTTCTGGCCGCGCTCGGCGCCTGGATCGCGAGCCGCCGGGAAGGCGCCCGGGGCGAACCGTCGGCGACCCGGAGCGACGACGGCGCTGCGCCATGCACACCGTGCGCGGCCGAATCCAGCACCGAACTCGCGCGCAGCGGAGAACGCATGCGCGTCGGCTGAGGGACGCGGTTCGCGACCGGCTCGGCGCTCCCGTCAGAAGTGCCATGCGAGCCCGAGTTCCAGGTAGTCGTCCCGGTCGACGGCGCGCAGCGCTTCGTCGCCGCGGCCGGCGTCGAACAGCCGCGCCCGGAATTCGAGCGTCAGATCCTCGCCGATACGCCTTTCGGCTTCGACGTTCAGGATCCTGCCGGAGGTTTCCAGATCGTAGCTGATGCCTGCCAGCAGCGTGGTGTCCTGCACGTCGTTGAGCGCCAGGCGCAGGCCCGCGAAGACGTCGTTGTCGCCGACCGTCACCGGTTCGTCCCTGCCCCGGCCGTCGTGCTGGTACTCCAGCAGCAGGCCGAGGTCGGCGTCCGAGTCCTTCACCTGGTAGAAGGTGTACTCGAAACCGCCGACCGCCGCGGCGAAGGTCCCGGCGTGACCGTTGCGGACGATCGCTTCCAGCTTCCACAGCCAGGCCTCGCGGGTGAGCTGCAAGTCGAGGCCGGCCTGGGTGATCCGGTCGTAGTGCGGCACCAGGGCCGTGGCCGAAGCGTCCGGCAGCAGGCGCGGCTCGCGGCTGGTGCCGCGGAACAGGCTGAGGCCGATATCGACGTCGCCGAAATAATGGCTGTAGCGAATCGCGAAGTCTGCCTGACGCGGCCCGTTGGCCGCCTCGTATTGCGGGCGGTCGCCGTCCACGGCCAGCGGCGGGCGGAGGCGTCCATCGCGGCCGGCGAAGGTACGCTCGCGAAAATGCGGCAGCAGATAGACGCTCACCAGGCCCCAACCGGTCTGCAGTGCCAGGTTGGCCATCGGCTGGCCCAGTTTGGTCTCGCCGTCGATGTCGGCCACCGCGTCGGTCTGGTTGATGATGTCCACCAGATGCAGCGACTCGGTGACGCCCCAGAACACCGTGTCGATCCCCAGCAGCAGTTCCGCGACGCCGAAGCGGCGGGCCCAGTAGGCCTCGCGCAGGTCGGTGAGGGAGCCCTCCTGGTCACCCCGGTCCCGGCGCAGGACCGGCATGATCGACGCCCGCTGGTCGCCGTCGGCACTCTTCCAGCGCAGGTCGGCGACCGCTGCCAGCGACAAGCGTCCCGGCTGCGCGCGCTGGCCGGGCCAGCGCGCCGACTCGGTGAAGTGGCGGGACCGTGCCGACAGATGTCCCGCGGCCGTCCAGCCGCCGCCATCGGCGGCAGACGCCAGCGACGCCAGGGCCAACAGCGGCGCAAGCAGCTTTCGCAGGCCGTTCATGGCGTCCACCCGGCTAGCGAAGTCGGCTCAGCCGACTCTTGTCGAAGTCCCCGGCCGACAGCCCCACCGCGAAGCGATAGTCGCCGTAGATCAGCTCGGTCTGCTTGCCGGTCTGGAGGTTGCGCATCGCCAACAGGTGGGCCCGCCACACGCCATTGGCATAGCGCCGGTAGTCGCCCAGGTCGAGCACCTTGAGCAGGTCGCCGCGCCGGTCGTAGAACTCCACCTGGCGGATCTGGTAGTCGGACTGGTCGATCCAGGCGATCTGCCGCGTGTAGCCGGAGTTCTCGTAGCGGGGCGTGCGCAGCAGCACGTCGCACTGCAGCTCGCCGCAGGGTTCGCTGCGCAGGTAGCGGTAGTCGAACTTGTTCAGCTCGATCGCGGTGAAGTCCTCGAACGCGAACTCCGAGCCCACGAACGGGCCGGACTTGTTGCTCGACGAGATGCGCTTGACCCGCTTCAGTGCCGGCAGGTAGAGCCACTGGTCGTCCGGCTCGAGGATCTTGGCATGCGACAACAACGCCGTGCCCTCGATGTCGCGCGGCGTCTCGAACTGCACCAGGCTCTTGTCGCCGACGCTCTCGTCCGCCTTTTCCAGCGTCGCGATGTGCAGGCTGCGGGTCGATTCCTGTCCGGCGGCGTTCTTCAGCACCATCGTCAGGGACACTTCGCTCTCGCCGAAACCGAGGTCGCTGCGGTCGGAGCGTGCCGCGATCTCGAATCCGGGATCAGCCGCGGCCTGGGCGGTGCGGGCGGGCTGCAGGGCGATCAATGGGAGCATCGCGAACAGGGCGAGGTTTGGCTTTTTCATCGGAGTCTCCTTGTGGTCGGGGTCAGGCGGCGGCCGTCTGCGCTTCGGGGGCGCGGTCGGCCGCGGGATCGTCGGCGCGGCTGCCGAGGAGCAGCAGCGCCGGCAGGAACAGGAAATCGAGCAGCAGCGCGAAGGCGATCGCCAGCACCGTCATCAGCCCGAGGTCCACGTTGAGCTTGAAGGCCGAGGTCGTCATCACCAGAAAGCCGGCGGTGAGAATGACGGTATTGATCAGGATCGCCGTGCCGACATGGTGGAATGCGTAGCGGATCGAATCGGCCACCGACAGCGCCAGCTCGGCGCGCGCCCGCACGTACTTGGCGAGAAAGTGCACGGTGTCGTCGACGATGATGCCGAGCGAGATCGAAGCCACGGTGGCCACCGAGAAGCCGACTTCGCCGACCAGCAGCGCCCAGGCGCCGAAGGTGGTCAGCACCGGCATGCCATTCGGCACCAGGCTCAGCAGGCCGAGGCGCAGGCTCTGCAGCGACAACACCATGATCGCCGCGATGGCGACGATCGCCAGCACCGTGCCGGCCACCATGTTGCGCATGTTGCGCTCGCTGATGTAGGTGAACATCACCGCCGCGCTGGTCGGTGCGGCGCGCATGTAGGCGGGCCAGTGCCGTGCCTGCCAGGCCGCGACGTCGGCGAACAAGGCCTTCGTCTCGGCCGTCGTCGCGCGCTTCAGGGTGGCGGTCAGCCGCGACGCGGACTTGTCGATGTTGATGCGGTCGTTGAGGTCGAGGCCGTAGGGCAGCGACAACTCGTAGAGCAGCAGGTATTGCGCCGACAGCTCGCGGTCGTCCGGGATGCGGTGGTAGCCCTGGTCATCCGCATGCATGTTGCGGTTCAGCCGCTTCATGATGTCCGACAGCGAATAGACGTGCGTGACGCTGGGCTGGGCGCGCAGATATGCCGCGAAGCGGTCGAGATGTGCCAGATATTCCGGTTCGCTGACGCCGCCCGGATTAGCCGCCGGCACCGAGAACTCGATCGGGTAGAGGCCGAAATGCCGCTGCGCCTGGTCGGAATCGGTGCGGAACTCGATGCGCCGGTCGAAATACTCGACCCACTGGTCGTTGAATTTCAAGGTCGGGATGAAGGCCGCCAGCGCCAGCGCGAATCCGCCGACGACGAACAACAGCCGGCGATGGTGGCGGATGACCAGCTCGGCCAGGCGGCCCATCGCCCGCTGCGACCAGCTCGGTCCGGCCTGGCCGCGTGGCCCATAGGGCAGCAGACTGATCAGCGCCGGCAACAGCGTCACCGAGTACAGCCAGGCGGCCGCGATGCCGGTGGCGGTGATGTTGCCCAGGTGCCAGTAGGGCGGCGAGTCCGAGAAATTGAGCGCCAGGAAGCCGACGACGGTGGTCAGCGAAGTGATCGTCACGGCCAGGAAATTGACCCTCATGGCCTCGACCAGGGCTTGCGACTTGTCCCGCCCGGCGCGCATCAGCGCGCGAAGCGCAATCAGGATGTGCACCGAATCGGCGACCGCCAGGGTCAGGATCACCACCGGTGCCGACATCGAGATCGGCGTCAGCTTGACGCCGGCGAATCCGGCCACGCCCATCGCGACGATGGTGGACAGCATGATCACCAGCACGGTGGCCAGCGTCGCTGGCAGCGAGCGGACGAACAGCCAGGTCAGCGCGAAGATCACCGCGAACATCAGCGGCATCAGCGTCGCGCCGTCGCTGATGCCGGTCTCGGCGAAGGCGTTGTTGAGCATCGACACACCGGTCAGGTGGACCGCCAGCCCGGGATGGCCCGCCTCGATCCGGCCCTTCAGCGCGCGGGCGGCCTCGACCGCCTCGGGCACCTCGGACAGGCTGCGCTGCGGATACTGCAGCACGACGTTGACGGCGGTGACCGAGCCGTCGCGGTCGATCAGCTGGTCACGCAGCAACGGCTCCTCGAGCGCCACCCGCCGGCGTTCGGCGAGCAGATCGGCGGACTGCGCGAGGGGGTCGCGCACCAGATCCTCGACGATCAGCTCGTCGCCGGCGGCATGGGTGTGCTGAAAATTGGTGACCGAGTCGACCCGGATCGCGTAGGGGATCTTCCAGGCCGCCGCAGTCAGTTGCTCGACCGCCGCCAGCGTCGCCGGTGCGAAGGCGTCGCCGGAGCGCGGTGCCACGACGAACAGGAAGTTGTCGTTCTTCGTGTAGGTGTCCTGCAAGGCCTCAAAGGCCTTCAGTTCGGGGTTGGCGTCGGAAAAGAACACCCGGTAGTTGGTCGAGAAGTCCAGCCGGCCGAGGCCACTGCCGGCCAGGCCGGCCAGCGCGACGGCGAGCAGCACGACGAGCCAGCGATGGCCGACGACGACGCGGGTCAGCGCGGCGGCGAAGCGGTCGATGGCCTTGAAATAATTGCCCATGACAGTTCTCCCGTTGGGGCTTGTTTATTACCGATCGGTAATAAACAAGCCAAAAAAAATTTCAGGTCCAGGCGTCGATCAATTCTTCGAGCACCTCACGAACCTCGTGCGGTTCCAGTATTCCCTTCACCGTGGCAGCACCGCCCGCGAGCGTCACCATCAGCTGTCGAGCCAGTTTCTCCGGCGACAATTCCGGTCGGATCTGGCCCGCCTGCTGCCCCCGGGCGATCAGTCCGGTCAGCATTCCCACCTGCCTCCGGCCGATGTTGCGCAGAGTGTTTCTGACCTCCCTGTCGTGCGGCGCCAGCTCGACCATGCTGTTGATCAGCAGGCATCCGCGTTCGTTGCCGGCACGGCTTGCCAGATGCCCGACGATGGCGCGCAGGCCGGCGAGCGGCGAATCTGCCTGGCTGGCGACGGCCACCAGTTCCCCGGCCTGCTGCTCCGCGTAGCTGGTCAGCGCCCGCATGAACAACTGGTGCTTGTCGCCGAAGGCCTGGTAGAGGCTGCCCTTGTGCAGCCCGGTGGCCTCGCACAAGTCCGCCAGCGAGGTGGCCTCGTAGCCGCGGCGCCAGAAGCTCTCCAGCACCGCGTTCAGCGCGACCTGTTCGTCGAAGATCCGTGGCCGGCCGACCGACCTGCTGTGACTCTTCCCGGGCATCGTTCCGTGCAATTTCTTACCGATCGGTAATCAATGTAGCGGGGGCTCCCGGCGATGTAAAGCCATTCTTTGCGGCGGGGCTGACCCCGCCGCCTGTCGCAGCGCTGGACCGAGCGCTCAAAAGGCCTGGGACGGCGGTTCCTTGCCCATCGCCAGCGAGCCGCTGAACAGCAGCTGGCGCTTCTCCTGCAGCGGGTGGAAGTGCGCCGCCTGGGCGTCCCTGAACAACGACTCGATGCCGGTGTCGCGCATGAAGCCCCGCCCGCCACAGGCTTCCAGTGCCTTGGCGGCGGTCTGCTTGCAGGCCTCGGCCGCCAGCGTCTTGCGCCTGACGATCTCGTCGACGGTCGCCAGATCCGCGTCGAACTCGAAATTGCCCACCAGCCGGACCATGTCGTCCACCATCACCCGGGCGGTGGTCAGCGCATTTTGCATCTCGCCCAGCAGGTAGGGCGTTACCGGGTCGTTGCTGCCGCGGCACAGTGTGCACGCCTTTTCTGCCGCCGATTCGGCGATGCCGCGATAGACCGACATGATCAGCGGCAGCGCGACCGGCAGGATCACGCTCCACATCGTGTGGTAGTCGCCGCGGGGCCGCCGGACCGCGATGGCTGCCTCCGGCACGAAGACCTCGTCGAGGCGCACGCTGTTCGAGCCGGTGGCGCGCATGCCCAGCGGCCGCCAGTTGTCGAGCACCGTGACGCCGTCGGCGTTCAGCGGGACGGGGAAGTGCAGCACCTGCCAGCCGGCCTCGGGATCCTCGAACGGGCCGGAGGTGACCAGCAGGTCGGCGGCGGGGCTGCCGCTGGCGAAATGCTTGACGGCACTGAACAGGTAGCCGCCGTCGGTCCTGCGCATCTCGCCGCTGGAGGCCAGCCAGTCGCCGGCGCCGGTGCTGACCAGGGCCAGCTCGGCCGCCGCCACCTTCTCCAGCACCGCCTTGCCGGGCCGCCCGTGCTGGTGGTTGTAGCGGTTGGCGGCGACGATGTGCTGATGCATCGAGAACGACAGCGCGGTGGACGGGTGGCTGCGCGCCAGCGCGGTCAGCAGGCGGCACATCTCCGCGTAGTCCCAGCCGCCGCCGCCGAAATCCTGCGGCACCAGCGCGGAGAACAGCCGTTGCTCCTTCATCAGCGCGTAGTTCTCGGCCGGGAAGCGGTCGTGCTGCTCCGCCTCGCGTCCGTTGTCGCGGATCCGTTCGGCGATGCCGGCCAGCACCCTCGCGATTCTGTCGGGGTGATCCATGACGGCCTCCGTGGCTTGCCTGGGGCTCTGGGTGGCCCGTTCCGGGGTGGGGTCGTGGGCGAGTCGATCGTTCATGAGGGTTCTCCAAGCATAGACGGGGGGTTCAGGCGGCCAGGGCGGGCGCCTGCGGCAGTGCGGTGGCGCGGAATCTGCCTTGGGCGAAGATCAGCGGTGCTCCGGGCCGCCATTCGAACTCGGCGATCCGTCCGACCAGCATCAGGTGGTCGCCGAGCATGAAGCGATGCGTGGTTTCGCATTGAAAGCTCGCGCGGGCGTGCGGGATCGCAGGCGGGTTCGGGCGAGATTCGCGGTCCTCGATGCGAGCCGAGGCGCTGGCTGCGAAGCGCCTCGCGATGTCCTGCTGGTCATCGCCGAGAATCGAAATGCAGAAGCGCTCGGCCTGCGCGAAGACCCGGTAGCGCGCTGCGCTCCTGGCGATGCACCACGACACCAGCGCCGGTGTCAGCGACACAGAGGCAAAGCTGTTGATCGTGATGCCGACGCTGGCGTCGTGTTCATTGCTGGCGGTGACGACGGCGACGCCAGTAGCGAACTGGCCCAGCGCGTCGCGCAGCGCCCTGGCCTGCGGATCGGCTTGGATGGTGCGGCACATGGTGGGTTCTCCTCTGTTGGCTGGTTCGTCCTTGGACCGGCCTGCTCGTCCGGACGGGATTCAGCCTACGCGGGAGCAACTGGTGCCATCAGTGCAGGAGATGTAGCTCTAAACTACAGTTTCTGTAGCAAGCAACTACACAGAGCGACGAGTGTCTGCATGACCTACAAGCAGTTCTGCCCGATCGCCAAGGCGATGGAAGCCCTCGGCGAAAAATGGACGCTGCTCATCGTGCGCGAGCTGCTGCTCGGCTCGACCCGCTTCAACGAGATCCAGCGTGGCCTGCCGGCCATTTCTCCGACGCTGCTGACCAAGCGCCTGAGCGCCCTGGAGGAGCGCGGCCTGCTGCTGAAGAAACACATCCCCGGCCAGCGCGGCTTCGAGTACTTCCCGACAGAGGCCTGCAAGGAGTTGTTCCCGGTGGTCGAGCAGGTCGGCATCTGGGGCATGCGCTGGGCTCGCCAGCAGATGACCGAGGACGACTACGACCTGAACCTGCTGATGGTCTATCTGGAGCGCAGCATCCAGCCCGACCAGCTGATCGGCAAGGAGACGGTGATCCGCTTCCACTTCACCGACGTCAGCGAATACCCCGACTGGTGGCTGGTGGTGGCGGGGGACTCGGTGGATGTCTGCATCCACGATCCCGGCAAGGAAGTGGATGTCTATTTCACCCTCACCGTCCGGCTGATGTGCGAACTGTGGATGGGGGACGTGAGCTACCGGCGCGCGATAGCCGACGGACGACTCAAGCTGGTCGGCCACCGGGCGCTGACCGGCAATGTCGAACGCTGGCTCAAGCCGAGCATCTTCGCGGGCCAGCAGCCGGCTTCCGAAATCGTTGACGCGAACTGAGGCGGCGGCCTGCGGCAGGCAAGGTGGCCGGAACGGGCGGCCCGGCGGGCGCCGCCGACCCAGTCCCGCAGGGAGGCACCGATGTCTATTCATCGCCACGGCACGACCCCCGGCAGCTCCCACGTGGTCACGCACAACGGCGTCCTGTACACGGTCGCGGTACCGGCCACCGAGCACGCCGACATCGCCATCCAGACGCGCGAGGTGCTGGCCGCCCTCGATGGGCTGCTGGCGCGCGGCGGCTCCGACCCGAGCCGCATCCTGACCGCGACGGTACATCTCGTCCACATCGCCGACAGCGCGCGCTTCGACCACGAGTGGCAGCGCTGGCTGCCGGACGGCAGTGCGCCGTGCCGCAGTTGCGTACAGGTGGCGGCGCTGCCGCGCGAAGGGTGGCGCATAGAGATCGCCCTTGTCGCGGCCTGCGACTGAGGGATGGCGCGATGCGCGCGCGGTTCGGTTCACCCGCGGCATCGTCGATGCTGCGGCGCGGGGAACAGTCCGATAAAATTGCCGGTTCCTTCGACCGGTGGCATCGCCAATGACCCAACGCCTGCGCGAGATCCCCTACAACTACACGTCGTTTTCGGATCGCGAGATCGTCATTCGCCTGCTCGGCGAGGAAGCCTGGCGGATCGTCGACGAGTTGCGCAGCGAGCGGGTCACCGGACGCTCGGCGCGGATGCTCTACGAAGTGCTCGGCGACATCTGGGTGGTGGTCCGCAACCCCTATCTGCAGGACGACCTGCTCGCCAACAAGGAGCGCCGGGCGGCGCTGGTCGGCGCGCTGCGCCACCGCCTGCGGGAGGTCGACAAGCGGCGCGAGGGTTCGAGCCGGGACGATCCGGAGCATGGCGCCAAGGTGGTGCGTCTCGTGCTCGCGGCGCAGGAGGCTGTGGACCGCTTCGAACGCCAGTTCGAGGAGACCGAAGGGCTGCGCCGTCAGGTGCGCCAGGTGCTGGCCCGGCACACCCGCAGGGACAACATCTGCTTCGATGGACATGCACGCGTCTCCCATGTCACCGACGCCACCGACTGGCGGGTCGAGTATCCCTTCGTGGTGCTCTATCCGGACAGCGAGGACGAGATCGGAGCCCTGGTGCGGGACTGCATAGCGCTCGGACTGACCATCATCCCGCGCGGCGGCGGCACCGGCTACACCGGCGGCGCGGTGCCGCTGGATCCGCGATCGGCGGTGATCAACACCGAAAAGCTGCTGGCCATGGGGCCGGTCGAGGACATCGCGTTGCCGGGCGTGGACGGCCCGATGGACCGAACGTACGCGACCATCCGTACCGGCGCCGGCGTCGTCACCGCACGCGTCGCGGAAGCCGCGGCAGCGGCCGGGCGGGTGTTCGCGGTGGACCCGACCTCGGCCGAGGCCTCGTGCATCGGCGGCAACATCGCGATGAACGCAGGCGGCAAGAAGGCGGTCCTGTGGGGTACCGCGCTCGACAACCTGGCGTGGTGGAAGATGGTCACGCCGGACGGCAACTGGCTCGAGGTCGAGCGTCTGGACCACAACTTCGGCAAGATCCACGAGCAGCAGACGGTTCATTTCCGCCTCCGGCGCTTCGATGCCGACGGCAGGCGGCTGCTCTCCGAGGAACTGCTGTCGATGCCGGGCGCCTCGTGCCGCAAGGAGGGGCTCGGCAAGGACGTCACCGACAAGTTCCTCGGCGGCGTGCCGGGCGTGCAGAAGGAAGGCACCGACGGCATCATCGTCGCCGGACGCTGGGTGCTGCACCGGATGCCACCGGTGACCCGCACGGTGTGCCTCGAATTCTTCGGTCAGGTGCGCGAGGCGGTGCCGGCGATCGTCGAGATCACCGACTGTTTCAAGCCGGGCGGCGAAGGCCACGGCCTCGGCGTGCAGCTGGCCGGCCTCGAGCACCTCGACGAGCGCTACGTCAAGGCGGTCGGCTACGCGACCAAGGCGAAGCGGCACGGCCGGCCGAAGATGGTATTGATCGGCGACATCGTCGGCCACGACGAGGATGCGGTGATGCGCGCCGCGTCCGAAGTCATCCGCATGACCAACAGCCGCGGCGCGGAAGGTTTCATCGCGGTCAGCCCGGAGCAGCGCCGGCGCTTCTGGCTCGACCGTTCGCGCACCGCGGCGATCTCGCGCCACACCAACGCCTTCAAGATCAACGAAGACGTGGTGATCCCGCTGCCGCGCATGGGCGACTACTGCGACGGCATCGAACGCATCAACATCGAGCTGTCCACCCGCAACAAGCTCGCCCTGTGCGACGCGATCGCCGAATTCCTGCAGAAGTCCCTGCCGCTGGCCGCCGGTGACGCGGACCTGCCGGCGGAGGAACTGATCGGCGACCGGCGCCAGGCGGCACTGGACTATGTGCAGCAGGTGCGCCGCCGCTGGGCCTGGCTGCTGGACAACCTCGACCTGCCGCTGGCCGAGGCGGAGGCGCGCTTCGCCGAGTACGGCATCGACGCCGGAGATCTGTCGAATCGTGCCGCCGATCCGGTGTTGTTCCATCGACTTCAGGACTACTCGGTGCGCACCTCATGGAAGGGCGAGCTGCGGCCGCGGCTGATGAAGATCTTCGACGGCGAACTGTTCCGGCCGACCCGCGAGGCGATCGCGGAGATCCATGCCCGGGTGCTGCGCGGCCGGGTGTTCGTGGCGCTGCACATGCACGCCGGCGACGGCAACGTGCACACCAACATCCCGGTGAACTCCGACAACTACGAGATGCTGCAGGCCGCCAACCGCGCGGTCGGACGCATCATGGGGCTGGCGCGCTCGCTCGGCGGCGTGATCTCGGGCGAACACGGCATCGGCATCACCAAGCTCGAATTCCTGACCGACGACGAGATGTCCGGCTTTCGCGCCTACAAGAACAAGGTCGATCCCGACGGCCACTTCAACCGCGGCAAGCTGATGCCGGGGGCCAACCTGGACGGCGCCTACACGCCGAGTTTCAACCTGCTGGGCCACGAGTCGCTGATCATGGAGCAGACCGAGATCGACGACATCGCCGGCGACATCAAGGACTGCCTGCGCTGCGGCAAGTGCAAGCCGGTGTGCACGACCCACGTGCCGCGGGCCAACCTGCTCTACAGCCCGCGCAACAAGATCCTGTCCACGTCGCTGCTGATCGAGGCCTTCCTCTACGAGGAGCAGACCCGCCGCGGCGTCTCGCTCGCCCACTGGGCCGAGTTCGAGGACGTCGCCGACCACTGCACGGTATGCCACAAGTGCGAGAAGCCGTGCCCGGTGGACATCGATTTCGGCGACGTGTCGATCAAGATGCGCAACCTCCTGCGCCGCGAGGGCAAGCGCTCGCTCAACCCGGGCAAGATCGCCGCGATGGCCTTCCTGACCGCCAAGGACCCGACCACCATCAAGCTGATCCGCAAGGTCATGATCGCGTGGGGCTACAAGGCGCAGCGCGTCGGACATCGGCTCGGCAGGGCGCTCGGGCTGATCCGCGAACAGCTCGAAGCGCCGCCGGCGACCCTCGGCAAGGCGCCGCTCAAGGCGCAGGTGATCCATTTCATCAACAAGCCGATGCCCGCCGGCCTGCCCAAGCGCACCAGTCGGGCGCTGCTCGACATCGAGGACGACAAGACCATCCCGGTGATTCGCAATCCGGGCATCCCGCGGGACGAATCCGAGGCGGTGTTCTACTTCCCCGGCTGTGGTTCCGAACGCCTGTTCAGCCAGGTCGGGCTGGCGACCCAGGCGATGCTCTACCATGTCGGCGCGACCACGGTGCTGCCGCCCGGATACCTGTGCTGCGGCTACCCGCAGACCTCGGCCGGCGAGGAGGACAAGGGGCAGAAGATCACCACCGACAACCGGGTGCTGTTCCACCGCGTCGCCAACACCCTCAACTATCTCGACATCCGCACCGTCGTGGTGTCCTGCGGCACCTGCATGGACCAACTGCTGAACTACCAGTTCGAGCAGATCTTCCCCGGCTGCCGACTGGTGGACATCCACGAGTACCTGATGGAGAAGGGTGTGGCGCTGTCCGGCATCAAGGGGGTCAAGTACCTCTACCACGAGCCCTGCCATACGCCGATGAAGATCCACGATGGCACCCGCGTCGCCAACGCGCTGATGGGCACACGGGTCGATCTCAGCGACCGCTGCTGCGGCGAATCCGGCACGCTGGCGGCAACCCGGCCCGACATCTCGACCCAGATCCGCTTCCGCAAGCAGCAGGAACTCGAAGCCGGTGCCGCGGCGCTGCGCGCCGGCGATGCCGCGCCGGTCAAGGTGCTGACGTCGTGTCCGAGCTGCCTGCAGGGCCTGTCGCGCTACGCCAACGACGCCGGCGGCCTGGACGCCGACTACATCGTCGTCGAGCTCGCCCGCCACCTGCTGGGCGAACGCTGGCTGGCCGACTACGTCGAGCGGGCCAATGCGGGCGGCATCGAGCGGGTGCTGCTGTAGGCGGAAGCGGCCGGCGTCGCGGGCGCTACTGGCCGAAGGCCTCGGGCTGCGGGTGCCGCGAGAGGGCTTCGCGCACCGCCGCGACGGTGCCGTTCAGTTCGCCATGGCGTGCCGTCTCGACGACCCGGAAGACATTCTCCCGATAGGCCGCGTTCGACAGCAGGCGCGGCACGTCGACCGGCATGCCGCAGTGGGTGCGGGCAAGCTCGTCGAGGCGCGACAGCAGGGCGAGAAGGTCGGTGGACAGGCTCATGATGCAGTGCAATATACGCTTGCTGGCAATACTGCAGCAATTCCAGCTTCAATACTGTGTGAAATTGTGCCGCAATGCAGCAATCGTGCGACACGATGATCACGGCGGCCGACGGCCAAGGCAGGATGCCTTTTGCAGCGCAGCAGGGAATGCATTATATTGGTGCAAACATTCCCTCCTTCCCGCGGCACGCACCTCGGGTGTCGGATTCCGCTACGGGCATTCCGGTCACACCTGCCGCTTGCCATCGCCCGTGACAGGTCCTGACCAGGCATGATTAGTCACATCGTTCCCATTTCCGCATTGCTGGCGGGCGTCGCCCTGCTGCTGCTCGGCAATGGCCTGCTCGGTACGCTGCTGGCCGTGCGGGGCGGCATCGAAGGCTACAGCGCTCCGGTGCTCGGTTTGATGGGCTCCGGCTATTTCGCGGGCTTTCTGGTGGGGACCGCGCTGGCGCCGCCGCTGATCCGGCGCATCGGCCACATCCGTGCGTTCGCTTTCTTCGCTGCTGCCACCGCGGCCACCGCCCTGCTTCACGGCCTGCTGGTGTCGCCGGTGGCGTGGGTCGCGCTGCGGGTGCTGGGGGGCACCTCGCTGGTTTCGCTCTACATGATCATCGAGAGCTGGCTCAACAGTCAGGCCGGGCGGGAACAGCGCGGCAGGGTCTTCGCGCTGTACATGGTCGTCAACCTGGGAGCGCTGGCCATCGCCCAGCAGCTGCTGCGCCTCGATTCGCCGGCCGATTTCACCTTGTTCGCGGTCGCCGCGCTGTTCATCTGTCTCGCCACGATGCCGGTCGCCGCGACCCGCCTGGCACAGCCCGCGACCACCGAGCCGGGCCGCTTCTCGCCGAAGAAGCTGTGGCGTGAGGCGCCGGTCGCCGCCAGCGGCGGCCTGTTGTCCGGATTGACGATGGGCGCGTTCTGGACCATGGGCCCGGTCTATGCCGCACGGATCGGACTCCCCGGTGACGGCGTCGCCCTGTTCATGAGTGCCTGCATCGTCGGCGGCGCACTGCTGCAGTGGCCACTGGGCGCCTTCTCCGACAGCCGCGACCGCCGCAGCGCGCTGGCGATCACCGCTTTCGCCGCCGCACTGGCGGCGCTGCCGCTGGTCGCCGGGGAATCGCTCGGTCGATGGTCGGTAGCGGCGATCGCTCTTTATGGCGGCCTGGCCTTCGCGATCTACCCGATGTCGGTGGCCCACCTGGTGGATCACCTGAGGGCCGAAGACATCGTCGGCGGCTCGAGCGTGCTGCTGCTGGTGCACGGCATCGGGGCGGCAATCGGGCCGATGCTGGCCGGCGGCCTGATGGCCTTGCTCGGTGCCAAGGCACTGGCAGTCCATTTCGCCGTGGCGCAGGTGTTGCTTGCGACCATCGCATGGCTGGCGACGCGCCGCGGCGCGGAGCAGATCAGCGAGCCGGCCCATTTCGTGCCGATGGTGCGAACCACGCCGACGGTCCTCGAGATCATGCCGACACCGGATGATTTTCCGCCACCGTCGCACGCCGGCGAAGCCGCCTCCGCAGAAGGCGCCAACGAGCTTGCCGCCGAAGGGCAGGCAAGCGCGATGCCGGTGCTCGTCGATACGCGGCCCGCTCCACCACCGAGCGACGGCCCGGACGACGGCACCCCAGCGGCGACCGATTGCGTCGGCGAGGCGCCCGCCGCAGGGCAGGCCGACGGCGGCAATCCGACGGCTGGGCCGTCACGACGGAACGAATGAGCACGCGCCGCTGGCGGCGCGTGGCACTGAATCGGAACTACGGAGCTAATGCCATGCTGCTAGCGACAGACCTCGACGGAACATTCCTCGCCGGCGATCCTGAGGAACGCAATCGCCTCTACCAGCTGATCGCCGATCATCCCGAAATCAAGCTGGTGTTCGTCACCGGGCGCGGCCTGGAAGTGGTCATGCCGCTGCTCGCCGACCCGACGATACCGACACCCGACTATCTGATCTGCGACGTCGGCGCGACCGTCGTCGAAGGCGCCTCGCTGACCCCGGTGCAGCCGATCCAGTCGGAAATCGACGTGCTGTGGCCCGGCGAGAGCAAGGTCGCCGAGGCGATGTCGATCTTTCCGCAGCTCGAACGCCAGGAAGTTCCGCAGCAGCGTCGCTGCTCCTACCTGTGTGCCCCGCAGGACGTTCCCGCCGAGGTCGAGGCGGTGGCAGGCCGGCTGGGCTGCGACGTGCTGTACTCCCAAGACCGCTATCTCGACATCCTGCCGCCGGGCGTCAACAAGGGCACGACCCTGGCGCGGCTGGTGGAGCGGCTCGAGATCGATGGCGGCCAGGTGCTGGTGGCCGGCGACACCCTCAACGACCTGGACATGCTCGAAGCCGGCTTCAAGGGCGTGTGCGTCGGCGAATCCGAAGCCGGCCTGCTCCAGGCCACGCGGGACCGCGCCCGCATCCACCACGCCCGGCGCACCGGCTGCGGTGGCATCCTCGATGCGATCGTCCATTTCGATTTCCTCGGCCCCGGCGGGGTCGAAGCGGCCACCCGCCCGGTATCTGAGGCCGGGCGATCCGAACTGGTGATGGTCTACCACCGTCTGCCCTACGAGGAATCGTGGGAGAACGGCCAGCTGGTGCGGCGCCGCCACAGCTCGCCGAACGGCATCCTGCCGACCCTGCTGTCGTTCTTCAAGGGCGGGCGCAAAGGCGCCTGGGTGGCCTGGTCGATTCACGATCCGTCCCGCCAGCAGACCTTCGAGACCCACACCCGCGTCGATCCGCGCAGCTTCCCCAATCTGGTTTGTTCGCGGGTGGCCCTGTCGAAGGAGGACGTGGACATCTTCTACAAGCGGTTCTCGAAGGAGGCGTTCTGGCCGACGCTGCACACCTTCTGGGAGCGGGCGGTGTTCCGCGAGGAGGACTGGGACGTCTTCCTGAAGGTCAATCGCCTGTTCGCCGAGCGCACCGCCGCCGAGGCGGCGGAGGGTGCCACGGTGTGGATCCACGACTACAACCTGTGGATGGTGCCGGCCTTCCTGCGCGAATTCCGCCCGGATCTGGTGATCAGCTTCTTCCATCACACCTACTTTCCGTCGGCCGACGTATTCAACGTGTTGCCCTGGCGTCGCGAGATCGTCGGCAGCCTGCTGCAGTGCGACTATGTCGGATTCCACATCCCCCGCCAGGCCGAGAACTTCGTCGACGTCGCCCGCGGCGTCGCGCCGATCAAGCGCGTCGAGGTGACCAACTGCGCGCCGACCTTCCGCACCTACGGCTGCGCCGTCGGGCTCGAGGAGTACACCACTGCCATCGAGGTACATGGGCGCCGCATCGGACTCGGCGCCCATCCGGTCGGTCTCGATGTCGGCCGGGTTCGGGATGTGCTCGCCCAGCCCGAAGCAGGCCGCCGGATGGAGCAGTTGCGCGATCAGTTGAAGGGCATCCGCGTGATCCTGTCGGTCGAGCGCCTCGACTACACCAAGGGCACCCTCGAAAAACTGATGGCCTTCGAGAAACTGCTGGACGAGTACCCGGAGCTGCAGGGCCGGGTCACAT
This sequence comes from Rhodocyclaceae bacterium, assembly GCA_020445745.1. Classification (GTDB taxonomy): domain Bacteria; phylum Pseudomonadota; class Gammaproteobacteria; order Burkholderiales; family Rhodocyclaceae; genus Cognatazoarcus. The sequence goes on along the minus strand of JAGRGB010000207.1, from coordinate 27,688 downwards.
TGATCACCGTATGCGTGCCGGCCGCCCGCGAGATGACGATCTACCGCAGCCTGCAGACCCAGATCGAGCAGGCGGTCGGCCGCATCAACGGCCGCTACTCGCGGGTCGGCTGGACGCCGGTGCAGTTCTTCTTCCGTGCCTTCCCGTTCGACGAAGTGGTGGCCTACTACGCGATGGCCGATGTCATGTGGATCACTCCGCTGCGCGACGGCCTCAATCTGGTCGCCAAGGAGTACGTCGCCACCCAGGGACTGACCGGCGGCGGCGGGGTACTGGTACTTTCCGAGTTCACCGGCGTCGCCGCGGAGATGCACGGCGCGATCCTGACCAATCCGCACGACCCCGCCGACCTCCGCGACAAGTGCTACTACGGCATTACGCACCACCGCGCGGAAGCCCGTGCCCGCCTGCGGGAGCAGTTCGACATCGTCTGCAGCAACGACCTGCAGAGCTGGGCCGAGGGCTTCCTCGAGGCGGTCGCCAGCGCCAGACTGGCGGCGCAGGCCGGGCGCGACGCCGAGGCCCACGCTGTCGAAGGAGCTCTGCAGCACTGAGCGGGACATCGGCGGCGACGGTGGGTGGCTGGCCAGCCGGGATTTTGCGGTAAGCTCGCGTCATCGCCGCAATCAGGCCAGCAGTTCATGCACGACGCCGTCCGTCCGCCCGCGCCAGCCCACGATTCGGCCGGGCTGCGTTTCCGTATCGTGCTGGCGGTGGGGGTCGTCGCCATCTTGCTCGGCGTCGGCATCTCCGCCCTGGGGGTGTTCCAGTTGCGCGCCGCCGGCGAGGCCGGCGCCCGGCAACTGGTCGACCACCTGCAGGCTGCGACGACCGCCGGTGACGCCCAGCGGAGCTTGCTGGCACGTGCGCTCGCCCAGCCCCAGGTGCTGGCGGCCGGCATTTACGACACGACCGGACGGCTGCTCGACGGCAGCGACGCCGCGTTGCTGGCCGCACCCGGTCCGCACTGGGACGTCAGCGCGGTAACGGCGGATGGCCGTCGACTGCGCTTGATCGTCGACAGCCATGTCGCCCGCCGGCACGAACGCCAGCTGATCGCCTATGCCCTGGCATGGCTGGTCGCCGTGATGCTGGCCAGCGCAGCGGTGCTGCGCCGACCATTGCGGCGACTGGCCTCGATCGAGGCCGGCGACCAGCGCCTGCGGGCCCTGCTGGCCAGCCGACCGCCACCGCCGACCGCCACCGACGGCGACGACGCCGTCGTCGCCGCGGTCGAAGGCCTCGCTGCCCGGCTCGATCGCCGCGAGGACGAACTCGCCGATTCGCGCCGGCGTGCCGCCGCCGCGTCGCGACTCAAGGACCAGTTGTCCGGCACGCTGTGCGAGGAAGTGCGCAAGCCCCTGCACCAGTTGATCGAACGCCTCGACGTCCTCGCCCGCGTCAAGCTGCCGGGCACCGCCGGTCCTGCTGCGGCGGTCGCCCGCGCCTCGTCGCAGGCGCTGCTGGCCCGCGTCGACGACATGCTCGACGTCTGCCAGCTCGAAACCGGCCACGTCGCCCTCGACCCCGAGCCGCTCGACCTGCGGCAGTTGATCGAGGACCTGGTGGACGAGATCAGTCCGCAGGCCTATGGCCGTGGCCTCGAGCTGGGGCACCTGATCGCGCCGGGCTTCCCCACCGGCTGGATCGGCGACGGCCCGCGCCTGCACCAGTTGCTGTCGCGGTTGCTCGGACAGGCGATCGCGGCCACGCGGCATGGCGAGATCGCGCTGCTGATGTCGGTCGCCAGCGAGCCGCGCGCCGGCGCACCGCGGGTGCGCATCGACATTCGCGCGAGCGGTGAGCGGGAGGCCGACGACGGTGGCGACGCGGGGCTCGGCATGCTGCTGTGCCAGCAATTGGTGGCGCTGATGGAAGGCCGGCTGGAGCGCGAGGACGGCGACGGCCTGGTCTTCCGGCTGCTGCTGCCGCTGATACCGGACCGTGATACCACCCAGCTGGTGACCCCGGGCGTGGCGCCCGGGATGGCCGTGCTGGTGATCGAACTGAGCCGCGTCGGGCGGGCCCACCTGCAGGCCGACCTGGCCACCGAGGAAGCGACGGCCACGCTGTGCGCGAACGCGCCGGAAGCGCTGCAGGCGATCACTTCGGCCCGCCAGCAGGGCCGCGTGTTCACGCTGGCGCTGGTGGATGCGGCGCTGGCACCGGACGATCTGGCCCGCCTTCGCCGCGCCGCCGGTGCCGACGTGCGCAACTGGGTGCTGAGCCGGCCGTTGAACCGCGGCCGCGAAACGGATCCCGGCGACTGGTGGGCCGAACTGGCCAAGCCGTTCCGCCGATCGCGGCTGCAGAACCTGCTTCGCCAGCTCGGCAATTTGGCGGCCCGCGACGCGGTACCGGCAGCGCCGCCACCGATGCCAAGGGTCAATGCACGGGTTCTGGTCGTCGACGACCACCGCACCAATCAGGTGATCGTGCGCGGCATGCTCGAGTTGCTGGGAGCGCGGGTCGAGCTGGCCGACAGCGCGGTCGCAGCGCTTGCCGCCCATGGCGGCACACGCTTCGACCTGATTCTGATGGATTGCCGGATGCCGACGATGGACGGTTACGAGGCGTGCCGGGCGATCCGCGAGCGCGAGGCCATCATCGGCGGGCGCACGCCGATCGTCGGCATGGGCAGCGAAGCGGCGCCGGAAGAGATCGAGCGCGGCCGCAGCGCCGGCATGGACGGACGCATCCTGAAGCCATTCACGATGGAGGCACTGGCCGATACCGTGCAGCAGTGGGTCGACGTGGTGCCGTTGCCGGATGCGATCTCGCCCGACAGCACCGGCGTGATGCTGCAGGCCGGCGAGGGCATCGACGGCATCGCGCTGCAGCGTCTGTCGGAGGTGCTCGGTGACGGCCTGGGACAGGTCATCGAACCCTTCCTCGAGGACATGCCGGAGCTGCTGCAGGCGCTGATGCGTGGCGCCGTCGAGGACGACACCGACGGTCTCAGATCGAACGCGCGACGCATCCGCGGTGCGGCCGGCACCCTCGGCGCCTACCTGCTGGCACGCTCGGCCGAACAGCTCGAACAGCGCGCGATCAACGGTGGTGACTGCATTGCCCAGGTGGACAGCGTCGCTGCGGAGTTCGAGCGCGTCGCCGGCGCCCTGGCGCGACTGGTGCGCGGCCAGACCATTCAGCCACCCGCGCCAGCCGGCGACGGCGCCCGCATTCTGGTGGTAGACGACGACCGCAGCACGCGCACCGCGCTGCGTCTGGCGTTGGCCCTGGAGGGCTTCCGCGTGATCGAGGCCGACGGGGGCAAGGCCGCGCTGGCGCAGGCGATGGCCGAGGCGCCGGAACTGGTGCTGCTGGACGCCGGCTTGCCGGCCCCGGACGGCTACGAGACCTGCCGCCGGCTGCGGCTTCTGGCCGGCTGCAAGGACGTGCCGGTTCTGATGCTGACCGCCCTCGACGACCGCCACGCGATCGCCAGCGCGTTCGCCGCCGGCGCCTCCGACTTTCTGACCACGCCACTGCACCTGGCGCTGGTGGTGCAGCGCGTGCACCACACCATCGACACCTGCCGGGCCGAACACCATGTTCGCAATCTGGCCTACAGCGACGTCCTTACCGGGCTGCCGAACCGCCGCCATTTCCAGGAAAGACTGGAACAGCAGATCGCGCAGGCGCAGCGATCGAACGGTGCGCTTGCATTGATGTTTCTCGATCTCAACCGTTTCAAGGCGGTCAACGACAACCTCGGCCACGACATCGGCGACCTGCTGCTGCAGGCGGTCGCGGGCCGCCTCGGTCACAGCGTGCGCGGCAGCGACAATGTCGCCCGCCTCGGCGGCGACGAGTTCACGGTAGTGCTGGAAGCGCCCGCGTCGCGCGCGGTGATCACCGCGGTGGCGACCAAGATCGCCGAGGAGCTGTCGCATCCCTATCAGATCGAAGGGCACGACATCTCGGTGTCGCCGAGCATCGGTATCGCGCTGTTTCCGGCCGACGGTGGCGACGCCGGCCGCCTGATGCGTCATGCCGATGCCGCGATGTACCGCGCCAAGAAGTCCGGCCGCGCCTTCCTGTTCCACGCCGACTCGAACGCCAGCGATCGCGCCGCCGGTGTCGCGTGAGGCAGCGGCCGGCGGCACGCGCACAGTCCGGCCGACGCTGCCGGACGCCAACCGGCGCCGCGAAGAGTATGCTCGTGGGACCGGCCCCGCCGTGCCGGCACGCCACACCGTGGCGCGACCGCCCGATGATGGAGGAGTGGTCCATGCAGCCCCGCCCGCTAGCACCGATCGAGCGCCGCCGTCGGCTTGCCGGCGGCGCGGTCCTGATGCGGCGCGTGATCCCGGTGGTCACGTGCCTGGCCCTGACGAGTGCGTGCAGCAAGCCGCCGCCACCGGCGGAAGCCGTGGTCAGGAGCGTCAAGACGATGATCGTCGAGACTCGCGCCGGCGATCGCGTGCGCCGCTTCTCCGGCCGAGTGGCAGCCGCCACGACGGCGGTGCTGAGCTTTCCGGTGGGCGGGACGGTGTCGCGGATCGCCGTCAACGCCGGCGACCCGGTCGACCGCGGACAACTGCTCGCGACCATCGATTCGCGCCCGCTGGAACTCGAGGTCGAGGGCGCCCGCGCCGACCTGCGCAAGGCCGAGTCGGCGCTCGGGCAGCGCAGCGGTACGCTGCGGCGCAATGAGGAGCTGCTGGCCAAGGGCTTCATCGGCGAAGCCGGTATCGAACAGAGCCGGGCCGATGTCGCCGCCGCCGAGAGCGACGTCGCCTACCGCAGATCGAGGCTCGCGCGGGCGACCCTGTCGCTGCAGGACACGCGCATCGTCGCACCGTTTGCCGGCGTCATCGGCGAGCGCCTGGTCCAGCCGAACGAAGAAGTCGCCGCCGGCAAGCCGGTGCTGTCGCTGCTCGGCGAGGATCGCTTCGAGGTGGAAGTCTCGGTGCCCGAAGTCGCGATCGCGCAGCTGTCGGTCGGCACGCCGGCGACGGTCGTGTTCGCGGCGATGTCCGATGCGAGTTTCGACGCCACGGTGCGCGAAATCGGGCGCGTGGCGGGCGCCGGCAACGTCTATCCGGTCAAGGTCGCGCTGATCGAAGCGCCGCCGCAACTGCGCGCCGGCATGACCGCCGAGGTCAGCATCGCGGCGGGAGGTCCGGACGCGGAGCGTGAAGGCCTTCTCGTTCCGGTGTCCGCGTTGAAGCCCGGCAGCGAGCCCGGGCGGGGCGACGTGTTCGTGTTCGACAGCGATGCCGGTGTCGCCCGCGTGACGCCGGTACGGATCCTGTCGGCACGGGACAACGACGCCGTCGTCACCGGCCTCGAACCCGGCCAGCGGGTCATCGTCGCCGGCGTCGCTTTCCTCTCCGACGGCCAGGCGGTGCGGCTGATGGCACCACCGGCGCGCTGACCGCGGAGGCCGCCCGGCGATGGCCCTGATCACCGAGTTCGCGCTGCGCAATTCGCGGCTGACGATCCTCGCCGTGCTGTTCTTCATGCTCGGCGGCACGCTGACCTTCCTCAACTATCCGAGCCGCGAGGATCCGTCGATCGTGATCCGCCAGGCTCAGGTCAGCGCCCGCTTCCCGGGCATGGCGACCTTGCGCGTCGAGCAGTTGATCACCCGCAAGCTCGAAGAGAAGATCCGCGAGATCCCGCAGGTCAAGCACATCGTCTCCGACTCCAAGACCGGGGCATCGCTGATCAGCGTGACCCTGCGCGACGACGTCGTCGAACTCGCTCCGGTATGGCAGGACCTGCGCGACAAGATGAGCGACGTCGCCGCCAGCCTGCCGGGCGGCACGATCGGCCCGGTGGTCAATGACCAGGTCGGACTGACCGCGGTGGCGACCATCGCGCTGTGGGCGGACGGCTTCGACATGGCCGAAATGTTCGATCGCGCGAGCGACGTTCGCGAGGCGCTGTATGCGCTGCCCGGCGTCATGAAGATCGAACTCTACGGCGTCCAGGAAGAGCGCGTGTATATGGAATTCTCGCGCGAACGTCTGGCCCAGCTCGGCATCGACCCGGACGCGGTGGTCAGCACGCTGAACGCCCAGAACATCATCCTGCCCGGCGGTTCGGTGGATGCCGGGGGACAGGTGTTCGTGCTGGAGCCGAGCGGCAACTTCGAATCCGTCGAGCAGATCCGCGACACCCTCGTGGCAATTCCCGGCGCCGGCCAGGTGCTGCGTCTCGGCGACATCATGACGCTGCGCCGGGACTTTGCCGACCCGCCCCAGAGCAAGGTCTATTTCAACGGTCGTCCGGCACTGGTGCTGGGCGTGTCGGCGCTCGACGGCACCAATGCGGTGGCCTTCGGCGAACAGCTCAGCGCGCGCGTGGGCGAGCTGCAGCAGGCGCTGCCGCTGGGCTACGTGCTGGAGTTCGCGACCTACCAGCCGGCGCTGATCGAGGCGACGATCGCCGGCGCCACCAACAACCTGCTGCAGACCCTGGCCATCGTGCTCGCCGTGGTGATGCTGTTCCTCGGTGTCCGCACCGGCCTGATCGTCGGCGCCTTCGTGCCGGTGACGATGCTGCTGGCAATCGTCGTGATGCGCGCGTTCGATGTCGAGTTGCAGCGCGTGTCGATCGCCGCGCTGATCATTGCGCTGGGCATGCTGGTCGACAACGGCATCGTCATCGCCGAAGACATCCGGGTGCGGCTCGAGGGCGGCGCCGAAAGGCTGGCGGCGGCGGTCGAAGCGGGCCGCAGCCTGGCCGTTCCATTGCTGACCTCCTCGCTCACCACGGTACTGTTCTTCGTGCCGATGGCACTGGCCGAAGGCGGCACCGGCGAGTTCACCCGCTCGCTGGCCCAGGTCGTCACGATCGTGCTGCTGGCCTCGTGGTTCCTGTCGCTTTTCATGACGCCGGCATTTTGCGTGTGGTTCATGAAGGTCGCCGCGGCAAGCGGGGCGGGCTCCGGGCGCTTCGAGACGGCCCCCTATCGCGCCTACCGGCGAATTCTGGAGGGCATCCTGCGCCTGCGCTGGCTGTTCCTCGCGGCGATGGTGGGCCTGCTGGCCATCGCGATCGGCGGGTTCGGGCTGGTCGGTAAGGAATTCTTCCCGCTCGGCGACCGCAACCAGTACCTGATCTACGTGGACCTGCCGGCCGGCAGCTCGATCCACAAGACCGACGAGGTGGTGCGACGCCTGAGTGGCTGGCTGGCCGATCGCGACACCAATCCCGAGGTCGCCGGCAGCGTCGCCTATGTGGCCAGCGGCGGCCCCCGCTTCTTCCTGTCGCTGGCGGCGATGGATCCCGACCCCCACCGGGCCTTCCTGGTGGTCAACACGCAGGCACCCGAACAGGTCGATGCCGCGGTCGCCAGGACCCGCGCCTACGTGCTCGAGCGCCTGCCGGAGGCCCGCGTCAGCGTCAAGAAGATGTGGATGGGCGCTGCCGAATCGGGGCTGCTGGAACTGCGCCTGATCGGACCCGACGGCGAGCTGCTGCGCGACCGTGCCGAGACCTTGCTGGCCGCCCTGCGCCGCGTCGCCGGCGTCACCAGCGTGTCGCAGGACTGGGAGAACCGGGTCGCGAAGATCCGCGTCGACGTGGACCAGAGCCGCGCGCGGGCGGCCGGCGTCAGCTCCCACGACATCGCGAACGCCCTCAACATGTACCTGTCCGGAGCCACCGTCACCGACTATCGGGAGGGCGAGAACGTCATCCCGGTGATCATGCGCAGCGAACAGAAGGCCCGCGGCGCGCTCAGTGATCTGCAGGCGCTGTCGGTGTATTCGCGCGAGCATGGGAGCTGGATTCCGCTGCCGCAGCTGGCGGTGATCAGCGGCGAATGGACGGATGCCCGGATCCGGCGCCGCGACCAGGCGCGCACCCTGACGGTCGCGGCCAAGCACGTCTCGTTGAGCGCGGCGGAGCTGCTGCCGCTGGTGCAGCAGGCGATCGACACGCTCGATTTGCCGCACGGCCACCGCCTGGAGATCGGCGGCGAAATCGAGAGCCAGGCGGAAGCCAACCGGAAGCTGTTCGCGGCCCTGCCGATGTGCGTCGCGCTGATCGCGGTGCTGCTGGTCTGGCAGTTCAACTCGTTCCGTCGCCCGCTGATCATCCTGTCGACGATTCCGCTGGTGCTGATCGGCGCGGTGGCCGGGCTGCTGGCGCTGCAGGCGCTGTTCGGCTTCATGGTGATGCTGGGGCTGTTCAGCCTCGCCGGCATCATCATCAACAACGGGATCGTGCTGATCGAGCGGATCGGCGAGGAGGAGGCGGCCGGCAAGGCGCCGCATCGCGCCATCGTCGACGCCTGCCTGGCACGCCTGCGGCCGATCATGATCACCTCGCTGACGACGATCCTGGGCCTGCTGCCGCTGATCCTATCGCGGGATCCCCTGTTCTACGCGATGGCCTGCGCGATGGCCTTCGGACTCGCGATCGGCACCGTGTTGACGCTCGGATTCGTGCCGGCGCTGTACGCGGTGATGTACCGGCTGCGGCCCGCCGCCAGCGCCGCGCTTGCCGCGAACGACGGCGACAGCGCCTGAGCGCCATGGCACCGCCCGCCCCCCGGCCGGGAGCGGGCGCGCTGTTCGAGCCGGGGTCCGTCGCGTCGCCGCGGGAGCGCTCAAAGACTCTTGAGGTATTCGACCAGAGCGGCCCGATCATCATCCGAGAACGCCGGCCGCGCCGGATCGAGCCCTTCGAGCACGGTCAGCACACCAGCGACCGCGGCATCCAGGGTCGGCACGCTGCCGTCGGAGAGATACGGTGCGGTGTGCGAGATGCCGCGCAGCGAGGGCACCTTGATGCCACCGGCCAGTCCGCCCTGGGGCGCGGTGATCGCGGTGAACAGGCCGGGACCGGTGAGGTCCGCGCTCTGATGACATGCCGCGCAGCCCGCGTCGCCGTGGAAGAGTTCGAATCCCCGCTCGGCCAGCGCCTCGTCGAACGGACCGGGCGCGGGGCTGGTGATGGCGCGCATCCAGGCCTGCAGGTCGAGCAGCTTGCCGGCAGTGATGTCGTTGCCGGGTTGATCGATCTCCGCCTGGGCGAGCGCGTCGAGCAGGGATTGCGGCGGCGTCACCGACAGTTCGGCCGGCAGGGTCGCGGCGGCCGTGCCGAACGCGCCGTTGCCATGCATCACCAGGTCGTAGACCGCCTCGGCCTGACTGGCGAGTGCGTCGTTGTTGGAGCCGTCGTCCTCGAACAGGCCATCCCAGCCGAACAGGTAGCCCTGTTCCGCGAGGTCCACGAAGTTCCAGATCGGCGGATTGTTGGTCGGATTGACGACGCCGTCGTCGAGCGCGTTGTCCGGCAGGGCGCGGATGTCGAAGTTGCCGGGCCCCCAGCTCTGGAGCACCGCAGCGGTCGCGCCACCGTCGCCCAGGTTCTGGACGAAGGGGGTCAGGGAGAGGATCGTGCCGGCGTCGATGCTGCTGTTCGGCACGCCGTCGAAGCGCGGTTCGCCGATCGGCAGCATCGTCGCGCCGGTGGACAGCTGAAATTCGGTGGGCGTGACCGTGACGTGGCACAGCGCACAGGTCAGCCCCGCGCCGACCATGTTGCCGAAGCCGTCGAACTGCGCACGAACGCCGATCACCGCGTCGTTCTGCAGCAGCACGCGGGTGGTGGCGGGGTCGCCGAGCGCGGCGTCCTTGGCGGCGAGGTCGCTGCCGGTCATCAGGTCGATCACCGACTGGGGCAGACGGTTGATGTCCACCTGCACGCCGAGCGCCACCGCGTCGGCGGGCGACACGTTGTCGAGCAGCGTGTGCAGCCCGATGACGTCGCCGAAGAAGGCTTCGTTGCCGAAGGTCTCTTCCATCAGCACCGTCCGGCCGCGTGCCACCGCGTCCCCCTGGGTGGCCTGCAAGGTGCGCAGGGTCACCCGGTAGGTCGCCCGGTTGCGGCGGCTCAGGCCCACCACGCTCTGGCTCGAAGCGCGATAGAAGCTGGCATCGACGCGCTGCCATTGGCCGGCATCGAAGCGAGACAGCTCACCCAGCGTCGGATGCTCGGGCGTCTGGTCTGCCCGCAGCACCACCTTGATCGGTCGATCCAGCGCGACGTCGTCGCCGTTCGCGCGCTTCAACGACACTTCGAAGGCCGCGCTCGCGAACTCCGGATCGTCGGCGCCGGTCGCGACGATGGCGTTTCCGACCCGCAGCACCGCGTCGGCGGCGAGCGCACCCTGCGGCACCACCACGGTGACGGTGCCGGACGAGTCGGTGAAGCTGCCGCCGTCGGCGGCGCTCACTTCGGCCTCGATGATGTCGGACGAACCGTTGCCACCGCCGCACGCCGCCAATCCGGCGACCGCGACGAGTCCGACCAGCCTCGCTGCATGACGTGCTCCCTTTCTGATCATTTCGGTCTCCTGCCGATGTCCAAGTTGAGAAGTCTTGCCGAGCCGCCGCGGAGCCCCCCGGACGACGACCGCAAGCTAACAGCCGGAGCCGGCCGCGGGATGTAACCTGGGTCACCCTCGGCCGGCGCTTCCGGTAGCCCGTGGCGCGGATTGACGGCGGCCGTCGCAGCGCCCACCATGACGCCCCGACCGTGAGCTTTTCGATCCGCATCCGGGACAGCCTTGCCACCCCTGCGGACGGCCCACGACCGCCCGGACTGCCGCCGATGTCGATCCGTCCGATACCCCGCGCACCTGGTCGCCGGCGCTGCTGCGTCGCGGCGATGCTGGTGTTCACCCTCGCCGGGTGGCTACCGGCCACAGGCGCGGAAAATCCCCTGGCCCACAGCCGCTGGACGGCGGTCGGCGAGGCGCGCTGTCCGGATGCGATCTATTTCGGCGTCCGGCGCTATCTGTTCCTCAATCGCTGCCATGCACCGGCCGCCGACGGCGTGGTCGAGCGCGGTACCTATGCATTCGACGGCAGCCGCATCGAACTGCTCGAACGCGAGCCGCTGGGCGACCGTGGCCTCGACGGCATCGGGCCCGCGCTGCGGGTGCTGGAGGTCGAACGGCTGGGCGACGGCCGGCTGCGGCTACGGGTCGGGGACCGGCTGATCGAATTCCGCCGATCGAGGCCGCCGCGCCTGCTGCCGGCCGCGGCATCCTGAGCGGCGAGGTCAGCGCCGGGCCCGGCGCGGCAGCTCCGGCAGCGGCGCGAACAGCGCGGCGAGATCCTGGTCGCCGAATCCGCCGCCGGCCCGCCCGCGATCATCGAGGATCGCCGCAGCCAGCGCGCTCTTCCGCTGCTGCATGGCGAGAATCCTTTCCTCGATCGAGCCGGCGACGATCAGCTTGTAGACGAACACCGCCTTGTCCTGTCCGAGCCTGTGGGCGCGGTCGGTGGCCTGCGCCTCGACGGCCGGATTCCACCACGGGTCGTAGTGGATGACGGTGTCGGCTGCCGTCAGATTGAGACCGACGCCCCCCGCCTTGAGACTGATCAGGAAAACCGGAACCTCCCCCTGCTGGAAGCGGCGCACCGGCGTCTCGCGATCCGCCGTGGCCCCACACAGGCGCACCCAGGGAATGCGCCGCTGCGACAGCTCGGCTTCGATCAGATCGAGCATCGCCGTGAATTGCGAGAACACCAGCACGTTGCGGCCCTCGTCCACCAGTTCGGGCAACATCGTCATCAGCAGGGCCAGCTTGGCCCCCTCCCGCACCCCGGCTGCCGCCTCGCTGGCCAGCAGTCGTGGGTCGCAGCACACCTGGCGCAGCTTCAACAGGGCGTCGAGGATGACGATGCGGCTGCGGGCGAAGCCGCGGGCGGCGACCTGGTCGCGCACCCGGGCATCCATCGTCGCCCGCACGGTCTCGTAGAGGTCGCGCTGACGACCTTCGAGTTCGACGCTGCGCACCACCAGCGATTTCGCCGGCAGTTCGTCGGCCACCTCCTGCTTGCGCCGCCGCAGCACGAACGGCGCGATGCGCCGCGCCAACAGTTCGGCGCGGGTGCGATCGCCGCGTTTCTCGATCGGGCCGCGCCAGCGCGCGAGGAAATCCGTGGCGTCGCCGAGCAGGCCGGGGATCAGGAAATCGAACTGGGCCCACAGCTCGCCGAGGTGGTTCTCCAGCGGCGTGCCGGTCAGGCACAGGCGCTGGCCCGCTTCGAGCGACCGCAGCACCCGGGCCGCCTGGCTGGCCGCGTTCTTGACCAGGTGCGCTTCGTCGAGGATCAGGCAGTGATAGGCGTGGCCGGCGAGGCGCTCGCGATCGCGCCACAGCAGCGGATAGGTGGTCAGGCAGAGATCATGGTCCGGGATGCGGGCGAAGGCCGCCAGCCGCGAGCCGCCCCGCAATTCGAGCACGCGCAGGGCGGGCGCGAAGCGGGCGGCCTCCTGCCGCCAGTTGAATGCCAGCGAAGTCGGCACCACCACCAGCGCCGGGCGCCGAAGCCGCCCGGCATGCTTCTCGGCGAGCAGGTGGGCGAGCACCTGCACCGTCTTGCCCAAACCCATGTCGTCGGCCAGGATGCCTCCAAGGCCCTGCCGCGCCAGCCACTGCAGCCAGCCCAGGCCCCGTCGCTGGTAATCGCGCAAGGCCACCCGCAGATCGGCCGGTGGCGCCATCGCGACCGGTCGTCCGGCATCGCGCAGCTTCGCCCGCCAGCCGTCGAGGGACTCGCGCCCCACCACCTGCCAGTCGCCGGCGAGGGCCTGGTCGAGGCGCAGGGCGTCGGCTCCGGCGAGGTGCACGCGGTCCGCCGGCCGGTCGAACAGGTCGATCACGGTCAGCGCCAGCGGCTTCAGGCGGCGCGCCGGCAGGGCCACCCGGCTGCCGTCGTCGAGCGCCACGACGATGGCTTCGTCGTCGTCGATGGCAGCCACCCGCGATGGATCGAGCCAGCGCCGATCATCGCGGAAGGCAATGTGCAACAGCGGTGCGAGGGGCACCCGCCGGGCGTCGACCTCGACGCCCAGTTCGAGCTCGATGCCCTGCCCGCCGTCCGTCACGAGCTTGGCGTGCCAGCCGGCGGGACTCACCAGGCGGTGGCGGAAGTCACGCGGGCATGCGATCTCCCAGCCGGCAGCCGCGAGGGAAGGCGCGCCTTCGGAGAGCAGGCGCTGCCACGCCTGCTCGTCGGCCAGACCATACACACCGGCCGGCAACTCGCCGGCCGTCTCCAGCCAGCCGCTGCGAATCGGCGCGAACCCGGCCGCGTGCAAGGCGGCCATCGCCGCCGCCTCGACCGCCTCCTCGCGTCGCACCCGGATGCGCCGCCCGTCGGCGGCGATGGCGACATCGCCGCGGCTGCCGGGTGCGAAGGTGGCGCCGCCGTACTGGAAGACCGGCAGCGCGTAGTCGTAGGGCAGCGTGCCGCCGACGCTGCCCGCGGCGCCACGACGGGGATAGTCGCGATGGGCACGCCAACGCCGGCAGTTCAACGTGGAGATCGCCAGCAGCGGCCGACAGCCGGCCGCCACCGGCACCGGCTCGCCATCGTCGGCGACCGGCAGCGGCAGTTTGCCGCCCGCCGCCGCCATCGCCTCCGCCACCAGAGGCAGTTCGGAACGGGCCAGCGGCGGCAGTTGCAGCACTTCCGCAAGCAGCGCCGGCGACGGCAGCGCCAGCCGGCCTGCGACGCCGGCCGCGGCGTCGAAATACATCATCGGCCGGGTGCGGGCGATCAATTCGCAGCGGGGCTCGCAATCGACCACCGCCACCATCCCCGCCTCGCGGGAATGCCAGGACAGGTTGCCGCTGCGGTCCTCGCCCGCCACCAAGCATCGAGGACTGCCACCGCCATCGACTGCGCACATGCGGCCGGTAGCAAGCGCAGCGCCGGCCAGCGCGGCACCGTCGACGCCGACCAGGCGCGCGGTGCCGGGTTGTTGCCGATGCCTGGCGAGGCTGCGGAAACGGCGCAGCACGTCGAGGTCGTCGTCGCCGAGGAAGGCGGGCGGTTTCAGCAGCGCCGCCTCCAGACTGCGCCACGCGCGGCCACCGGACGGCGGGCCGCCGTCGCAGCGCGCCTTCACCAGCACGATTTCCAGATCGGCAGCGGGGGCGGCGCGCCGCACCACATAGAACAACGCCTCGCCACGTGCCGGACGCCGGCGCAGGTCGGGCTCTTCGGCAAGCCGGGCGGCCAGTCCCCCCGCCCAGTCGACGATTTCCCGGCGCGGCCGCGAACTGATCGCATCCGGCAGGCGCGCGGCCATCAGTACCGCGGCCGCGTGCTTGCAACGGTTGACCACCGGGCAGTTGCAGCGGGTGGCCAGTTCGAGACTGCGCTGGCCCAGGAACTCCCTGGTCTCTACCCGCACCCGCACCTGGAAGCGCTCGCCGCCACCGCCGGCGACCTGCGCACTCAGCATGCTGCCGCTGGCTTCGAGGGATGCGACCCGGTCGACGAAGGCCCTGGCCTGCTGCAGTGCCGCGGCAGAAAAGAACTCGCCGAGGCGCTCGTCGTCGAGCTGTCGGATCAGGCTGTCGAAGCGCACGCGGCCCCCGCCGTGCCGTGTACCGCCTACCAGCCCAGGCGCGCGCCGAGTTCGGCGAACGCGTCGGCGGCGCAGATCCGCAGACGCACGTCGACGATGCCGCTCACCTGGCTGTCGCCGGGATTGATCTCGACCGTCGGCCAACCCATCCGCGCGGCCCACCAGACGGGCCCCGCGACGTAGGGAAAGACACTGGTGGTGCCGATCGTGAACACCAGGTCGAAACCGCTGGCGAGGGCATCCTCGAGGCGTCGCAGGCCATCCATCGGCAGTTCCTCGCCGAACAGCACGACATCGGGCCGCAGGCGCCCGCCGCATCGCGGACAGGCGGGCGGCATCGCCAGCCCACGGTAGTCTTCGACCTGCCGCGAGGATTCGCAGTCGATACAGCGCAGGCGGTGCAGGTTGCCGTGGATCTCGAGCACCTCGGTAGAGCCGGCCGCCCGGTGCAGCCCATCTACGTTCTGGGTGAACACCATTGCCCGGGCCTTTTCACGCTCCAGCCGGGCGATCGCGTAATGGGACCGGTTGGGCCCGGCGCCGCGGCAATTGGCCTCGATCTGTGCCAGGTATTTCCACGTGATGTCTGGCCGCTCGGCCATCATTCGCCCCGACAGCGCGACCTCGATCGGCAAACCTTCCTCGGTATCGGCATCGTGGTAGAGGCCGCCGATGCCGCGATACGTGGGCAGGCCGGAATCGGCCGAAATCCCGGCGCCGGTCACGAACAGGATGCGCTGCGCGCGTTCGCACAGGCTTGCCACTTGGTCGAGGTCGGAATCGGCGGTCATGGGATTCGGCGGCGACGATCGAGGGGTCCGGTTGGCGGGGCCGATCGCGACGCTACGCAGCTCCGTAGCGCGGCGTCTCCGCCTTACTCAGCGCCGGAACAGCGCCTCGCGCCGGTCGAGGATTTCCAGGTAGGCCTTGCGGTCGGACGCGTAGCGCTCACGGATCGCCTCCTTCATCCGCGTCTTGGAATCGATGACGCTCTCCTGGGCAATGATCTCGAGTTCATTGTCGTTCAGCGCCCTGGCGAGTTCGGACGGCAGGTCGCCCTCCTTGTAGAACTCCCGCTCCTGGCGCAGCCGGCTCTGCTCGTCGAGCAGGCGCTCCTTGAATCGCGTCGCCTTGGTGAGATCCTTGTCGATCTCCTCGATCGCCCTCGCCTCGATCGCGTCGATGTCCTCGACGCTGCGGTAGGTCTCGAGCAGGGCACGTTCCTTCAGGCGAACCGACCGGATCCGATCCTGCTCGATCCGCTTCTGGCGCTCCTCCTGCCGGCGCGCCTCGCGCTGATCGCGGGTCAGGGGCGCCTCGATCTCGCGGATCACCAGCCCCTGCGAGTTGAGCACCCGGTAGGCGCGGCCGTAGCACTGGGCCGGCAGAACGTCGGCGCAGACCTGGCGGCCACCGTCGTCGTCGCAGCAGAAGACGTAGGCCTCGACCGCCGGTGACGCAAGCATCGCGGCGCCGGCGAGCAGCGCGGTGACGAGATCGGGTCTAGCGCGCGATGCCATAGCTCTCCCGATAGCGGCGTACCTCGTCCAGGTGTTCCTGCAGGCCGCCCGAATCCGCCAGGTGACCGATCAGATCGTCCAGCGTGGCGACCGCGACCACCGGCACCCCGTAGGCCAGTTCCACCTCCTGCACGGCCGACAAGTCTCCCTGGCCGCGCTCCATCCGGTCGAGGGCGATC
This sequence comes from Rhodocyclaceae bacterium, assembly GCA_020445745.1. Classification (GTDB taxonomy): domain Bacteria; phylum Pseudomonadota; class Gammaproteobacteria; order Burkholderiales; family Rhodocyclaceae; genus Cognatazoarcus. The sequence goes on along the minus strand of JAGRGB010000207.1, from coordinate 11,631 downwards.
ACGACGCCGGCCAGCCGGGCACCGGCCGCGGCGATCAACTGCACCGACTCGCGCACCGAGGTACCCGCCGAGATGACGTCGTCCAGGACCAGTACCCGGCCCTTCAGCGCGGCACCGACCAGGGTGCCGCCTTCGCCATGATCCTTGGCTTCCTTGCGGTTGAAGCAGAACGGCAGGTTGCGGCCCCGTTCGGCGAGCTTCAGGGCGGTGCCGGCGACCAGCGGAATGCCCTTGTAGGCCGGGCCGAACAGCACGTCGCAGGCGATCTTCGAGGCAAGGATGCTGCGGGCGTAGAAATCGCAAAGGCGGCCGAAGGAGTCGCCGTCGTCGAACAGGCCGGCATTGAAAAAATAGGGTGACAGGCGGCCCGCCTTGGTGCGGAACTCACCGAAGCGAAGGACACCTTTGTCGCAAGCAAGGCGAATGAATTCGCGACTAAACTCCAAGCTCGAAAGAATCCACCTGACAGAAAGGCGCATGTTACGCATCATAACCGCGAACCTCAACGGGATCCGCTCGGCAGCCGCGAAAGGCTTCCTCGATTGGCTGCCGGCACAGCGTCCGGACATTGCCTGCGTGCAGGAACTCAAGGCCCGAGCCGACAACTTGAGCGATCTCATGCGCGCGCCGGACGGCCTGTCCGGACATTTCTCGCATGCCGAGAAGAAGGGCTACAGCGGTGTCGGGCTGTACCTGGCACAGGCCGCACAGCGCGTCGTCGACCGCCTCGGCCATGACGAGTTCGATCCCGAGGGGCGCTATATCCAGGCCGACTTCGGCGAGCTGTCGGTGGTCTCGCTGTACCTGCCGTCGGGCTCGAGTTCGGAGGAGCGCCAACAGGCCAAGTTCCGCTTCATGGACGATTTCCTGCCCCACCTGGCGGCACTCAAGGACAGCGGGCGCGAGGTGGTGATCTGCGGAGACTGGAACATCGCCCACCGCGAGATCGACCTGAAGAACTGGAAGTCGAATCAGAAGAACTCGGGCTTTCTGCCGGAGGAGCGCGCCTGGCTCAGCCGGGTGTTCGACGATCTCGGCTACGTCGATGTCTACCGCCGCCTCCATCCCGAGGCCACCGGCGAGTGCTACACGTGGTGGTCGAACCGGGGCCAGGCGTGGGCGAAGAACGTCGGCTGGCGCCTGGACTACCAGATCGCCACGCCGGGCATCGCCGGGCGCGCACGGGCGGCAACGGTCTACAAGGAACAGCGCTTTTCCGACCACGCGCCGCTGACCGTCGACTACGATTGGGCACTGTGAAGCGGCGGGCGGTATCGGTGGGAACGGGATGGACGGCGACAGCTGGCTGATCTACCTGCTGGCGGTCACCGGCCTGTCGCTGACACCCGGACCGAACAGCCTGCTGGCCCTCAGCCACGGCGCCCTGCACGGACCTCGGCGCGCGCTGTTGACGATCGCCGGTGGCGCCGTCGGCTTCATCCTGGTGATGGCGCTGTCGATGGCAGGGATCAGCGCCTTGCTGCAGGCCAGCGCCCAGGCCCTGACGGCGATGAAACTGATCGGCGGCGGCTACCTGATCCTGCTCGGCGTGCAACTCTGGCGGGCGCCGCCGCTGCAACTCGACGGCGGCGGTGGCGCCATCGTTCGCGAGGCCGGCTTGCGGCTGTTCGCGCAGGGCTTTCTGGCCGCCGCGACGAACCCCAAGGTGTTGCTTTTCTACGGAGCCTTCCTGCCCCAGTTCGTCGACCCGGCTCGGCCGATCGTCGGCCAGTTCGTCGTGATGGCGGCGACCTTCACGGTGATCGAGGCGCTGGTCGAGTATCACATCGCCCGGCTCGCCGACCGCATCAGGCCTTGGCTGAGGCAGTCCGGGCGGCGCTTCAACCGCGCCTGCGGGAGCCTCTTCATGCTGCTCGGCGCGGCCCTGCCGATCGCTCGCTGAGGGGCCTGATATCTTTTGCGGCGGCGAGGCAGGCCTGCGCGCCAGGCAATCCGGGCGGATCGGCGCGCTCGATCGCCGGCCGACGCGATGCCCGGCGATCGGCCGATGCACTTTCCGAGCGTGCGGCGGATCGCCGTCGACCGGGGCCGGACAGCGCCGCCGCGCCCAGCAGCCAAGGCGGGGCGGGGGTCGCTAAAGCTCGGTGCGCTGCCGCCGTAGAAAGGGGGCCCCGTTGTTTCCTGCGCCGCATCGCCGATGCTGATCGACCCACACCTGTACGAATCGAGGATTCTCGTCTGCGACGATTCGCCGAGTCACGCGTCGGTGCTGCGCAGCCTGCTGCGCAGCGAGGGCGTCCGCCATGTCGAGGTGGTCACCGATTCGCGCCGGGTGCTGCCGACCATCTCCGGCCACGGCGATTTCGCGCTGCTGGTGCTCGATCTCGACATGCCCCACCTGGACGGCTTCGAGGTGCTCGAGCTGCTGCGCAGCGAGCTGCACGCGGACGAACAGATCCCGGTCATCGTGATCACCGGACTGACCGGCGAGGACGCCTGCCTGCGGGCGCTCCGAATGGGCGCCATCGATTTCATCCGCAAGCCCTTCGACCACACCGAGGTGGTGCTGCGGGTACGCAATACCCTGCGCCTGCACGACATGGTGGTGCGGCAGCGGGAGGTCAATCGCGATCTCGAACGCCAGGTGCGCGTGCGCACCGAGGATCTCGAGCGCGCGACCGACACCTTCGTGCACAAGCTCGGGCAGATCTGCGAACTGTGCGAGTCCGGCGCCGGCGACCACATTCGTCGCGTCGGCCGGCTCGCCGGGATGCTCGCCAGGCTGGCCGATCTGCCGCCCCAGACCGCCCACCTGGTGGAACAGGCGGCGCCGCTGCACGATGTCGGAAAGGTCATGCTGCCGGTCGAGCTGCTGCTCAAGCCCGCGGCATTGACCACCAAGGAATTCGAGCAGGTAAAACGGCACGCCGACGCCGGCAGCGAGCTGCTCGACGGACCCGATTCGCCATTGGTGCGCATGGCATCCGAAATCGCCGCGAGCCATCACGAGCGCTGGGACGGCAGCGGCTATCCCAATGGCCTGCGCGGCGAGGAAATCCCGATCGAAGGCCGGATCACCGCGATCTGCGACGTCTTCGACACGCTGATCTCGGCTCGCCCGTACAAGGATCCGTGGTCGGTACAGAACGCGATCGACTATCTCATCGAACAGTCCGGCAAGCAGTTCGATCCACGCCTCGTCGAGCTGTTCGTCTCGTCCCTCGCCGAGATCGAGGAAATCCGCGACAGTGTGAACCGGCCGCCAGTCGGCTCGGAGGTCTGAGCGGCACGGCAGGTCATCGCGCTCGAAGCGGACCGCGGCTCAGCATCTGCCCTTCTTGGCCTGGCCCGGCGGGCAATGCGCGGGCCCCTTCGGCGGCTCGCCGCAGTGGCCGCGAAAATCCTTGTGGTTGCGAAAGCGCGGACAGTTGTCCCGCCACCAGGCGGGGTCGCGCCAGTGCTCGCCGTCCCAGTAGCGTCCGTCAGCATGGCGCTCGCCGATATGGATGCGCACCCCGGGCAGCCGCACGTCCACGTCGATGCCGACATCGGCCGCCAGCGCCGGCGTGCCGACCACCGCCCAGGCAGCGCCAGCCAACAGGATTCGGGCGAGATTTTGCGGCATGGATACCTCCTGAGCGAAGTGTTCGAGAGCAGCGTCAACGGACCTACATGGTGCGCCAACAGGGTCGTGGCCGCAAAGTTTGCCCAAGGTCAAGGGCGACATCCGCCGCCCTTGCCGCGGCACTGGCGCGCACTATGTTGGAAGTGGAGAGGCCGCCTGAAACGAAGTGGCCCCACGGGCTGAACCAGCATAGGAGACGCTCATGAACACGCTGAAACCATTTGATCCGGTCGAGGACTTCTTCCGCGGCTTCTTCGTCCGTCCGGTGGAGTTCGGCAAGCACGACCAGATCGCACCGATGCGCGTCGATGTGCGCGAGAACGCCGAAGGCTACGAGGTGCATGCCGAGATGCCGGGCGTCAACAAGGAGGACATCCAGGTGCACGTCGAGGGGTCGCTGGTGTCGATCTCGGCCGAACGGCGCCAGGACAAGGAAGAGCGCGAGGGTGATCGCCTGATCCGCAGCGAGCGCCATTTCGGCAAGATCGCCCGCAGCTTCCAGCTCGGCGCAGAACTGGATGCCGAACGTACGCTGGCCCGCTTCGCCGACGGTGTACTGACCCTCAAGCTGCCACGCAAGGAAGTGCAGCCGAAACAGAATATCGCCATCGAATGACGACGCGCCCGAGGAAGTCGGGCAGCCGGGGCCGGCGGCTGGATCGCCGGCCCCGGCCGTGGTCGGGCAGTCCGGCGCGCAGAACGCAATCGGGGGGCCGAGGACAGGCAGGGCCGGACGTGTCCGGCCATCGTTCAGGCGACGCCTGCGTAGCGGTCGGTGGCGCGGATCAGGCGATCCAGGATGCCGGGCTCGTCGTAGGCGTGGCCCGCGCCCTCGATCAGGTGGAACTCCGCCTCCGGCCACGCCTTGTGCAATGCCCACGCATGGCGCAGCGGGCACGGCATGTCGTAGCGCCCATGGACGATGGTGCCGGGAATGCCGTGCAGCCGATCGGCGTCCCGCAGCAGTTGGCCGTCTTCGAGCCAGGCGCCGTGCGTGAAGTAGTGGTTCTCGATGCGGGCGAACGCCAGCGCGAAGTGGTCCTCTCCGAAGCCGGCCGCCAGTCGGGCATCCGGCAGCAGCTTGATCGTGCTGCCCTCCCAGGTGCTCCACGCCCGCGCCGCCTCGATCCTGGCTGCCACGTCGTCGCCAGTCAGCCGTCGGTGGTAGGCGGCGATCATGTCGCCGCGCTCGCTCTCGGGAATCGGCGCGACGAAGGCCTCCCACTTGTCCGGATACATCTCCGACACGCCGAACTGGTAGTACCAGGCGAGTTCCGCGCGGGTCACCGTGTACACCCCGCGCAGCACCAGCTCGCTGACCCGCCGCGGATGGGTCTCGGCGTAGGCCAGCGCCAGCGTCGAGCCCCAGGAGCCCCCGAACACCAGCCAGCGATCGCAGCCCGCAAGCTCCCGCAGGCGTTCGATGTCGGACACCAGGTGCCAGGTGGTGTTGGCCTCGAGCCCGGCATGGGGGGTGGAGCGGCCGCAACCGCGCTGATCGAACAGCATCACGTCGTAGCGAGCCGGGTCGAACAGGCGTCGATGCTCGCTCGAAACGCCGCCCCCGGGGCCACCGTGGAGAAATACCGCGGGCTTGGCGCCGGGCGTGCCTACCCGCTCGAAATGGATGCGGTGGCCGTCGCCGACATCGACGATACCGCTGTCGTAGGGTTCGATCGGCGGATAGAGGGTGCGCGGTGGGGTCATGATCGTTCGCTCGGATGGGCCGCAGACAGCGGCGGCTCGGTGCCGATCGCAAGCCGGCACCGAGCCGCCGCCGGGCGTGGACCGATTGTACGGCGCCTGACGTGCCGGTGCTGCCGGACGAGCCTCCGCGCTCGCCAGCGCCACCGCGTCAATGGGCGACGGCCCGCGCCGCCTCGTCGCGCGTGTAGAAGCGGCCGCGACGGACGAATCCCGATGCGATCGACGGCTTGACGGCAATCACCCGACCGCTGGCGTGGCGCGCGATGACGAGCTCGTCGGGCAGGCCATCGAGCAGGTGAAACGGCGCCGGCTGGCCGCTGGCGAAGCGCGACGCGTAGACACGTCCGGTTTGGGCGTCGCGGAATGCCGGCCGGAAGCCTTCCTCGCGGTTGCCGGCGCTGACCCCGCCGGTGCCGTGAAATGTGCGGTTTTCCAGACCAAGCGTCGAATTCGTCATCGCATCCATGGTGCTGCCCCGTTGCTCGCCTCTTCGATGACTGACACCTTACGTGTGATCGTGGATCGAATCTGGGACGAAGGCTGGGGATTTCGTGGATTTTCGATGGTGAACAGTGGACCGCCGTGCGGCCTTCGAGGGACACGGCGGTGCGCCGCGCTCACCCGCGGCGGCAAGCTACCGTCGCCCCCCGCCTGCGACCTGCAGCCGCGGGCGGCGACGCGCCAGGCGGCCGAGTGAGGCGACACGAGCCGGCTGTTGACCGGGATCAAGTCGCGGCCGCGCCAGCCCGCGCAAACCTCGCCGCCCGCCTATAAAGCGGTTAGGCCCCCGCTCGAAGGCAAACTCTTCCAGGAACGAACATGAGCTTTCTCGACTCTCCGATTTCACGCTGCGAGGAGAAGCGGACCATCGTGCTGACCGATCAGACCCAGGCCCAGTGCGCACGCGAACACGGCTGCGAACCCGGCACCCGGTGTCCGCTGTGCGGTTGCTTCGTCGAGGTCAGCGGCATTTCGGATCAGACGATGCAGGAGCTGCGCGACGCCGACGACAAGACCTGATGCCGGCAGGTGAGCGCGCCACCAGCATGGCGGTCGGAGCCGACGACGCCTTGGTCGATGAGGACGGTTCTGCAATGCAGGGTCGCACGAAGATGGCGGTGCGCCAGCGGCCATGGCGGCGCCCGGACGCACCGGAACCTTCCCGACGTCGATTGCGGCACACGTCGCAGGAATCGGCGGGTGCGGTCGACCGCCGGGCCGGGCCAGGGTACCCGTACTGCGCAGAGGGCCGCCTGTCGACAGCCCGCGGCGATCGCCTCGGCTACTTGCCGGGGCTCATCATCGCGCCGACGTCTTCTGCCGAGAAATGGACCATCAGATGTTCGTGCGGCTTGCCTGCCGCCATGATCCAGGCGTTGAGCGGATCGTCCAGCGAATAGGCGGTGCCCATCGCCGCCGCCTTCTCGCTGAACGGCAGCGGCAGGACCATCACATGAGGTGTCATCTGGACGATGCCCGCCTTCGCGGCGTCGGCGTCGTCCTTGGCTACGGCGACCGTCGCCGCGCCGATGTCCACGGCGCTCTTGCTGACGTTCATGCCGGCCAGCATCCAGATCAGGCCGGGCTCGGTCGGCAGCGGCTTGCTGCCGGACCACAGCGCCTGGATGAATGCCCAGGCGTTGTGATCCAGGCACATCGGATCCGGATAGGGCAGCGCCGGCTTGCCGACCCGCAGCGAGAACGATCCGCTGCCGATGCAGGTGTAGGATCCGCTGCCGTAGCGGGCGAGAACCAGCTCGCCGTCCGCCGTCCAGCCGTAGATCGAGGCGGTGTCGGTGACCGACGGCGGTGCCGCCTGGACGGCTTCGGCGATCGTCGCCGAAGTCCATTCCTTGTCCGCTGCCTGCGCGGTGCCGGCCACACCCGTGACCGCCAGCGCGATGCCGACGGACAGCAGCGACCGGGCAGTATTCAGGTTGAGGACGTTCATGATGGTTCCTCCCGTGCTACGGGGTTAGGTCGCCTGGCGAGGGCTCTGCTGCCGATCACGGCCTCCTCGCCATCTGAGCATAGACGACCAGGGCTTCCCGGCCACCGCAGGGGCTCGCCCGCAGGCGGGGGGATCCGTTCTTGGGCGATCGCCCGAAGCGATCCGGTCCGGCAAGTACCCGCGCCCAGGTACACAGGTCTTGCGCCCGTACAGGGGCGAGCCGGCCGGCGACTCCGCTGCCACGCCAATGAAAAAGGGCCTTGCGGCCCTCTTTCATTGGCGTGGCAGGCGGCCGCGGCAACGGCCCGCCGTCGCGTCACCCGTGCGCGGACACCTTGCGCTGGCGCCGACTGGCGGCCAGTCCCAGCATGCCGATGCCGAGCAGCGTCAGGACCGCCGGTTCGGGCACCTGCTGAACCCGGGCCGCCGTGCCGATGAACACCTGCTCGTAGCCATTGTTGAGGTTCTTGCCCCAGCCGCTGCCGTCCGCCAGCTCGCCATCGCAGATCAGCGCGTCCGGATCGACGCCGAACAGCGTCGGGTCGCAGCCCATGCGCAGGTCGATGTGCAGCGTGTACTGGGTGAGGTCCAGCGCCGCGTTGGCGATCAGCGCGTCGAGCAGCGCATTGAGTTCCGGGAACACGATCGCATAGGCCGCGTTGTTGGCGCCGAGGTTGTGGTTGACCGGCCCGATCACCGCGGACGGGTCGTCGCAGTCGACGAAATTCAGCCCCGCATCGGCACACAGTTCGCCGCCCGACAGCACGTAGTCGGTCAGCACCGTGCCGTCGGCGAGGGTCGTCGCCGTCGGAGCGGTGCGGCCTGTCGAGGTATATCCGGTGGGGTCGCCGAGCGGGACGCCGCCACCGCCTTCCGACACCAGCGCGTACGGGCTGTTGTTGTTGGTGAATTCGAAATAGCCGGTCTCGGGCCCGCCGACACCGTCGGGATCGACGACGTTGCCGGCAGCGTCGGTGATCCACAGCTGGCCCCAGGCCGCCAGGGACTGTTGCGCCTGGGTCTGGTTCAACTGGTTGTTGTTGAAGAAGAACACCAGTTGTTCGCCGCTCAGAAAGCTGGCCAGGGAAGCGACCGTGGCGTCCCAGGTGTTGTTGAAATCATTGGTGAACTCGCCTGCTCCGCCGGGATCGGGAGCCGGGTAGGTGTTGCCGCCGAAGTTCAGGCCACCGGTCTGGAAGTAGTTCTCGCCGCCGACCCCGCTCGGTGTCTCGTACGCGTCGTCCATGCCGGCGAAGTTGACGGTCACCGGACCGCCGTTCACACCCGTCGCCGGTACCACCAGATTCGCGATCTGGCCTGGCGCACTCGCGATGTAAAACGGGTCGCCGGGCTGCGGCGTGAAGTCGCCGATCGCCTGGAAGTTGGCGAACGGCATCGAGTAGGAGAGGCCATCGCCATACTGCACGTAGCCGATGCCGGTGAGATCGACGGTGGGCGCGGCCGAGGCGGCTCCGCAGCAGACCGCCAGGACAGCGCCTGCCATCGCGCTACGGACGCATTTCTTATGGGTGCCGGTGAACATTCTGACTCTCCTTGCCGGATAACTTTCCACGTGGCTGCCCAGCCATTAGCAAGAATTGCACCATAAATAGTTTCTTATTAATATACAGTATGTTATGCCGAATATGCCGCGAAAATATCGGCACCAGTGTAAGAATCCTCGACATGGGTCGGCGTGGCCGAGGGCACGCCGGGGCGGTCGCGCCGATCATCGACCAGCGGTGAGCCGTCAGAGCAGCGGCGCCAGCCACTTGCGCGCCGCCGCCTCGCCGATGCCGGTCCGCCGCGCCCAGTCCCTCAACTGATCCTCGCCGATCTTCGAGATCGCGAAATAGTGGCTGTCGGGATGTGCGAAGTAGAAGCCGCTGACCGACGCGGCCGGCGTCATCGCCATCGATTCGGTGAGACCCATGCCGGCATTGGTCGGCGCATCGAGCAGCTGGAACAGCGCGGCCTTGACGGTGTGGTCCGGGCAGGACGGATAGCCCGGCGCCGGGCGGATGCCGCGGTAGGCCTCGCGGATCAGCGCTTCGTTGTCGAGGGATTCGTCGGCGGCATAGCCCCAGTGCTGTTTCCGCACCCGCTCGTGCAGCCATTCGGCGCAGGCCTCGGCGAGGCGGTCGGCGAGGCTCTTCAGCATGATCGCGTGATAGTCGTCGTGGGCCTCTTCGAACTCGATCAGCTTGTGTTCGATGCCGAGCCCGGCGGTGACCGCGAACGCGCCGCACCAGTCCTCTACGCCGGAATCCTTCGGCGCGACGAAATCGGCCAGGCACCAGTGGCGCTTGCCGCTCGGGCGCTGGTGCTGCTGCCGCAGGCCGAACCAGGTCATCATCGGCGCGTGGCGGGCTTCATCGTGGTAGAACTCGATGTCGTCGCCGACGCTGTTGGCCGGGAACAGGCCGAACACCGCCGCGGCGCGGAGCCACTGCTCGCGCACCAGTTGGCCGAGCATCTGCCGGGCGTCGTCGAAGACGTTGCGGGCGGTCTCGCCGACCACCTCGTCGTCGAGGATCTGCGGGAATCTGCCGGCCAGGTCCCAGGTCTGGAAGAACGGGCCCCAGTCGATGTACGGCACCAGTTCCTCCAGGTCCACATCGAGCGCGATGACGCCACAGGTGTTGGGCCGGGTCGGGACGTAGCGCTCGCCGGACAGCGGATCGAAGGCGTTGCCGCGGGCCTCTTCCAGGGTCACCAGCGGCACGCCCCTCTTGCTGGCGTGCTGCCGGCGGATCTTCTCGTAGTCGGCAGCCAGTTCCGCCTTGAAACCGGCGCTCTGCTCGTCGGAGAACAGCGCGGTGACGACGCCGACCGCGCGCGAGGCGTCCGGTACATAGACTACCGGCTGGCGGTAGTGGGGTGCGATCTTGATCGCGGTATGGGCGCGGCTGGTGGTGGCGCCGCCGATCAACAGCGGCAGCTCGAAGCCCTGGCGCTGCATCTCGGCGGCGACATGGCTCATCTCCTCCAGCGACGGGGTGATCAGGCCCGACAGCCCGATCGCCTGGGCGCCATGCTCGCGGGCGGCGTGCAGGATCTTCTCGGTCGGCACCATCACGCCCAGGTCGATCACGTCGTAGCCGTTGCAGCCCAGCACCACGCCGACGATGTTCTTGCCGATGTCGTGCACGTCGCCCTTGACCGTGGCGATGACTATCTTGCCCTTGCTGGCAGCGCCAGTGCGGGCCTTCTCCTCCTCGATGAAGGGGATCAGGTGGGCCACCGCCTGCTTCATCACGCGGGCCGACTTGACCACCTGGGGCAGGAACATCTTGCCGGCGCCGAACAGGTCGCCGACCACGTTCATGCCGGCCATCAGCGGGCCCTCGATGACCGCCAGGGGCGGCCGGCCCTCGGCGGCCAGGCTGGCGCGCACCTCCTCGGTGTCGGCGACGACGAACTCGGTGATGCCCTTGACCAGCGCGTGCTTGAGCCGCTCCTCGACCGGCTGCCCGCGCCAGGCCAGGTCCGGCCCGGTGTCCTTCGCGCTGCCGGCCTGTACGGTCTGGGCGAACTCGACCAGCGCCTCGCCGGCGCCCGGGTGGCGGTTCAGCACGACGTCCTCGACCTTGTCACGCAGCGCCGGCTCGAGGTCGTCGTAAACACCGAGCATGCCGGCGTTGACGATGCCCATCGTCATGCCGGCGCGGATCGCGTGGTACAGGAACACCGTGTGGATCGCCTCGCGCACCGCGTTGTTGCCGCGGAAGCTGAACGAGACGTTGGACACCCCGCCGGAGGTCTTGGCGTGCGGCAGGTGGGCGTGGATCCACCTGACCGCCTCGATGAAGTCCACCGCGTAGTTGTCGTGCTCACCGATCCCGGTGGCGATCGCGAAGATGTTCGGGTCGAAGATGATGTCCTCGGCCGGAAAACCGATGCCGGTCAGCAAGCGATAGGCGCGCTCGCAGATCTCGATCTTGCGCTGGTAGGTATCGGCCTGGCCCCGTTCGTCGAAGGCCATCACGATTGCCGCCGCACCGTAGCGGCGGCACAGCAGGGCCTGGCGCAGGAACTCGCCCTCGCCCTCCTTCATCGAGATCGAGTTGACGATGCCCTTGCCCTGGATGCACTTGAGGCCGGCTTCGATGACCTGCCATTTCGACGAGTCGATCATGATCGGCACGCGCGAGATGTCCGGCTCACTGGCGATCAGTTTCAGGAAGCGATCCATCGCCGCCTGCGAGTCGAGCATCGCCTCGTCCATGTTGATGTCGATCACCTGCGCGCCGTTCTCCACCTGCTGGCGGGCGACCGCCAGCGCATCGTCGAAGCGGCCTTCGAGAATCATCCGCGCGAAAGCCTTCGAGCCGGTGACGTTGGTGCGCTCGCCGACATTGACGAACAGCGAGTCCTTGCCGACGTT
>JAGRGB010000003.1 GCA_020445745.1 Rhodocyclaceae bacterium | reverse complement strand
CCTGGTGCGCCTGTTCTCGCAAGGCGGACACCATCACATCCCGATCGTCGACAGCGCGCAGCGCCTGGTCGGGATCATCACCCAGTCGGATCTCATTCGCGCGCTCTACCGGGCGGTCCGCGTGTAGAACTATTCCTCTGGCTGGGCGTCCTCGTCTGGTCCGATCCCCAGCGCACAGGCGCGCACTTCGCAGGTACGTCACATGTCAGACCACAAGAAGCCCGCACGCACGATCAGTATCAAGCCCCTCTTCGAGCGCCACCAGAAAGTCTATCCGCGCTCCGTCACAGGCCTCTTCCAGCGATGGCGCTGGGTCTTCGCCTGGCTTACCCAGATCGTCTTCTATGGCCTCTGCTGGCTACCTTGGAATGGTCGCCAGGCGGTGCTCTTCGACCTCGACGCGCGGCGCTTCTACGTCTTCGATCTGGTGCTGTGGCCGCAGGACGTGATCTACCTTGCGGTGATCCTGGTGCTGTCGGCGCTCGGGCTTTTCCTGTTCACCACCGTCGCCGGGCGCGTGTGGTGCGGCTACACCTGCCCGCAGACGGTCTATACCGAGCTGTTCCTGTGGATCGAGGCACGGCTCGAAGGCGACCGGCCGAAGCGCATGAAGCTCGACAGCGGCGGGTGGAACGCACGCAAACTGCGCCTCAAGACTGCGAAGCACACAGCCTGGATCGCCTTGTCCTTGTGGACCGGGTTCACCTTCGTGGGCTACTTCACGCCGATCCACGAGCTCGCCGCCGGGGTGATGAACCTCTCGCTGAGCGGCTGGGAGAGTTTCTGGATCGTCTTCTATTCCGCCTTGACCTATGGCAACGCGGGCTTTTTCCGCGAGCAGATGTGCAAGTACGTGTGCCCCTACGCGCAGTTCCAGTTCGTGATGTTCGATCCGGATACGCTGATTGTCGCCTACGACGAAACCCGTGGCGAAGCGCGCGGCGCGCGATCGAAAAAGGCGGTGCCGAGTGAGCAGGGCCTGGGTGACTGTGTCGATTGCGGCATCTGCGTCCAGGTCTGCCCGACCGGGATCGACATCCGCGATGGCCTGCAGCTCGAATGCATCGGCTGTGCGGCGTGTATCGACGCCTGCGACCAGGTGATGGACAAGATGGACTATCCGCGCGGCCTGATCCGATATTCCACCGAGAACGCGCTCAGGGATCGCAGTACCACCGCCGAGGTGAATCGACGCGTGCTGCGCCCGCGGGTGCTGGTCTATGCGGCGGTCTTCTTCACGCTGCTGGCGGCCACCGGGTGGTCACTCGGGACCCGGGTTCCGCTCAAGGTCGACCTCCAGCGTGACCGCGCGATGATGGGGCGCGAGATCGAGGACGGGCTGATCGAAAACAGCTTCCGCATGCACCTCATCAATGCCAGCGAGCACACCTCCAACTTTTCTCTGGAGGCACGAGGGCTGCCCGGCATCCATGTCACGCAAGCGGATGAGATCTCCGTGCCTGGTGCATCGAGCCACACCGTCATCTTCAACGTTCGCGTCCCGCCCGGCACGACTGAGCCCGGCGCACACCCGATCCGATTCATCATTACGGACACTGCCGATCCTGCTGTAACCGTCACCGAAAAGGCGAAGTTCTGGGTGCCCTGACACATCACCGCCGGCTTGCTCATCTCTCCATCCTCACAAGGGTTGGAGTCTCCGGGAAACCTGGGGCGATTCACATCGCTCTCACGCGTCGCCAGTTCATCCGTCCGATGCTCGACGACGGGCGTCTGGTCGCACTGCCGACACCTCACCTTGGCCCGAAATAGCTTAAGGTGTTCTACCTGCTCCAGCGCGACGCCGAGCCTTCTAAGGATGCGCGCGCATTGATTGACTGGATCGGTGCCGAGGCCAAGCCGACGGATGAATCAGAAGCGGCGATTCGAAGGTGAAGAGCAATGGGTTAGCGGGTTAGACAGACACTCGTATGATCGGTCTTCAGCCAGAGTGACAGATAGCACCTGGCCGGCAGCTGCCCGGTAGGGCGCGTCACCGTTCCGGTCATGCGAAGTCAGCGCCTATCGGCAAGTGGGCGACAGCAGCGGGCTTGACGACCGTTTAAGCATTCTGGCCAGGGGCACCTTCGGCGCAGCGGCTGGCTCGGCGTCTCTGGATCAATAAAATGGAGGCGTCCACTTCATCCGGCTGCGTAGGTCCGTCTCCATCCTTCGGTATGCATTGTCCTTAAGCCTTCGTTATGCACCAATCCGCCCACGCCTGCATCATCTCTCGGCGCCTTTCGAACATGTCGCCGCGCCGGTAGGCTGCTTCCACCTTGTCACCTACGGTGTGGGCTAGTGCAATCTCGGCCATTTCTGACGGGAAGTGGGTTTGTTCCGCGCACCAGTCGCGGAAGGTCGAGCGGAAGCCATGTGGAACCGCCGGGGCGCCCGTCTTCGGATCTGCCCACCGCGGTTCGTCCTCGTTCATGCGCCGGATCACCGCCGTCAAGGTCATGTCCGAGATGGGTCGCTTCTCGCGCACACTGGGGAAAAGCAGGTCAACCCCTTTGAATTTGGGCAGCGACGCGAGCAGCTGAACCGCAGCCTTGGACAGAGGAACACGGTGTTCTCGACGCGCCTTCATTCGCTCAGCCGGGACCGTCCAGGTTGCGGCCTCGAGGTCGATCTCTCGCCACTCAGCGAGGCGAACCTCGCCTGATCGCGCCGCATTGAGGATGGCAAACTCGAGCGCGCGCGCGCCCATGCCCTGCACCTGGCGCAGCGCCAGCATGAACTCGCCCATTTGAGCGTAGGGTAGAGCGGGTTGGTGGCGCACCTTCTTTACGCGGCCGGGTTTCGGGAGCAAGGCGTCCAGATGTCCGCGCCACATGGCGGGGTTCTCGCCTTCGCGCAGCTTCTTTGCCTTTGCATACGACAGCACCAACTCGATCCGCGAGCGCACCCGGCTTGCGGTTTCTGTCTTAGTCGTCCAGATCGGCGACAAGATTTTGAGGAGGTGCTCGGTGGTCACTTCGGCTGGAGGCAAGTCGCCGATCACCGGCTCGGCATAGGTCGCCAGCGTGTTGGCCCACTGGTCGGCATGTTTTGCGTTGCGCCATCCAGCGTTGTGTGAGGCGATGTAGTCTGTCGCCACTTGCCGGAAGGTCACAATGCTCGCCTTGGCCTGCTGCGCTGATTCAGCTGCTTCCTGCTTGCGCTGCTTGCGCTCCTCGATCGGGTCGACTCCGTCGCGAACGAGTCGGCCCAACTCGGCAGCGGCAGCACGTGCGTCGACGGCCGGCAACTCGGCCAGGGTGCCGATGCCCATCTCCCGACGCTTGCCATTGAGTTGGAAGCGGAAGATCCACCCCTTCGCGCCGGAAGCCTGCACCCGCAGGTATAATCCGTTTCCGTCTGCGTGCATACCTGCTTTCGCATGCTTGATTTCAAGTGCCGTCAAGCTCATAGTCTCGCCTCCAGCCCACCACTCAGCCCACCACATTGTGGGCAGATTTGGGCGGACGACGCTAGACAGTGCTAGAAGGGTATTGGCAGTAAACCCAGCATAGACGCCGCAAGACGGAAGATTTCAAGATGCGGTTTGGATGGCGGCGGACGCGGATGGACGCCATGGCGGCGGACGCCCTCTCCGCCAGAAATTCCGAGTGTATGCCCGCGGCACGCGGGCATTTCCGTTTCAGGCTGGCTGGCATTGCCCAAGGGGATCCACTGATGAGCACCGATGCGCAAGGCGGTTTCGACGAATACTACGGTTATCGATTCGAGGATCTGGAGATCGGCATGTCGGCCGCCTACGGCCATACGGTCTCCGAAGCCGACATCCAGTTGTTCGCCGGTGTCAGTGGCGACACCAACCCGGTGCATCTGAACGAGGAGTTCAGCGCGTCGACGATGTTCGGCGGGCGAATTGCACACGGCATGCTGTCGGCGTCCTATGTGTCGACGGTGTTCGGCACGAAGTTGCCGGGGCCGGGCTGCATCTATCTGTCGCAGACGCTGAAATTCAAGGCGCCGGTACGTATCGGAGACACCGTGGTCGCCCGCGTGACCGTTGTCGAACTCAACGCCGAGAAGCGCCGTGCGCGCTTCAAGACCGAGTGCACCGTCGCCGGCAAGACGGTGCTCGACGGCGAGGCCGAGATCATGGTGCCGGCGCGCGGCTGAACGGTGACTGCCGATCGAGGCATTTGCGGGAGGCTACCGTGAGTCTTGTGGTGGTCGACGGCAACTGTTAGCATCCCAGGTTTCCTTGCTCCACCGGTCACGCATGCCGGGGGGCTCACTGCAACCGAAAGGAGATTGCATGCGCCACTATGAGATCGTCTTCATCGTGCACCCGGACCAGTCCGAACAGGTCCCGGCCATGATCGATCGCTACCGCTCGCTGGTCACCGGCCGGCAGGGCCAGATTCATAGGCTCGAAGACTGGGGCCGGCGCCAACTCGCCTACCCGATGCAGAAAGTGCACAAGGCACACTACGTGCTGATGAACATCGAGTGTGACGGTGAGACGCTTGGGGAACTCGAGCACGCCTTCAAGTTCAACGACGCGGTATTGCGCCATCTGACGGTCAAGAAGAAGAAGGCCGTCAACACGCCGTCGCCGATGATGAAGGAAGAGAAGGCGCGTTCCCTGACCCCGTCGCCCGAACAAAAGGAAAAGGCTGCGGCCGACTCCTGATCGGCCGCGGTGTGTGTCAATGCACTTTCGCTCGAGGGCCAACTCGCGGAAATCTCGGCCAGAAGGACGACACCGTCCGGACTGCCGTTGGTCGAAGGAGTGATCAGCCACGCGTCGACCCAGCTCGAAGCGGGACGCGAAAGGGCAGTGAGTGCCGAAGTTCCTTTCGTGGTGCTCGGTGACGCGGCGCGAGTCCTGTCACAGAGCGTGCTCGGCACCACCGTAAGCGTTAATGGATTCCTCGCGGCGAAGAGCCTGAAGAACAGGCGGCTGGTGCTGCACGTGGAAGAAATCAGATTTTTGGAAGGATAGGAAGATGGCTTTCAAACCGAAGCGTCGTGACGATCGTGGCCGCGGCGGACTGTTCAAGCGTCGCAAGTTCTGCCGCTTCTCCGCGGAGAAGGTCGAAGAGATCGACTACAAGGACGTCGACCTGCTGAAGGACTTCATCACCGAGAACGCGAAGATCATGCCTGCGCGGATCACGGGCACCAAGGCGCGTTACCAGAGGCAACTGACGACTGCTGTCAAGCGCGCGCGGTTCCTCGCGCTGTTGCCCTACACCGACCTGCACGACTGATCCGGAGGGCGCGACCATGCAGATCATACTTCTCGAAAAGCTGGCCAACCTGGGCTCGCTAGGTGAGGTCATCAAGGTGCGTGACGGCTACGCACGCAATTATCTGATCCCGCAGGGCAAGGCCAAGCGGGCAAACGCCGCCAATCTTGCGGAGTTCGAGGAACGTCGCGCCGAACTGGAGAAGATCCAGGCCGAGCGCCTCGCCGGCGCTCAAGCCGTCGCCGAGAAGCTCGACGGCCTCGCCCTCGAACTGGCGCGCAAGGCAGGCGTCGACGGCCGGCTGTTCGGATCGGTGGGTAGCTCGGACGTCATTGCCGCGCTCGCCGAGAAGGGCGTCGAAGTCGAGCGTGGATCGGTGCGCATGCCCGACGGACCGATCAAGCAGACCGGTGAGAATGCCCTCGAGGTGGCGCTCCACTCCGACGTGGTGGTCACCATAAACGTCACGGTCGTCGCCGAACAGTGATAACGGAGCGGGCCTGCGCTCGTACCTGTGCAAAAAGGGCTGCGGTGCAGCCCTTTTATCGTTTCCCATGGACCTGAAGGCGATCGGGGCTGCCTGTGTCTGATCGCCGGACATGACGCCAATGGATCCTGATCTAGCGGAACTCAAGCTGCCGCCGCACTCGATCGAATCCGAGCAGTCGCTGCTGGGAGGGCTTCTGCTCGACAATGCCGCTTGGGATCGGATTGCCGATCTGGTGGTCGAGGCGGATTTCTATCGAGACGACCATCGCCGCATATTCAAGCATGTCGCGCGCTTGATCGAGCATGGCAAGCCGGCCGACGTGGTCACGGTCTTTGCCGCCCTCGAGAAATCCGGTGAGGCAGAGGAAGCCGGCGGACTCGCTTACCTGGGCGACATGGCCGCCAATACGCCGTCGGCCGCGAACATTCGCCGCTACGCGGAGATTGTGCGGGAGCGCGCAATACTTCGCAGGCTGGTCACGGTCGGCGACGAGATCGCCGCCAGCGCGCTGAAGCCGTCCGGCAAGGACGCCAAGATGCTGCTCGACGAAGCGGAGGCGCGGGTGTTCGAGATCGCCGAGGCTGGTGCCAGGAGCAGCGGAGGCTTCGTGCCGATCCAGCCACTTCTGGGGCAGGTCGTCGACCGTATCCAGGAACTCTACGATCGGGACAATCCGACCGACATCACCGGTGTGCCGACAGGATTGATCGATCTCGATGCGAAGACTTCCGGGCTGCACGGCACCGACATGATCGTCGTCGCCGGCCGCCCCGGCATGGGCAAGACCACACTGGCCCTGAACATTGCCGAGCATGTCGCGGTGGAAGAGCGCCTGCCGGTCGCTATCTTCTCGATGGAGATGCCCGGTACACAGCTGGCGATGCGCTTCCTGGCTTCGGTCGGTCGGCTCGACCAGCATCGAATCCGTACCGGCAAGCTCAACGACGACGAATGGCAGCGATTGACCTTCGCCTTGGGCAAGCTGCATGAGGCGCCCATCTATATCGACGAGACCGCCGGGCTGAACCCGATCGATCTGCGCGCCAGGACGCGGCGGCTGTATCGGCAGTTCGGCAAACTCGGCCTGGTGGTCGTCGACTACCTTCAGCTGATGACGTCGTTGAAGGACAGCGACAACCGCGCCACCGAACTGTCGGAGATTTCGCGGTCGATCAAGTCGCTGGCAAAGGAACTCAACGTACCGGTGATGGCGCTATCGCAACTCAACCGCAGTCTCGAGCAGCGCCCCAACAAGCGACCTGTCATGTCGGACCTGCGCGAGTCAGGCGCGATCGAACAGGACGCGGACATCATCATCTTCATCTACCGGGACGAGATCTACAATCCGGACTCGCCAGACAAGGGCAGTGCCGAGCTGATCATCGGCAAGCACCGCAATGGCCCGACCGGAACGCTGCGTCTGACCTTTCTCGGGGAGAGCACGCGTTTCGAAAATTACGCCGGTGGCGGCGACGCCTTCGGCCACGACTGAAAAGGTCTGCACCGACGGGCCAGGGCAGCCGTGGAGCGTCGGATCGCTCATCGTGGTGCCTTGGGTCGTTCGGGAGATGGCGTGCCCCTGCCAGCGGCAAGGACCCCTGCGCGTTTTCGGGCCAACCTGGCGCTGGGCGCTACCGGCTCGCGTCTGAGCCGTGGGCCGAAGAGTCGATGTTGCCGGTGACTGTGCGGGGTTCAGTTGCGGGAGCGGAGCTGGTGTGTATAATGCGCGGCTCTCGAGTTTGCCGGGGCGGTATGTCGGGCTTGTTCGAGTCGTCCGGGCGGTGTTTTTTTGGTTTGTGGGCGCGGCCTGGTGTTGTTGACAGTGTTTTGGTTTTCGTGTGAGAATCGCTGTCTTGGTCGCGCTTGGTGGCCAGCTCTTTAACAAGTTGAACAGCCGATAGGTGTGGGTGCTTGATTGGCGGGCATGGTCCTGAT
>JAGRGB010000206.1 GCA_020445745.1 Rhodocyclaceae bacterium | reverse complement strand
TGCTCGCGGCCCTGGTCGGCGGCGTGGCGACGGTGGTGCTGAGGGAGATGCCGCTCCGGCTCGGCATGATCGTCGGCATCGTGCTCGGCATCGCAGCCGGATTCGTCGCCGAGCGCTGGCAATCGCGCGGGGAAGGTCGGTGAACGAGGGATCGCTGCTGTCGGGGGGCTGGCTGTGGCTGGCCTTCGTACTGATCGCGCTGGCCACCCATCTGCCGCGTGGCAGCTTCATCGTCGCCGGAAGCCGCGCCCGGCTGCCGGAACAATTGCAGCGCGCGCTGCGCTATGCGCCGGCGGCGGCGTTGGCGGCGCTGGTATTTCCGGACATGCTGCTGGTGGACGGCGCGATCGATCCGTTCAATGCAAAGCTCGTCGCCGGACTGGCGGCGTTCGTCGTGGCGCTGCGATGGCGCAATCCCTGGTTGCCGTTCATCGTCGGCATGGCGATCGTCTGGGCCAGCCGGGCCTGACACGCAAGGCCGTGTCCGCGCCTCAGGGCAGACCGCGGGCGAGCACGTCGGTGTCGATTTCGGCGATCGTCGCGCACCCGCACAAGGCCATCGCCACTTCCAGTTCGTCGCGCAGCAGACGGATGACATGGGCGACTCCCTGTGCGCCGGCCACGGCCAGACCATGCACCTGTGGCCGTCCGATCATCACCGCATCGGCGCCCAGGGCCAGCGCCTTTACGACGTCGGTGCCGCGGCGGATGCCGCCGTCCACCAGCACGGCGATGCGGCGGTCGAGCACTTCGGCAATCGCCGGCAAGGCGTGGGCGGTCGCGATCGCGGTGTCGAGGACGCGGCCGCCGTGGTTCGACACGACGACGCCGGCAGCACCGTGTTCGATGGCGCGCCGTGCGTCCGCGGGGTGGAGTATGCCCTTCAGGATCAGTGGCAGGCGGGTCCAGCCTGCCAGGCGCGAGACATCGTCCCAGCACGGGGCATGGCGCAGCAGGCCGCCGCAAAGCGCGTTGTCTGCCGGGGCAGGGGGGCGCGGCGGGAGACCAGCCAGATTGACCGCGGCCACGCCCTCGGGGAGCCTGAATTCCGCCCTGCGCTCGCGATCGCGCACGCCGCTGCAAGGTGCGTCGACGGTCAGCACCAGGGCGTCGAAGCCGGCGCATTCCACCCGTTGGACCAGTTCCCGGTTGAAACCGTCGTCGTGTTGCAGGTAGAGCTGGAACCACAGCGGGCCGCGGTCGCGGTCGTCCCCGATCGCGGCAGCGACCGTTTCGAGCGGCACGCTGGCCTGGCTGCTGAGCACGATGCCCGCACCCTGGGCCGAGGCGGCACAGGCGCTCGCGATTTCGCCGTCCGGATGGGCCAGCCGTTGATAGGCGACCGGCGCCAGCAGGATCGGATGACGAAGATCACGACCCAACAGGCGGCAGCGGGTCGAGCCGCCCGCCAGTTGCCGCAGCACCCTTGGCACCAGCCGCAACGCACGCCAGGCATTGCCGTTCTCCGCCAGTGTCGCTTCGTCGCCGGCACCGCCGTCGAAGTAGGCGCAGGCGTTGGCGTCGAGCACCTGGGTCGCGGCCCGTGCATAGTCTGGCAGGCTGATCGGAAGATCGTGCGGCGACATCTCAGTGACCGGCCCACATCCGCAACAGGTTGTGATAAGTGCCGGACAGGGCCACGGTGTGCGCGTCTTCGCCATGGGTTTCGCGCAGATGCATCAGAGCCATGTCGAAGTCGAACAGCAGTCGGCGCCGCTCCGAGCTGCGCACCAGACTTTCGATCCAGAAGAAGCAGGCCAGGCGGCAGCCGCGCGTGACGGCCGTGACCTGATGCACGCTGGTGCCGGGGTAGATCACGGCGTGGCCTGCCGGCAGCTTGATGCCATGCGAAGCGAAGGTGTCACGCACCTGCAGTTCGCCGCCGTCATATTCGTCGGGGTCACTTAGGAAGACCGTGCAGGAAATGTCGGTACGCACCTGCTCGCCGG
>JAGRGB010000205.1 GCA_020445745.1 Rhodocyclaceae bacterium | reverse complement strand
CTGATCTTCAAGGGCGAGATCCCGGAGATCAAGGACGTCATGCGCCGCTCCCGCGAGCTCGGCATGCAGACCTTCGACCAGGCCCTGTTCGACCTCTACGAGGCCGACCTGATCAGCTACGAGGATGCGCTGCGCAACGCCGATTCGGTGAATGACCTGCGCCTGCAGATCAAGCTGAACAGCAAGAAGGGCGAAGCGGACCTGCTCTCAGGCATCCAACACCTCGACATCGTCTGAATTCGTCCGTCTGGCTACTGCGCGGCCCGATCTCGCGCCTGCGATGCTCGCCGTACCCCAAGTACGGCTGCGCTTCTCGGCACGACCTCGGGCCGCTCGCTACGCCATCCGGACGAATTCTGGCCTAGAAGATCGCACCATGATCGACGCGATTGCGAATTTCATCCTCGAGGTCGTGATCTACTTCGTTGGCCGTTCCGTAATCTGGATTCTGACGCTCGGCCGCTACAAGCCCGACGAATCGCACCAGACATGGATTTCGCTGGTCGGGCTGCTGACGTTGGTCGGGCTATTCGCCGTGGTCATTTTTTGCTACCGATAGGCCAGAGGCCATGCTCGCGCCGCTCGCTGCACCATCCGGGCGAATTCACCAGCAAGAACAAGGGTTCGTATTGAGAGGAACACTATGCAATTCTGCGAAGAGCTCGTAGTCGGTAGGCAGTACTTTGTCGTTGGCTATTTCGATCGCCGGTTAGCCGTTCCATGCATTGGTACGTGGTTCTACCTTGGAATCGACGCGCTTGACGGCGGGACTGCACGAGGTCACAGATTTCAGGACGCGCGTTCAGTCATCGCCGTTGCAGAGGAGGACGATGATGAGGCAGAGCCACAGTTCGTCTCCCTTTCGGAAGCATCTCTGCATATGGTTGCAGACAAGGCGGGATTGATTTCCTGGCTGCAGGCAGAACCGTCCGAGACAACCACGCACCCTAGGTAGCAGCGCGATTCGCGTCCCTAAGTCGTACCTTGAGGGCTGTGTGGCTCGACAAGGCCTGAAGATGGCCGGCATCTAAGCCATGAAGCGCGCATTCGCGCGCAATCCAGCTACCCTTTCGGCTTGTCCCGCATGCTGCCGGCCACCATCACGTATTCGAACAGCCGGCATTCCAGCGCGCCGTTGAACAGCGGCGTGCGGCGGCTGGCCTTGAGGCGCATCGCCTTGGGCAGGTTCATGTCGCCGGAGAGGATGTAGCAGCGCCAGCCGGTCCAGCGGCGCTTGAGCGCGTCGGCGAGCTTGGGGTAGAACTCGGCCAGCGCTTCCGCTTCGCCGAGGCGCACGCCGTAGGGCGGGTTGGTGACCAGGACACCGCCGGCGGCCGGCGCTTCGAGGTCGAGGACGTCGCCGCGCGCGAGCGTGACGCATTCGTCCAGCCCCGCCGCGGCGAGGTTCTGGCGGCTGCGCTCGATCTGGTCGGCGACGATGTCCGAGCCGAAGATCGGCAGCTTGATGGCCGGCCGGCGGCGGGCCTGGGCCTCGCGCACGAGGCGGCCCCAGTCGCCGCGGTCGAAGTTGCGCAAGCGCTCGAAGGCGAAGCGGCGGCCCAGGCCGGGGGCGATATCGAGGGCGATCTGGGCGGCTTCGAGCAGGAAGGTGCCACTGCCGCACATCGGGTCGGCCAGCGCCTCGCCCGGCTGCCAGCCGGCCAGGCCAAGGATGCCGGCGGCGAGGTTCTCCTTCAGCGGCGCCTCGACCCGGGCACGCTTGAAGCCGCGCTTGTAGAGCGGCTCACCACTGGTGTCGAGATACAGCGTGACACCGTCGCGGGTCAGGAAGGCGTGCACGCGCACGTCCGGACGGGCGGTGTCGATGCTGGGCCGCTGGCCGGTGACGGTGCGGAAATGGTCGCAGATCGCATCCTTGATCCGCAGCGTGACGAACTCCAGGCTCTTCAGCGGCGACTTCTGCGCGGTCACGTTGACCCGCAAGGTCTGGTCGCTGGTGAACCACTTGGCCCAGGTTGCGCCGTAGGCCAGCCGATAGATGTCGTCCTCGCCGCGATAGCGGCCCTGCGCCACCTGCCACAGCACCCGGGTGGCGATTCGGCTCTCGAGGTTGACCCGCAGGGCGAGCAGCCAGTCGCCTCGCCAGGCGACGCCGCCCTGCCCGGCATCGACCGACGATGCGCCGAGCGCGACGAGTTCGTCGGCCAGCAGCGACTCCAGGCCCCGCGGGCATGGACAGAAGAATCGTTCGCTCACCGGCCGTTCCTAGAAGGGCTTCAACACGACCAGGAAGATCACCGCGAACATGATCAGCACCGGCACCTCGTTGAAGAAGCGGAACCACACGTGCGGGCGTCGGTTGGCGCCCTGCCGGAACTGCCCGAGCAGCTGGCCGCAATAGATGTGGTAGGCGATCAGCACGAGCACCAGCGCGGTCTTGGCGTGCAGCCAGCCGCCGCCGAAGCCGTAGCCGAACCACAGCCACAGGCCGAACACCACCGCCAGCACGCCGAGCGGCGTCATGAAGCGGAACAGCTTGCCGGCCATCAGCAGCAGGCGCTGGCGCTCGGCGTCCGAGCCTTGCGGCACCATCGCCAGGTTCACATAGATGCGGGGCAGGTAGAACAGCCCGGCGAACCAGGCCACCACGAAACCGATGTGCAGCGCCTTAAGCACCAGCATTTGCAGACGTCTCCTGTGAGCATTGCAGAAGTTCACGGCGGGCCGCGGCCAGGCCGTCGGCGATCGCGGGATGGCGCAGGCGGACCTTCAGCTCCCGCTTGAGGCGGCGATTGTCGAGCCGACGCGACTCCGACATGAACGACAGGGTCATCGGCGACAGGTGCTGCCGCGCTTCGTCGCGGGTCACCCGCGGCGGGCGGGCCAGTCCGAACTGGTCCGCCATCAGGTCGAAATAGTCGCCCATCTTCATCCAGCTGTCATCACAGGCGTTGTAGGTTCGGTTGGCGCGACCGCGGTACAACGCCGCACAGCAAAGGCGGGCAAGATCGTCGGCATGGATGTGATTGGTGAACACGTCGTCCTCGGGCCGCAGCACCGGGTCGCCCCGTTCGAGCCGCGCCAGCGACAGGCGGCCGGCGGCATAGATGCCGGGCGCGCGCAGGATCGACACGCGGCAGCCGCCGCGGCCGAAGCGCCGCAGACGCTGTTCGGCGGCGAGCCGGCGATGGGCGCGGGCGTTCGCCGGGCGCGGCGGCCGGCTCTCGACCACGACCTCGCCGGCACAGTCGCCATATACCCCTGTCGTGCCGATATAGACCAGCGACCGTGCTAAACTTCGCCGCCGCAGCGCGGCGATGAGATGCCGCGTGCGCGGGTCGTCCTTGCCGCTGGCCGGCGGCGGCGCGCAGTGCATCACGCGATCGGCGAGGCCGGCGATCCGCCGCAGGGTTTCCGGCCGGTCGAGGTCGCCGACGATCGGGATGGCGCCGAGCGCGCGCAGCGCGGCCGCCTGCCCGGGCGAACGCACCAGCGCGTACACGCGGGCGCGTCGCACCAGCCACGGGATGGCCCGCCGCGCCACATCGCCACTGCCGACCACCAGAATCCGCTCCATCGCCCGATTATCTCACGCCGGAATTTTCGATGTCCCACACAGTCAAGATCCAGCCCGCCGGCCAGCAGTTCGAACTCGCCGACGACGTCCCCATCCTGCAAGGCGCGCTCGATGCCGGATTTGTCCTGCCCTACGGCTGCCGCGACGGCGCCTGTGGCTCCTGCAAGGGTCGCGTGCTCGACGGCGAGGTCGACCACGGCAAGGCGTCGGCGACCGCGCTGCCGGCCGAGGAGCGTGCCGCCGGCCTGGCCCTGTTCTGCTGTGCGCTGGCCCGTACCGATCTGGTCATCGAGTGCCATCAGGTCGGCGCGGCCGGCGACTTCCCGGTGAAGAAGCTGCCGTGTCGCGTGCAACGTCTGGAGCGTGCCGCAGACGACGTGATGATCGTCGAGATCAAGCTGCCGGCGACCGAGGACTTCGGCTTCCGCGCCGGCCAGTACATCGATTTCCTGCTGCCGGGCAACCGCCGGCGCAGCTTCTCGATCGCCAACGCACCGCAGGACGCGAAGCATCTCGAACTGCACGTCCGGCTGGTCCCCGACGGCCAGTTCACGCGTCACGTCTTCGACGGCATGAAGGTCAAGGACATCCTGCGCTTCGAGGGGCCACTCGGCAGCTTCTACCTGCGCGAGGATTCGTCACGGCCGATCCTGCTGCTCGCCGGCGGGACCGGCTTCGCCCCTATCAAGGGCGTGGTCGAGTATGCACTCAAGATCGGAGTCGATCGACCGATGAAGCTTTACTGGGGTTCCCGCGACAAGGCAGGCCTTTACATGGATCGACTCGCGCACGGCTGGCAGACCGAAGCTCCGGGCTTCGAATACGTACCGGTCGTCTCCGATCAAGGCCCCGCCGATGGCTGGCACGGCCGAACCGGGCTGGTGCACCAGGCGGTCATGGAGGATCTGCCGGACCTCTCCGGATGGCAGGTCTACGCCTGCGGCGCCCCCGCAATGATCGATGCCGCGCGGCGCGATTTCGTCGCCCGCTGCGGCCTGCCGACGGACCAGTTCTTCGCGGATTCCTTCACCTACGCCTCGGACCCCGCACCGTGAGATCGACATGAGCCAAGCCAGTCCCGTGCGCTTCACGCGCGAACCGGTCCTGAACAAGAACCAGGCGATCACTGCCAACCGCCTGATCGTCCACGCACCGGCAATCGCACCGGCGATCGAGGCGCTCGAGCATGTCGCCGAGCACTGGCCCGACCGCTACACCGTCTTCTTGTCGCTCGGTCGCCTGGTGCCGACGCCCGATCTGCTCGCCTGGAAGTTTCCCGACAACGTGATGGTCGAGATTCCGGCCCAGACCCTCGGCCACCCGCTGACCCAGCAGCTGATGGCGCACCTTGCCGAGTCCGGGATCAGCATGTGTCTGGCCTGGTGCGAGCCCGGTTCGCCGGCCTGCAACGGCCAGGATTGGCGCTTCGTGCTGTCGGACGCCCGCAAGCACGGCAGCGCCGAGTCGGCCAGCGGCCTGACGCTGGCCTGGGGGCTGCCGGACGCGAAGAGCTTCGACCACGCCATCACCAACGGCTACGACGGCGCCTCCGGCTGGTTCTTCCTGCACGGCGCGACGGTCACGCGCCAGCTCGCGCCGGCCCACGCCCAGATCGTGCGCCTGCTCAATCTGGTGCGCATGAACAAGGACATCGTCGACATCGAAGCGGTCCTCAAGCAGGACGTGGCGCTGTCCTACAAGCTGCTCAAGTACATCAACTCGGCCGGATTCGGGCTGATGTGCGAGATCCAGTCGTTCCGCCACGCGGTCACCATCCTGGGCTACGACAAGCTCCACAAGTGGCTGTCGCTGCTGCTGGTATCGGCCAGCCGTGACCCCTCGGCCGCCGCCCTGATGCAGACCGCGATCGCCCGCGGCCGCTTCATGGAACGCATCGGCGCAAAGTTCTTCGACAGGCAGGAAGCCGACAACCTGTTCATCACCGGCGCGTTCT
The DNA here is from genome assembly GCA_020445745.1 of Rhodocyclaceae bacterium. Lineage (GTDB taxonomy): Bacteria > Pseudomonadota > Gammaproteobacteria > Burkholderiales > Rhodocyclaceae > Cognatazoarcus. Next base: position 10,458 of record JAGRGB010000205.1, on the reverse strand, counting down.
CGCTGCTCGACGTGCTGCTGGGCACCGGCATGCAGACCGTGCTCGAGGAGATGCACCTGCCCGACCAGGTCGCCGAATCGCTGCTCGGTGACAAGGGCGTCTATTCGCCTTTCCTGAAGCTGGCGCGAGCCACCGAGTCGTTCGACGCCACCGCACTGACCACGCAGGTCGAAACCCTGCAGCTCGACCACCGCGACGTCAATGAAGCGATGCTCTCCGGCCTCGCCTTCGCAGACCGGCTCGAACTCTCCTGACCCGCTCGCCGGGTGCCCGTCGCCGCCTCCCGCGGCGGCGGCGATCCACATCGCATAAGGCGCTGAAAAGGCTTCGGTTCGCCACTCGTCACGAGTTGCGAAATAAGGGCACAATCGTGCCGTTTTGACGTGCCCAGCTGCGGTGAACATGGGCACAATCGTGCCGTTTCGATGTGCCCAAGTCCCATGATCGCGCCAGCCGGCTCCCAGGCCTGTACCAACAGCCCCCGACTGCGGCTCGACTGCTGCAGGGCATTGCTGCGCCTGCTCTGCGAACACCCGCCCGCGTGGAACGAGATCGCCGAGACGGTCAGCCGCGACCCGCTGCTGGCATGGTCGATCCTCAACGCGCTGCCGCTGGCCGGCGATCACGGCGAACAGGAGCTGGCCTCGCTGATCGAGAACCGCGTGACCCGCCTGGGTGCCGACCTGCTGCGCGCCTGGGCCCTGCATGCGAGCCTCGAGGCCAGCGACAGTCCCGTGCTCGAGCGACGTTCGGCGCACGCCCTGCTGGTGGCCGAACTGGCGGCCCACGTGGCCCGACAGATCGAACACCCCTGCCCGCGGGACGCCTATCTGGCAGGCCTGTGGCACGACCTCAGCGCGCTGTTCGGCGATGGCGATCCCCAGGGGCTGGAAGACGGCAACGTTCGGCGAAGGGCGGAACACAGCATGAACCTCGCCGAACGCGCAGGAACCGCGATGCCGATCCTCGACGCCATCCGACTCAACGCCGAGTCCGAGGATTGCATCGCCGACAGCCATGCTCTGTCGCGCATCGTCTGGGTCGCCCGCTCGCTGGCCGAAGGCGAACCGGCGGTGACCCTGGCCTCGCTGTCCCGGGTGGCGGGCCTGCCGACGCGCGTGCTGATCGACCTGCGCGAGGAATTCACCTATCTGATCGGCGCGACCGACGAACGATCGGGTGGCGCGGGCGAGCGCGCGCTGCCATTGCCGAAGCGCGACCTGGCGCATGCCGACCCGACCTCCGGGCCCGAAGCGCTGCCGTGGATCAACGCCGCCTCGCGCGGATTGATGCAGGGCGCCTTCCTCGACCTCGACGAACAGATCCTCGGTGACCGCTTGTACGCCAGTTGTGCGCTGCTGACCGGACAACACGGACCGCAACTGGTGCTCGAGGCCCATGGCGAGCGACTGCAGCCGGTGCTGTCGCGTGGCGTCGATGCGGCCTGGCTCGACGGCATCGCGCTGCGCACCGACAACCACAATTCGACACTGGCGCTGGCGCTTCATCGCGCCACCGCGACGAGCTACGCGCCGGCCGAAGGTGGTCCCGGCCGCAGCACCGTCGACTGGCAGCTCGGCCGCTGGCTCGGCGGCGGAGGCTTCACGGCCTGGCCATGGCAAGTGGACGGACGCGTCGGGGTTGCGGTGTTTGCCCACGCGGCGCAGGTCATCGAAGAGGCGGTCGGCGCGCGCCGCCGCAACCTGCTCGACAGCGCCCTCGGCGAACTGATGCGCATGCGCAGACGGCTGGCCGAGCGCGAGGCCCGCGAGGAATCGGCGTTGCGGGGGTTCCGCGACCGCGTCCGACGCATGCAGCACGAAACCAGCAACCCGTTGAGCCTGATCCGCAGCTATCTGGACCTGATCCGCGAGCGCCACGGGGCAGACGCCAAGACCCGCGAGGATCTCGCCATCCTCGGCAGCGAGATCGACCGCATCGGCCAGATGCTGCGCCGCATGGGCGACACCGATGGCGGTGACGACGAGGCGCCCTACTGCCTGCCCAACGAGGTCCTTCGCGACCTCGCGACCTTGTGTTCCGACACCTTGTTCGCAAGTCGTGGCCTGAGCCTCGAGCTGCGCCTGGCGGCAAGCCTGCCGGCTGCCCGGATGCCGCGCTCGATATTGCGCCAGATCCTGCTCAACCTGCTGCGCAACGCCGCCGAAGCGTTGCCCGCGGGCGGCCGCGTGACGCTGGCGTCGAGCGGCCCGGTGGCCGTGGACGGTCGCCTGTGCGTCGAGATCCGGGTCGTCGACAACGGCCCCGGCATGCCGCAGGAGCGTTTCGAGAATCTGTACGCCCTCGGAGACAGCGCCAAGGGCGAGGGCAACCGGGGCTCGGGGCTGTCGATCGTGCGCGAACTGTTGCACGAGTACAACGCTGCAATGATCTGCCGCAGCCAGGACAAGGCCGGGACCGGGATGCAGATCTTTATTCCGGCACGCGCTTAATGCATGATGGACCGCCAGAAACAGTGACATGAGGCGTATGAAATGCGATGGATGCCGACGGCGAGCCGTTCCTGCTTGCCGAACTGACCGGCGCTGAGGACAAGCCCGGCACGCGGATCAGTCACATCCTCGTGGTGGATGACGACGAGCCGCTGCGGCGCTCGCTGCCCCACCTGCTGGCGGCGCCGGGGCGCCGCTTCGACCTTGCCGGCTCGCTCGCCGAGGCGGTCGAATCGCTGCCCCGGCGTCACTACGACCTGATCCTGCTCGACCATCGCCTGCCCGACGGCAGCGGACTCAGCGTGCTCGACTGGCTCGCCGAGAATCAGCGCGACGACGCCGTCGTGATGTTGTCCGGCGAAGACGGCATCGATGTCGCGATCGGTGCATTGCGCCGCGGCGCCGACGATTTTCTGCGCAAGCCCTATCACCTGGCGCAGATCCAGCACACCGTCGACAAGGCCCTGCACAAGGCCGGTCTGGAACGAACCAACCGGCGCATCGGGCTGCGGCTCAAGGAATCCGAACGCCTCTATCGCTATCTCGTCGAGAGCTCGCCGGACATCGTCTTCATGCTCGACCCGCAGGGGCGATTCCGTTACGTCAATCCGCGTGTCCAATCGCTGCTCGGCTACGAACGTCGGCAACTGCTCGGCCGGGCAATCGCCGAGATCGCCGATGCCGACGATCGCGCGCGCCTGCAGGAGCTGTACTGCAATCCGGAACAACCCTCCCGCGAGGCGCTGCGGCTGGAACTGAAGCTCCAGCGCAATCCGGCCGGGCCGGCCGGCAAGGCCGACGTGCTGACCTTCTCGCTGAACACCGAGCCGGTGCTGGGCCGCGACGCCCGGGACGGCCGTCGACGGCTGATCGGCACCTACGGTGTCGCGCGCGACATTTCCGACCGCAAGCGGGCCGAGGAGATGATCGTCTACCAGGCCTACCACGACCAGCTCACGCGCCTGCCCAACCGCCTGCTGTTCCACGACCGGCTGGAGCTGGCGCTCGCCCAGGCCCAGCGGCGAGGCTGCTCGCTGGCGGTGCTGTTCATCGACCTGGACCGTTTCAAGCTGGTCAACGACACCTATGGTCACGGCGAGGGCGACCACCTGCTGCGGGGCGTCGCCAGTCGCCTGCGCCAGAGCCTGCGCAAGGGCGACACCCTGGCACGTGTCGGCGGCGACGAGTTCCTCGCGCTGCTGCCCGACCTTTCCAGCCCGAACGACGCCGAAGGCATCGCCCTGAAGATCCTGCAGACGCTGCACGAGCCGTTCCAGCTCAAGCACGGCGACTTCCGCGTCACCGTCAGCGTCGGCATCGCCGTCTATCCCAAGGACGGGGAGGTCGCCGACCTGCTGATCCAGCATGCCGACATCGCGATGTATCAGGTCAAGCGCAGCGGCAAGAACGGCCACTGCTTCTTCGGGCCAGAGCTCAACGCCAACTATCGGCAACGGGTGTGCCTCGAGAACGACCTGCGCCAGGCCCTCGAGCACGACGAGTTCCGCTTGTGCTTCCAGCCGCAGATCGACACCAGGCAGCGCCGGGTGGTCGGTACCGAAGCCCTGCTGCGCTGGCACCACCCCGACCACGGCCTGCTCAACCCGAACCAGTTCGTCAGCGTGGCCGAGGAGATCGGCCTGATCGGCGGCATCAGCAGTTGGGTGCTGGACCGTGCCTGCGCCCAGCTCGCGCGCTGGCGACGACTGGGACACCGCGACGTGCGCATGTCGGTCAATCTGTCGCCGAGGGATTTCGAGCACGGCGACATCGTCGGCGAGGTGTCGCGCCGGCTCGCCAACTACCGGCTGCCGGCCCCCGCCCTCGAGGTGGAGATCACCGAACACCTGATGATGTGCGAAGGTCACTCCGGCGCGCAGAAGATCGCCCAGTTGCGCGACCTCGGTGTCGGCGTCGCGATCGACGATTTCGGCACCGGCTATTCGGCGCTGGGCTATCTGCAGCGCTTCCCGATCAGCAGCCTGAAGATCGACCGTTGCTTCGTCAGCGAGATGAAGCACGGCGGCAATCCCATCGTCAGCGCGATCACCGGCATCGCCCGCGGCTTCGGCCTCGGCATCGTCGCCGAGGGGGTCGAGACGACCGACCAGCTCGACCAGCTGGCAGCGCTCGGCTGCGATGCGATGCAGGGCTTCTACTTCAGCCCGCCGGCCAGCGCGGAGGTCGTCGAGGGCCTGTTCCGCGAGGTCCCGCCCGGCTGGTTCACCGGCCAGCGCGTGCAGTGACGCGCCGCGCTCCGGCGCCCTGCTCGTCCCGCACCACGTAAAAAAGCCCGCCGAACGGCGGGCTTTTCACGGATCCGGTGCGAAGCCGGATTACAGGCTCAGGATCCACTCGACGAGCTGCTTGGCCTCTTCGGCGTTGACCTGCGGGTTGGGCGGCATCGGGATCTGACCCCAGGTGCCCGAACCACCCTTCTGGACCTTCTCGGCGAGCATCGCCGCAGCGCCGGCATCGCCCTTGTACTTCGCAGCCACGTCCTTGTAGGCGGGGCCGACCAGTTTCTTGTCCACGGAGTGACAGGCGAGGCAGTTCTTCGACTTGGCCATGGCCTCATCGGCGAAGGCAGGAGCGGCGCTCAGGAGGCCTGCGGCAACGGCAGCGACAACGAACACTTTCATTGTTGATTCCCTCTTGTGTAGGTGGCAAAAAACCGGCGCAATACTAACTTATCCCCGGGGCGTTGACCATCTCGGAAAGTATCCTGATGAAATCGTCGGCCCGGTTCGCCGGGGGCAGACATTCAACGCCCCAGCACACCCATCCGTTGACACGATGTTGCCCGCGGCGACGCAGGCACTCCGGCGCCTCGGCTTCCTCGGGCACGCAGACGCTGATCGCATGGGGCAGATAGAGGCCCGCCAGCGCCTCCTGCCAGCCGCCCATCGACGCCCCCGGCCCATAGACCACCGCGCTGACCGGCGGCAGCAGCATCTCCTCGGCAGCCACCATCAGGCTCGAGAATCCTTCGGGCGACTGGTCGGCGGCTGCCGACCAGGCCTCGACCGCGCGCTCGCCGGCGCCCACGAAGCGGCTGTCGCCGGACAGGTGGCCGAGGCGCAACAGGGAAAGCGCGGCCACCGAGTTGCCGGCCGCCATCGCGCCGTCGCGGCCCTCCCGCGGGCGCGTCAGCAAGGGCTCATGGTCGTGGGCGGTGAACAGGAAGCCGCCGTGCTCGCGGTCCTCGAAGCGCTCGAGCAGGCCTTCGGCGAGGGCCATCGCGAAATCCATGTCCTCGCCGCGGTACTCGGCCTGGAGCGCGGCCAGCGTGCCGTCGAGCAGGAAGGCGTAGTCGTCCAGGCGGCCGCTGAAGCGCGCCTGGCCGTCCTTGTAGCAGGCCAGCAATCGCCCCTCGTGCCACATCCGGTCACGGGCGAAGGTGATGGCGCGCTGCGCCGATTCGATCCATTCGCCGCGGCGCATGACCTGCCCTGCGCGCGCCATGCCACGCACCATCATGCCGTTCCAGGCCGCCAGTACCTTTTCGTCGCGCCCCGGCGGCGTGCGCGTCGTGGCCCGCACCTCCAGCAGGCGCTGGCGCGCGGCATCGATCCGATCGCGGGCGGCGTCCAGCCCCAGGCCGATGCTGCGGGCGATCTCGTCCACCGGCGTGCGTACCCGCAGATGCCATGCCCGTTGCTCGAAATTGGGCGGCTCCTCGAGCCCGTAGTGGGCGTCCACCATCGCCACCTGCTCGGGCGGCAGTGCCGCCCGGAGAAGGTCCACGTCCCAGACGTAGAACGCCCCCTCCTCGCCTTCCGAATCGGCATCCAGCGCCGCGAAGTAGCCGCCGTCCTCGGCCTGCATCTCGCGCAGCACCCAGCGCGCGGTGCGCTCGACGACATCGCAGAACAAGGGCCGCGCGTCGAGCAGAAAGGCGTCGGCGTACAGCGCCAGCAACGGGCCGTTGTCGTAGAGCATCTTCTCGAAATGGGGGATCTCCCAACGCTCGTCGGTGCTGTAGCGGAAGAAGCCGCCGCCGAGCTGGTCGAAGATACCGCCACTGGCCATATGCTCCAGGGTGTGGATCACCGCCTTGCGGGCGAACTCGTCCTTGTGCGATACGCTGCGCCGCAACAGGAAATCGAGGTCGGCCGCATGGGGGAACTTCGGTGCCGCGCCGAATCCGCCCCAGCGTTCGTCGTGGGCCGCGAGCAGGTGCTTGCGCAGCGCCTGGGGTATCCGGGCCGTCGGCTTCTCGGGCACGGCGGCTCTGTTGTGCCGGTCCAGCGCCTCGCGCAATTCGCGGTTCTGGCCTTCCAGCGCCTCGCGCTGCCCGCGCCAGGCGGCCGCGACGCGGGCCAGCAGGTCGGCGAAGGCGGGCAGACCGTAACGGCTCTCACGCGGAAAATAGGTGCCGCAATAGAACGGCGTGCCGTCGGGCGCCAGAAACACCGTCAGCGGCCAGCCACCGGCCCGGCCGTTCAGCATCTGATGGGCCAGTTGATAGATGTGGTCGAGATCGGGCCGCTCCTCGCGGTCCACCTTGATGTTCACGAAGTCACGGTTCATCAGATCGGCAATGGCGCGATCCTCGAACGACTCGTGGGCCATGACATGGCACCAGTGACAGGCCGAATAGCCGATCGAAAGCAGGATCGGACGGTCCTCGCGACGGGCGGTGTCGAGCGCCTCGTCGCACCACGGCCACCAGTCCACCGGGTTGTTGGCGTGCTGCTGCAGGTACGGCGATGTTTCGTTGCTGAGTCGATTGGGCATCCAAACCTCCGGGCTGCTACCGCTTAAAGACTAGCAGGCCCGGGAGCCGTTCAATCGAGTTCCGCATCGGCGGCGACAATTCTCCGGCGCGCACCCGGACCCACGTCCGGGACGCGTCCGCGGGTTCTCGCCGGGCGGCCGACGAGGGCAGCAGGAACATCCTCAGCCTGCCAGCAGGAAGAGCCCGGCAAGGGCCACCACGCCGCCCAGCGCCCCCTTCAGCCAGCGCCCCGCGCGGCTTGCTGGAAGCCGCCGCGCAAGCCCGTAGCCGGCCGCCTGGATCGCCACCGCGGCGGCCGCGAAACCCGATGCGTAGGCGGCAGCCGCCTGATGCCCCATGTCCAGGTAGTGGGCGTGCCCGTGGAGCACCGCGACGCCCGCCACCAGTGCGGCGACGGCACCGTCGGCGACGCGGATCGTGCACGCCAGCAGCACGCCCAGCACGATCAGCGACGCTGCGATGCCCTGCTCGATCCACGGCAGGCTCAGTCCCAGCGCCGCAGCCACCGCGCCGCCCAGCATCGCCAGCACGAACGTCGCCGGCAACGCCCAGCCCGCCCGCCCGGGTCGCTGCGCCGCATAGGCGCCGATCGCCAGCATCGCGAGCAGGTGGTCGAGGCCGAGCACGGGATGCGCGAAGCCGGCGAGCAGGCTGCCGCCGAGGTGGCCGGGATGCGCGGCCGCGACAGTGCTGGCCACCGCGAGGGGGATGCCGACTAGGAGGTGTCGAAGGTTCATGGAATTCTCCGCAGAGGACAGCATATGCAGGGCTTGGCGGTCGTCCTGGCGATACGGTCGCACGAGCGACGTCCGCCAGGCCGGTTCGACGCGCGTCGCGGTCGGGTGGTGCTCATGCCGGCGCCACGACGCTCAGGCGCTGACCGGCCGGGGCGGGTGCCGACCGAGCAGGCCTTCGGCCTCGATGAAGGCGATGATCCGGTCCAGGCCCTGACCGCTCTTCTGGTTGCTGAACACGAACGGCCGGTCACCGCGCATCCGTCGGGCATCGGCGTTCATGACCTCGAGGCTGGCGCCGACCAGCGGCGCCAGGTCGATCTTGTTGATCACCAGGAGGTCGGACTTGCAGATGCCGGGCCCGCCCTTGCGCGGGATCTTGTCCCCGGCCGAGACGTCGATCACGTAGATCGTCAGGTCGGAGAGTTCCGGCGAGAAGGTGGCCGCCAGATTGTCTCCGCCGGACTCGACGAAGACGATGTCGAGCCCCGGGAATCGGTGATTCAGCCGATCCACCGCCTCGAGGTTGATCGAGGCGTCCTCGCGGATCGCGGTATGGGGGCAGCCGCCGGTCTCGACGCCGATGATGCGCTCCGGTTCGAGGGCCTCGTTGCGCACCAGGAACTGCGCATCCTCGGCGGTGTAGATGTCGTTGGTCACCACCGCGATGTCGTAGCGGTCGCGCAGTGCCCGGCACAGCGCCAGGGTCAGCGCGGTCTTGCCGGAGCCGACCGGCCCGCCGATGCCGACGCGCAGGGCCTGACTGCTGTTCATGTCGATCTCTCCTTGCCGGTCATGACCGGAACAATCGGGTGTACTGGGTTTCGTGGCGGGCGCTGGCGATCGCGAGCCCCGGGGCGAAGTTGCTCCAGCCGTTCTCCGCCAGGTCGAGCGCCTCGGCGACCAGGCCCGGAACACGCTCGCCGATCAGCGACAGCAGGCCCTGGCCCGCGGACTGGCCGAGCGGGACGCACTTGACGGCCGCCATCACCTGGTTCTCGAGCCATGCCCACAGGTAGGCGGTGAGCGCATCCGCCGGCGCCACCTGCCAGTGGGCCGCTGCGGCCGCCCAGGCCAGCGGATAGGCGATCTCGTCGAATTCGTCGAGCCGGGACACCGCCGCCGGATCTCCTGCGAAGGCCGGAAGTGCCACCAGCAGGCGCCGCAGGGAGTACCCCATCTGCGCCGTCTCGGCGCGCAATTCGGCCGATTCGCGGCTCGCCAGGAAATCCTCGTTGAGACGCGCCAGGGTGGCACCGTCGCCGCGGGTCCAGGCCCGCATCACGGCGGCCACCAGCGGCGCCTCGAATCCGGCGACGTTCCACTCGAGCTGGTCGCCGATCCAGCGGCCGGCGCCATGCTCGTCAACGACGGCGCCGCTCTCCACCGCCCACTCGAGCCCCTGGGAGTAGGTGTAGGCGCCGACCGGCAGGGTCGGGCTCGACAACTGCAGCAGGCGCACCAGGGGCAGGCCGGGGCCGCTCACCGGAATTCCCTCCGCTCGCCGCGCGAAGGCGGCGCTCATGCACTCCGCCGGTATTCGTGGATGCGGGCGCCACCGGCCCCCTCACCCGGATGCTGATGACCAAGGGCGTAGGCGCCGGCCTCCGGTTCGAACGGGGCATCGACCGCCCGCAGTTCGATGCCGAGGCCGGCGAGCATGCCGCCGAGCACGTGGTCGGCGACGATCCGCAGGCGGCCCTCCCCGATCTCGACCGCGACGTGGCGATTGCCGAGGTGGTAGGCCGCCCGCGCCAGCATCAGCGGATCCGCACAGCGGGCCTCGGTCAATGCCTCGACCGCGGCACGCACGCCGATCACGGAACCGTCACCGGCCTGCAGCTTCTGCCCGCCGCGGAGGATCGTGCCCCGCGGCAGGAACAGGCCGACCTCGACGCCGCCGGCGGTGCGGGCGCGAAGGCGGCTGCGGGTGCGGTAGTCGAAACACAGTTCGAGAAAGTCGGACGGGGCTTCTGGCCCGTCGTAGAGTCGCTCGATGGCGAGCATGTGGTCCTCCCTCAGAACAGGAAATAGCGTTGCGCGAGCGGCAGCTCGGCCGCCGGGTCGCAGGTCAGCAACTGGCCGTCGGCCCGCACCTCGTAGGTCTCGGGATCGACCTCGAGCGTCGGCAGCCAGTTGTTATGCACCATGTCGGCCTTGACCACCGAACGCACCCCGCGGACCGCCGACAACGGCCGCGCGAGCTTCAGGTGGTCGAGCCGGCCGCCGGCCAGCGAGGCCTGCGAGACGAAGGTCAGGGCGGTGTCGAGGGCGCCGCCGAAGGCGCCGAACATCGGCCGGTAGTGCACCGGCTGCGGTGTCGGGATCGACGCGTTGGGGTCACCCATCGCCGCCGCGGCGATCATCCCGCCCTTGACGATCAGGCTCGGCTTGACGCCGAAGAAGGCCGGCTTCCAGACCACCAGGTCGGCCAGCTTGCCGACCTCGATCGACCCCACCTCGTGGGCGATGCCGTGGGTCAGCGCCGGATTGATGGTGTATTTCGCGATATAGCGCTTGACGCGGAAGT
>JAGRGB010000204.1 GCA_020445745.1 Rhodocyclaceae bacterium | reverse complement strand
GGCCGAACACCTGAACTAGCTCGCCCGACAGCTTTCAGACGTCTCCCGTCGTTGAGCTGCCAGTTCCGGGGCCTGAACGACCCGCAGCAAGCTCTAGCGCCCGATCGCAGCGATGGTGAGGTGCCGAGCCGGGAGCGGGACGGGAAGGCGGGCTAGAATCGGTGCTTTGTCGCCTCCCTCCGTCCCGCCGTGATCCAGTTCAGGAAGCTGCGCCTCGCGCGCGCCGCAAAGGTTCTGTTCGACGATGTGAACCTGCAGATCCACCCCGGTTGGAAGGTCGGCCTGACCGGTGCCAACGGCTGTGGCAAGTCGAGCCTGTTTGCCTTGTTGCGGGGCGAACTGCATCAGGATCAGGGTGATCTGGAGATGCCGCCGTCGTGGGAGATCGCCCACGTCGCGCAGGAGACGCCGGCCCTCGAATGCAGCGCGATCGACTACACGCTGGACGGCGATCGCGAGCTGCGCCGCATCGAGCGCGAGCTGGCCAACGCCGAGGCGGCCCACGACGGCGAGGCGATCGGGCTTCTGCACGGCCGCATGCAGGAGATCGAAGCCTATGCCGCGCCGGCGCGCGCGGCGGCCCTGCTCGACGGGCTCGGTTTCGGCGAGGCCGACGTCGCGCGGCCGGTGGCGTCGTTCTCCGGTGGCTGGCGGATGCGGCTCAATCTGGGGCAGGCGCTGATGTGCCGCTCGGACCTGCTGCTCCTCGACGAACCGACCAACCACCTCGACCTCGACGCGGTGATCTGGCTCGAACAATGGCTGCGCGACTATCCCGGCACGCTGCTGCTGATCTCCCACGACCGGGACTTCCTCGACGCGGTGGTGGGCCACGTGGCCCACATCGAGCAGCAGCGGGTGAGCCTCTATCCCGGTGGCTATTCGGCCTTCGAGCGGGTGCGGGCCGAGCGGCTCGCCCAGCAGCAGGCCCTGTACGAGCGCCAGCAGCGCGAGCGTGCCCACCTCCATCGCTTCGTCGAGCGCTTCCGCGCCAAGGCCACCAAGGCCCGCCAGGCGCAGAGCCGGATCAAGGCGCTGGAGCGCATGGAACTGATCGCTGCCGCCCATGTGGACACCCCATTCACGTTTGCCTTTCGCGAACCCGAGGCGTCGCCGGATCCCTTGCTGCAACTCGAGGATGCGGAGGCAGGCTACGGCGGCCGGGCGGTCGTCGCCGGCGTCGGGCTGAGCCTGCGCCCGGGCGAGCGGATCGGGCTGCTGGGGCGCAACGGCGCCGGCAAGTCGACCCTGATCAAGCTGCTCGCCGGCCATCTGGCACCCGGCGGCGGAGAGCGCCGGGAAGGCAAGGGGCTGGCCCTGGGCTACTTCGCGCAGCACCAGCTCGAATCCCTGCGGCCCGACGAATCGCCGCTGGCACACCTGCAGCGGCTGGATCCGGCGGTCCGCGAGCAGGAGCTGCGCGACTACCTCGGCGGCTTCGATTTTCGCGGCGACGCCGCGACCAGCCCCTGCGGCCCGTTCTCGGGCGGCGAGAAGTCGCGTCTCGCGCTGGCCCTGCTGATCTGGCGTAGACCCAACCTGCTGCTGCTCGACGAGCCCACCAACCATCTCGACCTGGAGATGCGCCATGCGCTGACGGTGGCGATGCAGGCCTTTGCCGGCGCGATGCTGATCGTCTCCCACGACCGCGCCCTGCTGCGTGCCACCTGCGACCGCTTCCTGCTGGTGCATGACGGCCGCGTGGCGCCCTTCGACGGCGACCTCGACGACTACCGCGACTGGCTCGCACGGCAGCGTGCCCGGCTGGCGTCCGACAGCCAGTGCCCGGAGCGCGACGCAGACCGCCGCAATCGCCAGCAGGAACGCGCGGCGGTCGCAGCCGGGCGCCAGGCCCGGCTGGCGGCGCGGCGGCCGCTGAACCGGGAGCTCGCCGAGATCGAGAAGCGGCTGGCGGCGTGGCACCGGGAGAAGGAAGCGATCGACGCCCAGGTGGCCGACCCGGCCTTCTACCAGGGCGGCGACGGCGATGCGGTGCAGGCCGTCCTGAAGCGCCAGGCGATGCTCGCCGAAGCGATCGACGACGCCGAGAATCGCTGGCTCGAACTCCACGAAGCCCTGGAGGCGCTGCAGGACTGACGGCCGTCGCCGGCCGCCGGCGTCATCCGTCCGGCTGCCTGGCTTCCGGCGCGACGCGCGGCATGTCCACGTGGAAGCAGGTGCCATGGCCGGGCTCGCTGGTCAGCGTGATGCTGCCGCCGAGCACGCTGGTGACCAGGTTGAACACGATGTACAGGCCGAGTCCGCTGCCGCCCTTGCCGAGGCGCGTGGTGTAGAACGGATCGAACGCGCGGTCGCGTACCTCGCGGGTCATGCCGCGGCCGTCGTCGCAGATCTCGATCGCCACCGTCGGGCCGCCGTCGTTCGCCGCGACGATGCGGATCACGCCGGCGTCGTCGCCGTCGAAGCCATGGATCAGCGCGTTCTCGACCAGATTGGTGACGATCTGTTCGAGCGGTCCGGGGAAGCTGTCGAGTTCGATGCCCTCGTCGATCTCTATGCGCACGGCGTGGCGGCTGTGGCGCAGCTGGGGGCTCAGCGCGCTGACCACCTCCTCGATCGTGGTGCGCAGGTCGAAGCGCCGCCGCCGCTCGCTCGCCTGGTCCACCGCCACCTGCTTGAAGTGCGCCACCTGCCGCGCGGCGCGATTGACGTTGCGCTCCAACAGCACGGTCGCCTCGTCGCAGCCGCTGACGAACTCCTTCAGCGTGGAGCGGCGCATGCGACCCGAGGCCGCATCGTCGCCGAAGCGCACGACCCGCTCGCGCAGCGCGCTGGCCACCGTGGTGGCATTGCCGAGCGGTGTGTTGAGTTCGTGTGCGATGCCCGCCACCAGCCCGCCGAGCGAGGCCAGCTTCTCGGCCTGCACCAGCTGCCGCATGGCCTTCGCCAGGTGCTCGTTGGCCGAACGCAATTCGGAGGTACGCTCCCACACACGATTTTCGAGGCTGGCGTTGAGCGCCTCGATCTCGGCCCGGATGCGCCGCTCCTCGGTGACATCGACGAAAGAGGCCAGCATCAGCGGGTCGCCTTCGACCTCGACCGCACGGCCGGAGATCTCGCAGACCAGCTCGCCACCGTCGTGGCGGATCAGGGCCGCCTCGAAATCCACGATGTCGTGGCCGCGGCGCAGCCGCTCGCGCAGGCGCGTCCAGGTTTCGCGATCGCGCCAGATGTCGACGCTGCCGAGGGTGTGACCGACCACCACCGCCTGCTCGGCCGCGAACAGCTGTCGCCAGGCGCGGTTGGCCATCACCATCACCTCGCTGTCGATGCGCACCAGGGCCAGCGGCACCGGGCCCTGCTCGAAGATCGTCTTGAGCATTTCGCCGCTGGCCCGCAGCGCGTCTTCCGCCTTGCGCAGCTCGGTGACGTCCTGGGCGATGCCCGAGTAGGCGATGATCCGGCCGTCCCGATGGCGTTCGACGTTGGCCACCAGGCGCAGGAACAACTGCTTGCGGTCTTCGCCGCCGAGACGCCAGACGCCGTCGAGGCGCTCGCCGGATGCCACCAGGGCACGCACCGCGGCGACCAGGGTGGCCCGTTCCGCCGGCAGCACCCGCCGCAGGAACCGCCGCAGCGCATGGCGCGGGACGATCTCGTCGACGCCCAGCAGACGCAGCATCTCGGCCGAGCACTCGGGCCGTGCAGCGGTCGCGGGCCAGCGCCAGCTGCCGATGTGGGCGGTGCATTGGGCGGCCTCCAGTTCCGCTCGCTGGCGTTCCAGCAGGCGTTCGTTGCGACGGCGCTCGGTGATGTCGGTGTAGGTCGTGACGAATCCGGCGATGCGCCCGTCCACCACCATCGGCCGGCCGTCCACCAGGTGTGCCTTGCCGTTGGGGCGGGCGCGCTCGAAGCTGTGGGGCTCGAACTGCAGCGCCAGTGACCGCAGTCGCTCGACGTGTTCCTCGGGGGAGCCCGGGCCGTACTCGCCGCGCGCCGCCGGGATGCGAACCAGATCCTCGAAGCGCGCGTCGGCATGCAGGAATTCGGCGGGCAGGTCGCAGATCTCCGACAGCCGCCCGTTCCAGTGCTTCAGCCGCAGCTCGTGGTCGAACACGCTGATGCCCTGCGGCAGATGGTCGATGACCGCCGCCAGGTAGGCACTCTGCAGGCGCTGGGCGGCCTCGGCTGCCTTGCGCGCGGTGATGTCGGTGTAGATGCTGACGAAGCCGCCGCCGTTCATCGGCGCGGTGCGGATCTCCAGCGTCGTGCCGCCGGGCCTGCTGCGCTCCCGTGCGCCGCCGGCGATCTGCGCCGCCGAAGCCATCAGCGCGGCCACCTGGGCCTCGACGTCGCCGTCGCCGTACTCGCCGCGCCGGGCATTGAAGCGGTAGATGTCCTCGACGCGCACTGGTGCCTGCTCGAACAGCGAGGCCGGCAGATCGAGAAGCGCCAGGAAGCGCTCGTTCCAGGCCACCAGTTCGAGTTCGCCATTGACCAGCGATATGCCGCTCGGCATGTTGTCGATCAGCGCCCGCAGGGTCGCGTTGCGCTGTTCGAGCTGCTGCTCGGCGAGCTTGCGCTCGGTAATGTCCTGGACCGTCTCGATGGCGCCGATGACCTGGCCGTCGTCGTCGAGCATCGGTGCCGCGACGAAGGCCAGCCAGCGGTCGCGGCCGGCCATCCGCGGAAAGAATCCTTCCGCCTCCAGTGCGCCGGGAATGCTCTCGGACGGTTTCACCCGGGCGCCGTAGAGGCGCGCCGCCGCCGCCTGCGGATCGGGCGCCAGCACGCAGCCGGCGAGCACCGGCCGGGCCTCGCCGTAGAAGGCCCGCCAGACGTCGCGACGGCCGAGCATTTCGTCGGCGCGCACGCCGAGCACCACCTCGCAGCCGCGATTCCACAGAATCACCCGGCCGCGGTCGTCGAGGGCGAACATCGGTACCGGCGAACCGGCGGCAACCGCCGCCAGGTGCTGCTCGCTGCGGCGCAGCGCGCGCTCCATCTTCAGCCGGCGGGTCTCCTCGCGGGCGAGGCCGCGGTAGCCGGTGAAACGGCCGTCGTCGTCGAACACCGGACAGCCGCTGGCCACGAACCAGCGCACGCTGTCATCGGCTTGGCGCAGGCCGTACTGGAAGTCGCAGAAGGGCAGGTGCTGCTCACATTGCTGGCGGTGTTCCGCCATCGCCCCGGGGTCCACCAGCGCGGCGCCGTCATGCCAGCGCGTGTGGCCGATCTCGCCGCCACGGACGGCGCCGTCGGTCGCGTCCGGGCCGCTGTCGGTGAAGCGGAAGTCGGCATCCTGTTCCCAGATCCAGTCGCTGGAGAACTCCTCGAAGGCGGCCAGACGCGAGTCCAGGTGGTCGAGCCGGCGCCGCAGGCCGCGGATCAGGTACAGGCAGCAGACGAGGGCGGCGAGCAGGCTCAGCGACAGGACGAGGAGTCCGGGCATGGGAGGATCGGCGGCTGCGCGGGTCAAGTCGGCCTGGCGCGCCGACGATGGCGGGATAACGGAAGATTGGCGGCGCGACTTGAGCCACGGCGCTTGTCAGCCACGGCGCGCGCGCCGGAGAATCGGGCGGAAGCCACCGCCGGAGGTGCCCCATGAACGCCCTGTCGCCGGAACTGCCCCTCGATCTCGCCGCGCTGCGGCGCGCACGCGGCGAGATCGGCGACGCCGTGGTGCGCACCACGCAGTGGACCGACGACACCCTGTCGCGGCGCGTCGGCGTGCCGGTCGGGCTCAAGCTCGAGAACCTGCAGCGCACCGGCTCGTTCAAGATCCGCGGCGCAACCCTGAAGATCCGCCGCCTGATCGAGGCCGGCGCGGTCGGCCACGGCGTCATCGCGGCATCGGCCGGCAACCATGCCCAGGGCGTGGCCTGGGCTGCCGGGCTGGCCGGCCTGCCATGCACGGTGGTCATGCCGCGCGGCGCGCCGCTGACCAAGATCGACGCCTGCCGCAGCCTCGGCGCCCGGGTCGAGCTCGAGGGCGACAGCCTCGAGCAGGCCGCCGCCCGCGCCCGCGATCTGGCAAGCTCGGAGGGCCTGGCCCTGCTCCACCCGTACGACGACTGGGACGTCATCGCCGGCCAGGCGAGCTGTGGACTGGAGATGCTCGAAGATGCGCCGGACACCACCGTCGCCGTCGTCCCGCTCGGTGGCGGCGGGCTGATCTCCGGCGTCGCCCTCGCGTTGAAACTGCAGAACCCGGCAATCCGCGTGGTCGGCGTGCAGTCCGAGGCGGTCGCGCCGTACCGTCGCTTCCTCGAGGACGGCTCGATCGAAGAGGTGCCGTCGGCGGCCCACACCATCGCCGACGGCATTCGCGTCAAGCGTCCCGGCAAGCTCACCCGGCGGGTGATCGCCGCCTGCGTCGATCGCATCGTCACCGTCGACGACAACGCCATCGCCGAGGCGATGGTGCTGCTGCTCGAGCGCACCCGCACGATCGGCGAGGGCGCCGGCGTGGTCGGCCTCGCCGCGCTGATGCAGGGCAAGCTGCGCCTGGCTGCCGGTGATCGGGTGGCTTGCGTGATATCCGGCGGCAACGTCGACATGAGCCTGGTCGGGCGCTCGATCGACTACGGCCTGGCCTCGTCCGGCCGCCTGATGAGCATCGCGGTGACCATCGCCGACGCCCCCGGCCAGCTGCTGCGCGCGATCCGCGAGGTCGCCGCGCTCGGCATGAACATCCGCCACGTCGAGCACCGCCGCGGAGAACTGCATGTGCCGGTCGGCATGACCGAAGTGATCCTGCAGGCCGAGACCCGCGACTTCGAGCACCAGCGCGAACTGCTGCGCTGCTTCGCCGAGCAGGGCCTGCGGGTCAGGAATCTGCTGGCGCTGTAGATGCCATCGTCCACCCGCTAGCCGAGCGCGCCTGATCGCTCTCGCGCCGCCACGGCGAATCGGGGGGGCAATCGTCGTTTCGCGGCAATGCCGCGCGAGCACACCGCCGCTTCCGCCGGTGCGCTCCGGCATCCGGCGCGATGGCGGTGCCCGGCGTGCGAGCGGCGGTTTCATGGCGGTGCGAGAAACCGAAACAGCGCCGTAACGCCGACGTAACCCGCCACCCCGACACTGCCGCCGTTCCGCGCGGCGATGTCCAGGGCGGCCCAGAACCCGTTCGATTCCCGGGGGCTGCCACGTCCATTTCGCTGCGGACAGCAAGGCTGCTTTCGCTCGAACCTAACGAATCCGGAGATCAACGATGAGCTTGTCGAGAATGTTTGCCGCGATTGCCGCGGCGTGCTGCGCCACGTCGGCGGGGGCGGTGCCGCCGCTCGCCCGGGGCACGGCCCTGGAGGCTTCGAAGGAGCCGGTGTCGATCGGGACCGAAATGAGCCGGCCCTTCGATCTGCCGCCGGGCTACAAGCAGGTCAAGATCATCGACCGCGACACGCTGACGGCGCAGGGCCTGCCGGCGACCTTCGGCAACTGGGACATGGTGAGCTTCTCGGCGCCGGAAAACTCGGCCCCGGGTGCCTATCCGGATGCCGGCCTCTCGATCTTCATCCCGGCCGAGGTGGGCAACGGCGCCGGCGTCTTCCGCTACGACGTCGCCAGCGGCCGCTTCGTCACGCTGATGCAGGGTATCGGCGGCGGCAACGGGGCGCGCAATCCCGATCCGGCGAGCTTCGACCCCCTCGACGACGAATTCACGCGCCTCGATCCGGCGACCTACACGCCCTTCGACACCGTGGTCACCGGCGAGGAGACCACCGGCGGGCGCCTGTTCGAGATCACCAACCCGTTCGCCGACAATGCTGCCGATGCCGGTGTCCGCTGGCTGGACAAGGTGCCTGCGATCTCGCACGAGGGCGTGCGCTTCGACGCTGCCGGCACGATGTACGTCGTCGATGAAAACAACTCGGGCTCGCTCTACAAGTATGTCCCGAGCACGCCGGGCGACCTCGCCGTCGGCCAGACCTTCGTGCTCGCCGTCGACGCCTTCGCCGGCAATCCCGCCGAGAATTGGGACTCCGCGGCGAATGCGGCGACGCCGCGCAGCGGCGCGGCCCGCTGGGTGCCGCTGACCGACGCCGATGGCCATGCCCTGACCAACGTCGACCCGTTCATCTTTGCCGACGCGGGCCTCGGCACGGTGCCGACCGGCACGGCGGGACGGGCGGCGGCCGACGAAATGGGCGCCACGCCCTACGGCCGCCCCGAGGACGTCGTCATCGGCACGCGCAACGGCGAGGAGATCCTCTATTTCACGGCTACCAGCGAAGACGCGGTATATGCCGTGCGGCTGCAAGGCGAGGTGGCCTGGGTCAGTGTCTTCGCCGACCGGTCCACCCTCGACGTGGCGACCGGCGAAGCCGTCGGCACCCCGTTCAACAACCCGGACAACCTGGCGATCGATGCCGACGGCCACATCTACATCGTCGAGGACCAGGAGCCGGCCGCCGCCGACGTCTGGCAGGCGATCGACGAGGACGGCGACGGGGTCGCGGAACGGATGGGCCGCTGGCTGACCCATGGTGCCCCGGGCGCCGAACCGACCGGCCTGAGCTTCGATCCGAACGTGCCGATGCGCGCCATCATCTCGATCCAGCATCCGGCCAGCGGCAACGACGCGCTGTGGCAGGTGACCCTGGGCCAGCGCAAGGGACAGCTCAAATAGGGCTGCCCGGGCCTGTCGCAAGGCGGCACGGCGCCGACGCCCGGCGCCGTGCCGCCTTCGTGCTGCGTGCCGCCGTTGCGGTCGGGTGCCGGTCGGCCGGCGAACCGCCCCAACTCTGACCGCCGTCGACCGCGAATCACGCCCGGTGCCCCGTCGGCGGTGGGGCGCCGCACGTCCGGGCGCGGGCTTCGCGCGGTGCGAAGCAGGCGGTGGATCGGAAATTGGCGCTATCATTCCGCGTTTTTCCGTGCCTACAGGAAGCCTGCCGTGCAAATCGTCTGTCTCGACCTCGAAGGGGTCCTCGTCCCGGAAATCTGGATCGAATTCGCCAACAAGACCGGCATCGACGAATTGCGCCGGACCACCCGCGACGAGCCCGACTACGACACCCTGATGCGCTACCGGCTCGACATCCTGGCGCGGCATCGCCACGGCCTCGCCGACATCCAGCAGGTGATCGGCACGCTGTCGCCCGTGCAGGGCGCGCGGGCGTTCCTCGACGGCCTGCGCGAGCACTACCAGGTGGTGATCCTGTCCGACACCTTCTACGAGTTCGCCAAGCCGCTGATGCGCCAGCTCGGCTGGCCGACCCTGTTCTGCCACAGCCTCGAGGCCGACGCCGACGGGGTCGTCGTCAACTACCACCTGCGCATGCCCGACCAGAAGCGCGAGGCGGTGCGGCGCTTCAAGGAACTGAACTTCCAGGTCGTCGCCGCCGGCGACTCCTACAACGATACCGCGATGCTCGGCGAGGCCCACGGCGGCATCCTGTTCCGTCCGCCGGAGAACGTCGTCCGCGAATTTCCGCAGTACCCGGTGACCCGCGACTTCGACGCCCTGCGGGTCGAGATCGACCGGGCGTTTGCCGCCATCGCCGCCTGACGCCATGCATCGCCAGCGCTTCTATACCTTGTCGGCGTCGTGTCCCGATCGGGTCGGCATCGTCGCCCGGGTGTCCGGCTTCATCGCCGAACATCGCGGCTGGATCCTCGAGACCGCGCTGCACGCCGAGCCGCCCCGCGAAGGCGAAACGGTCGGCCGCTATTTCATGCGCATCGAGATCCGTGCGGAATCGCTGCCGTTCATGCTCACCGAGTTCCGCGAGCGTTTCCAGCCGATCGCGGACGAGCTGGGGATGGACTGGAAGATCACCGACAGCGCCGTCAAGAAGCGGGTCGTGGTGATGGTGTCGCAGCAGGAGCACTGCCTGTACGACCTGCTTGCCCGCTGGCAGTCGAAGGAACTCGACATCGAGATCCCGTGCGTGATCTCGAACCACGACAGCTTCCGCGGTTTCGTCGAGTACCACGGCATCCCGTTTCATCACGTGCCGGTGACCCGCGACAACAAGGCGCGGGCCTATACCGAGGTGCAGCGCATCTTCGAAGAGGTGCGTGGCGACACCATGGTGCTGGCGCGCTACATGCAGATCCTGTCGCCGGAGCTGTGCGCGGCCTACCCGGGACGCATCATCAACATCCACCACAGCTTCCTGCCGAGCTTCGTCGGTGCCCGGCCCTACCACCAGGCGTGGGAGAAGGGCGTCAAGCTGATCGGTGCCACCTGCCACTACGTCACCGCCGAACTCGACCAGGGACCGATCATCGAGCAGGACGTGATCCGCATCGACCACTCCGATTCGGTCGACGACATGGTGCGCTACGGCAAGGACATCGAGAAGGCGGTGCTGGCCCGCGGCCTGCGCTACCACCTCGAGGACCGGGTGCTGCTCCACCACAACAAGACCGTCGTCTTCCGCTGACGGCGCTGGCCGCGCCGTCGCTCCGCCCCTCCTCCGCTGCCGCAAACAGAAGCGGGGCACCCGTAGGTGCCCCGCGCGCCAACCACCAAGAGGAGGGAGGGATCAGCGTACGTAAGCGGCTTCGCCGTGGGAGGTGATGTCGAGACCTTCGCGCTCCTCGTCCTCCGGCACCCGCAGGCCGATCACGATATCGACCAGCTTGTAGGCGATGAACGCGACGATCGCGGACCAGGCAATGGTGATCAGCACGCCTTCGGTCTGGATCCAGACCTGGCTCGGGATCGAGAAGTCGTCGCCGCCGGTGCCACCGAGTGACGGCGCGGTGAGCACGCCGGTCATGATCGCACCGAGGATGCCGCCGACGCCATGGACGCCGAAGACGTCGAGCGAATCGTCCGCGCCGAGCAGGCGCTTCAGGCCATTCACACCCCACAGGCAGATCACGCCGGCGATCAGGCCCAGCACGATCGCGCCCATCGGGCCGACGCTGCCGCAGGCCGGAGTGATCGCCACCAGGCCGGCCACGGCACCGGATGCCGCACCGAGCATCGAGGGCTTGCCCTTGAAGATGCCTTCAGCGATCGTCCAGCTCAGGGTCGCCCCTGCGGTCGCGAGCAGCGTGTTGATGAAGGCCAGCGTGGCGCCCGCGGTGGACTCCAGGTTGGAGCCGGCATTGAAGCCGAACCAGCCCACCCATAGCATCGAGGCGCCGACCATCGTCAGGGTCAGCGAATGGGGGGCCATCGACTCCTTGCCGTAGCCGACCCGCGGTCCGAGCACGTAGGCACCGACCAGGCCGGCGACACCGGCGTTGATGTGGACCACCGTGCCGCCCGCGAAGTCGAGCGCGCCGGCGTCGAGCAGGTAGCCACCGGCACCCCACACCATGTGGGCGATCGGCAGGTAGCAGAAGGTGAACCAGATCACGCTGAACAGCAGGACCGCGCTGAACTTGATGCGCTCGGCGAACGAGCCGACGATCAGTGCGCAGGTGATGCCGGCAAAGGTGCACTGGAAGGCGATGAACAGGTATTCGGGCAGCTTCACGTTGTCGGTGAAGGTGTCGGCCAGCGAGTCCATCGTGATGCCCTTCAGGAACATCTTGTCGAG
>JAGRGB010000203.1 GCA_020445745.1 Rhodocyclaceae bacterium | reverse complement strand
GGCATCGCGGTATCGCTGATCGCGGTGTTCGAAGGCTTCGACTGCACGCCCACTGCGGAAGGCGTATCGCGCGCGATAACGCGCACCGTGGTCAGCTCCGCGCTGGCCATCCTGGCACTGGACTTCGTGCTCACCTCATTCATGTTCCGGGGACAATCATGAGCCGCACTAGCCTCGACCTGTGGGTCGGAATCTTCGTCGCGATCGGCATCGCCGCGCTGCTGTTTCTGTCGCTCAAGGTCGGCAATCTGTCGGCGGGCAGTTTTTCGAACAGCTATTCGGTCGAGGCCGAATTCGACAATATCGGCGGCCTCAAGGTGCGCGCCCCGGTGAAGAGCGCCGGGGTCGTGGTCGGCCGGGTGTCGGGCATTAATTTCGATACACAAACCTACCGCGCCGTGGTTGTGCTGTCGATGAACGAAGCGTTTGAATTCCCCAAGGACACGATTGCGACGATCCTGACCTCGGGTCTGCTGGGCGAGCAGTATGTCGGGCTCGAAGCGGGCGGGGATCCGGCGATGCTGGCCGACGGTGACCGCATCCGCATCACCCAGTCGGCAGTGGTGCTCGAAAAGCTGATCGGGCAATTCCTGTTCAACAAGGCCTCGGAATGACCGGGGACGATTGAAGCGGACGATTTACGCATGCACAGACATGGTCGAACGCTGGTGGGCCGTATGGCAGCGCCGATGGTCGCGGCAGTGCTCGCTCTCGGCGGTTGCGCATCCACGCCCGACAATCCCGACGATCCGCTCGAGGGCTACAACCGGGCGGTGTTCGCGTTCAACGATCGCCTCGACAAGGCGGTTCTGAAGCCTACCGCCCAGGTCTACGACAAATTCACACCGCTGCCCCTCAGGGCCGGCATCGGCAATTTCTTCGGCAACATCGGCGACGTCTGGATCGGCGTGAACAACATTCTGCAGGGCAAGGGCGCCGACGGCATGTCCGACCTGGCGCGGGTGCTGATCAATTCGACTGTCGGCATCCTCGGCATCTTCGACATCGCGACCGAGTTCGGTCTCGAACGGCACGACGAGGATTTCGGCCAGACGCTTGGCAGCTGGGGCGTCGCCGAAGGGCCGTACTTCATGCTGCCGGTGCTGGGGCCGCGAACGCTGCGCGACGCCGGCGCCACGGCGGTGGACCTGACCGTGGACAACACCTGGTACGGCGGCCAGCTGGTCACCGAGACCGGCGTCACCATCCTCAAGCTGGTCAATACCCGGGCCAACCTGCTGGCGGCCGACAAGGTACTCGACGAAGGGGCACTGGACCGCTACGTATACCTGCGCGAAGCCTACCTCCAGCGCCGCCGCTACGAGGTGTATGACGGCCGTCCGCCGCGTGAACGCGAGGACGACTACTGGTCGGACGACAGTGGCGGACGCTGACCACCCAATGCCCCGACAGACCCACAGAGCGAACGAAAGAGAGATGAGATCATGAGGAAGAACCTTGTCAATTGGTTGGCGGCGGCCGCGATCGGCCTCACTGCCAGCCTTGCGATGGCCGGCCCCGGCCCCGAAGAGCTGACCAAGCAATTGACCGAAGAGGTGCTTGCGGCGGTCGAAGCCGACACCGAGATCCGCGCCGGCGACACCGAAAAGGCGATCCGCCTGGTAGAGGAGCGCGTGCTGCCGCACTTCAACTTCGGACACATGACTGCGCTCGCGGTAGGTCGCGACTGGCGCGGTGCGAGCCCGGAACAGCGCCAGGCGCTGACCGAGCAGTTCCGCACGCTGCTGGTGCGTACCTACTCCAACGCGCTGACCCAGTACGACAACCAGACGATTGTCTTCAAGCCGTTCCGGGGGCGTCCGGACGATCGCGACGCCCAGGTTCGCACCGAGATCCGCCAGCCCGGTGCCCAGGCGATCCAGATGGACTTCAGCCTGGAGATGGTCGGCGAGAACTGGAAGGTATATGACGTCGTCGTCGCCGGGGTCAGCCTGGTCACCAACTACCGCGCTTCGTTCTCCCAGCAGGTCCGCCAGACCGGCATCGACGGCTTGATCGAATCGCTGAAGGTGAAGAACCGCGACATGGTGGCAGAGAAGTCGTGATCGAGCGCGCCGGCGACACCCTGCGCGTCAGCGGGCCGATCACGATGACGAGTGCGCCTGCGGTGCGTGACCGCGGGCTGGCGCTGCTCGGCGGGGATGTGGCGGCGATCGACCTGTCCGCGGTCACCGAGGTCGATTCCGCGGCGATCGCGGTGTTGCTCGCCTGGCGGCGCCGGGCCGGCCGCACGCTGAAGTTCGTCGCTGTTCCCGCCGCGCTCGCCAGCCTCGCCGAGCTCTACCGGCTCGACCGCTTGCTGGACCAGTCGGCTTGACCGTGCCGGCGATCGAGGTCAGGGGCGCCTGCAAGCGCTACGGCGACCTGCGCGCGCTCGACGGTGTCGATCTGGACGTCGAGGGCGGGGAATTCTTCGGCCTGCTGGGCCCCAATGGCGCAGGCAAGACGACGCTGATATCGGCCCTCGCGGGCCTCGTAAGGGCCGATGCGGGCAGCCTGAAGGTGATGGGCCACGACGTCGTCAGCGACTATCGCAATGCGCGTCGGCAACTCGGCGTGGTGCCGCAGGAGCTGGTGTTCGACCCGTTCTTCACGGTACGAGAGGCCTTGCGCATCCAGTCGGGTTATTTCGGAATCCGCCGCAACGACGACTGGATCGACGAGATCCTCGGCCATCTCGACCTCACCGCGAAGGCCGACACCAACATGCGCTCGCTGTCCGGTGGCATGAAGCGCCGTGTCCTGGTGGCGCAGGCACTGGTGCACCGGCCGCCGGTGATCGTTCTCGACGAACCGACCGCCGGCGTCGACGTCGAACTCCGTCAGGGGCTGTGGCAGTTCGTGCGCCGTCTCAACCGCGACGGCCATACGGTGATCCTCACCACCCATTATCTGGAAGAGGCGGAAACCCTGTGTACCCGCATCGCGATGCTCAAGAGCGGGCGGGTCGTCGCGCTGGACACCACCGAAAATCTTCTGGCGCGTTTCGCCACCCACACCCTGCGAGTGCGTCTCGCGTCGCCCCTTGCCGCGGATCTCGGCGCGGTGCGCCAGGAGCGTGGCTGGCTCGAATTCGCGCTGGAGCGCTACGACGAGGTCGAGGGCATGCTGCGGCGCCTGCGCGAGGCGGGCGGCGAGATCGTCGAAATGCAGCTGGGCGAACCCGACCTGGAGACGGTGTTCGTCGGTGTCATGCGGGCATGAGCCGATGACCGGCTTCTCGACGCTGCTGTACAAGGAGGTGCTGCGCTTCTGGAAGGTGAGCTTCCAGACCGTCGGCGCCCCGGTGCTGACCGCGGTGCTCTACCTGATGATCTTCTCGCATGTCCTCGAGGAGCATGTCGAAGTGTTTGCCGGGGTGTCCTACACGAGCTTCCTGGTGCCCGGCCTGATCATGATGTCGGTGCTGCAGAACGCGTTCGCCAACAGTTCATCGTCACTGATTCAGAGCAAGATCACAGGTAACCTGGTGTTCGTGCTGCTGCCGCCGATCAGCTATCGCGAATTCTACGCCGCCTACGTGCTGGCATCGGTGTTGCGGGGCCTCTTCGTCGGCCTCGGCGTCGGCGTGGCGGCACTGCCGTTTGTCGAGCTGAGTCCCCCGGCGCCGCTATGGATCCTGGTGTTCGCGCTGACGGGCGGCGCGATGCTCGGCTCGCTCGGTGTCGTCGCCGGCATCTGGGCGGAGAAATTCGATCAGCTGGCGGGCTTCCAGAACTTTCTGATCATGCCCCTGACGATGCTCTCGGGGGTGTTCTACTCGATTCGATCGCTGCCGGAATTCTGGCAGGCGATATCCCACTTCAATCCATTCTTCTACATGATCGACGGTTTCCGCTACGGTTTCTTCGGCCAGTCCGACGTGTCGCCGTGGGCGAGCCTCGGTGTCGTCGTAGTGTGCCTGGCGCTGGTCGCCGGGCTTACCCTGAACATGTTGTCGCGCGGCTACAAGCTGCGCGGCTGAGGATCCAGAGATGTTCGATGCACAACAGATCAAGCGACTGATCGAGCAGGGCCTCGCCTGCGAATACGTCGAGATTGCCGGTGACGACGGCGTCCATTTCACCGGCATAGTCGTCAGCGAGGCGTTCGCCGGCAGGCCACGGGTGCGCCAGCACCAGGCGGTCTATGCGACCCTCGGCAGTCGGATGGGCAACGAGATCCACGCCCTGCAGCTGCAGACCTTCACGCCGGCGCAGTGGGCCGAGTTCTGCCGGAATCTGGACCAATGAGGGGGCGTCGATGGACAAACTGCTGATCGAAGGGGGTACGCGGCTGGACGGCGAGACCGCGGTCTCCGGCGCCAAGAACGCGGCGCTGCCGATTCTGTGCGCGGCACTGCTCAGTGCCGAACCGCTGACCCTGACCAACGTGCCGCAGCTGCAGGACATCGCGACCCTGCTCAGGTTGCTCGGGCAGATGGGTGTCGCGATCGAGCGCGACGGTGACCGCGTGACCCTCGATGCCTCGCGGCTCGACAATCCGCTGGCGCCGTACGAG
Organism: Rhodocyclaceae bacterium; assembly: GCA_020445745.1. Classification (GTDB taxonomy): domain Bacteria; phylum Pseudomonadota; class Gammaproteobacteria; order Burkholderiales; family Rhodocyclaceae; genus Cognatazoarcus. The sequence goes on along the minus strand of JAGRGB010000203.1, from coordinate 10,681 downwards.
ATGGTCAAGACCATGCGCGCATCGATCCTGGTGCTGGGTCCGCTGATGGGCCGCGTCGGCGAAGCGCGGGTGTCGCTGCCCGGCGGCTGCGCGATCGGGGCACGGCCGGTGGACCAGCACCTCAAGGGTCTGCATGCGATGGGCGCGACCGTCGCGGTCGAGCACGGCTACATCCACGCCACGGTCAGCGGTGGGCTGAAGGGGGCGAGGTTGTTCACCGACATGGTGACCGTGACCGGTACCGAGAACCTGATGATGGCAGCCTGCCTCGCCCGCGGCGAGACGGTCATCGAGAATGCCGCCCGTGAGCCCGAGGTGGTCGATCTGGCCAACTGCCTGGTGGCCATGGGGGCGCGCATTTCGGGCGCCGGCACCGATGTCATCCGCATCCAGGGCGTGGACCGCCTGCACGGTGCCGAGCACCGCATCATGCCTGACCGCATCGAGACCGGAACCTTCCTGTGTGCGGCGGCCGCCACCGGTGGCAGTATCCGCCTGACCGGCACGTCGACGGCATATATCGACGCGGTGGTGGACAAGCTGCTCGATGCCGGATGCGAGATCACCGGCGAACGCGATGCGATCCAGCTGGCGGCGCCGCAGCGCCTGACTGCGGTGAGCATTCGCACGGCGCCCTATCCGGCCTTCCCGACCGACATGCAGGCCCAGTTCATGGCCATCAACTGCGTCGCCGACGGCACCGCGGTGATTCGCGAGACGATTTTCGAGAACCGCTTCATGCATGCCGTCGAACTGCAGAGGCTCGGCGCCGAGATCAGCATCGACGGCAACACCGCGGTGGTCCGCGGGGTCGACCGGCTGGAGGGGGCGAGTGTGATGGCGACCGACCTGCGCGCCTCGGCGGGCCTGATCATCGCCGGACTGGTGGCCGAGGGTGAAACCCTGGTGGACCGCATCTACCACCTCGATCGCGGCTACGAGAAGCTCGGCGACAAGCTGTGCCAACTCGGGGCACGGGTCAGGCGCGTGCGTTGATGCCCTCCCACGACACGCTGCGCGCCGCACCGGGGCGGCGCGACAGCCAGTCGATTGCCGGCTAGAATCCCAATCTTTTCGAGGCGTCAGCCCTTGTCCAGCATCACCATCGCCCTGTCCAAGGGACGCATCTTCGACGAAACGCTGCCCTTGCTCGCGGCGGCAGGCATCGAGCCGGCAGAGAATCCGGAAACGTCCCGCAAGCTGATCATCGGCACCAACCGGCCGGACGTCCGGCTGGTGATCGTGCGAGCCACGGACACCCCGACCTACGTCCAGCACGGGGCAGCCGATCTCGGCATCGCCGGGCGCGATGTTCTGCTCGAGCACGGCGGTACCGGGCTGTACCAGCCACTCGATCTGCGCATTGCCCGCTGCCGGATGTGCGTGGCGACGCGCGCCGGTTTCGACTACGCGGCCGCGGTACGTCCCGGCGGCCGCATCCGCGTCGCCACCAAGTACATCAACACGGCGCGACAGCATTTCGCCGGCAAGGGCGTGCACCTCGACCTGATCAAGCTCTACGGCTCGATGGAACTGGCGCCGCTGGTCGGGCTCGCCGACGCCATCGTCGATCTGGTGTCCTCGGGCGGCACGCTGCGCGCGAACGACCTGGTCGAGGTCGAGGAGATCCTGCAGATCTCGTCCCGACTGATCGTCAACCAGGCCTCGATGAAGATGAAGCGCGAGCTGATCCAACCGGTGCTGGACACCTTTTCCGGAGCCGTCGCATGACAGCGATCCGCAGACTCGACTCCAGCGCCGCGGATTTCGCCCGCACCCTGGATGCCCTGCTGGCGTTCGAGGGCAGCACCGACCGGCAGATCGAGGACGCGGTCGAGGCGATCCTCGCCGACGTGCGTGGCCGTGGCGACGCCGCGGTGCTGTCGTGCACCCGCCGATTCGACGGCCTCGACGCGACGTCGATGGTCGAACTGGAACTCGCGCCGTCGGTGCTTCAGGCGGCGCTGGCGTCGCTGCCGGCGGCACAGCGCGAAGCGCTGGAAGCGGCCGCCACCCGGGTTCGCGCCTATCACGAGCGTCAGCCGTTGGCGTCGTGGCACTACACGGAGGACGACGGCACCGAACTCGGACAGCAGGTCACCGCCCTAGACCGGGTAGGGCTGTACGTGCCGGGCGGGCGGGCGGCCTATCCCAGTTCGGTGCTGATGAACGCGATTCCGGCCAAGGTGGCCGGTGTCGGCGAGCTGATCATGGTGGTGCCGACCCCGCAGGGCGAGCGCAATCCGCTGGTGCTGGCCGCGGCGGCGATCACCGGCGTCGACCGGGTGTTCACGATCGGTGGCGCGCAGGCGGTGGCGGCGCTCGCCTACGGCACCGAGTCGGTGCCCCAGGTGGACAAGATCGTCGGACCGGGCAATGCCTACGTCGCGTCCGCCAAGCGCCGGGTGTTCGGCACCGTCGGCATCGACATGGTGGCGGGCCCCAGCGAGGTATTGATCGTCTCGGACGGCAGCGGCGATCCGGACTGGGTGGCGATGGATCTGTTCGCCCAGGCCGAGCACGACGAACTCGCCCAGTCGATCCTGCTATGCACCGACCCTGGCTTCATAGAGGCGGTGGCGCAGGCGATCGAGCGCCTGTTGCCGGAGATGCCCCGCCGCGAGACCATCGCCACCTCGCTCGCCAGGCGGGGCGCGCTGATCCGCGTCCGCGACCTCGCCGAGGCCTGCGACATCGCCAACCGCATTGCCCCCGAACACCTGGAGCTGGCGGTCGAGGACGGCGATGCGCTGGTTGGCAGGATTCGCCATGCCGGCGCGATCTTCATCGGACATTGGTCGGTGGAAGCCCTCGGCGACTACTGCGCCGGGCCCAATCATGTGCTGCCGACGATGCGCAGTGCGCGCTTCTCGTCGCCACTCGGCGTCTACGACTTCCAGAAGCGAACCAGCCTGATCAAGGTGTCGGAGCAGGGCGCTCGCCGGCTCGGCGCGATCGCCTCGGTGCTGGCCCGCGGAGAAGGTCTCCAGGCCCACGCCCGATCGGCCGAGCTGCGGCGCGACGCGTAGGCGGCAGCGGGAAAGCAGGCGGCCGGGCATGGCCCGGCCGCGAAGGGGTGCCCGGCGCGCCGCGGCGTCAGACGATATCGGCGAGCTGGCCGCGCATCTTCTTCATCGCCTTGGCTTCGATCTGGCGGATGCGCTCGGCCGACACGCCGTACTCGGCAGCCAGCTCGTGCAGCGTCGCCGATTGGCCGTCGGCCAGCCAGCGGCGCTGGATGATGTCGCGGCTGCGGTCGTCGAGGTCGGCGATCGCGGCGCGCAAGCCCTGGTCCTGCAGCCGGGCGACTTGTGCCGTGGCCAGCGCCTCGGACGGCTCGGCATGGGGATCGGGCAGGTACGCGATCGGCGCGAAGCGTTCCTCGTCGTCGCCGCCGTTGCTTTCGAGCGGGATGTCCTGGCCGCCGAGGCGGGTCTCCATCTCGACCACTTCCTCGGGCTTGACCTGCAGATGTTCGGCGACCGCCTCGACCTCGTCCGGTCGCAGCGTCGCGCTTCCGGACTTCATGCCGCGCAGATTGAAGAACAGCTTGCGCTGCGCCTTGGTGGTCGCGATCTTGACCAGGCGCCAGTTCTTCAGGATGAACTCGTGGATTTCGGCCTTGATCCAATGGATCGCGAATGACACGAGTCGCACGCCGCGGTCCGGATCGAAGCGCTTGACCGCCTTCATCAGGCCGATATTGCCTTCCTGGATGAGGTCCGCATGGGGCAGTCCGTAGCCGAGATAACCGCGGGCGATGGCCACCACCAGCCGCAGGTGGGACATCACCAGCTTGCGCGCGGCGTCGATGTCGCCCTCGTCGCGGAAGCGGTGGGCAAGTGACGATTCTTCCCGTTCGCTGAGCATCGGCAGGCGATTGACCGCCTGGATGTACTGGTCGATGCTGCCAGCCGATGACGGAACGGGCAGGGTCAGACTGTCGGTCATGGACGGAGATCCTCCTTGCGGCAATGTTAGCACTCTGGGCATGAGAGTGCTAACGGTCACGATGGTTCCATCCTTGACCGGCAAATTCCCTTCGGTGCCCGGACTGCCAGGGGGCCAAGCGTCCACACTCGCCCGCGGGCGACATGATCTTTTGCGGCGGGTAAGCTAAAGATTGGCAAAGTACTGACGTAGGCCGGTTGATGGTGAGCCAGACGATGGAAGCGGTTGTCCCCGAGCGGGATGGCGCCGAGGGCGCCGCGCCCGGGCCGGCGCCGTCCGCGCCCGAGGTGGTCGACGTGCTTCTCGAGTGCCTGCTGACGGTGGTGCGATGCCACGGTGGCGCGCTGACTCGCGAGGCCGCGCTCGCCGGCCTGCCGATCGACGGTGATGCATTGTCACCTTCGCTGCTGGTGCGGGCCGCGCGCCGCGCCGGCTTCTCCAGCCGGGTGCTGCGTCAGCCGCTGGGCCGGCTCAACGACGCGCTGCTGCCGGCCATCGTGCTGCTCGACGACGACCGGGCGTGCGTCGTCGTCGGCCACGGTGAAGACGGCTACAGCGTGGTGTTTCCCGAACTCGGCGAGGCTTCCGTCGAGTTGTCGCGTCGTGAGCTGGCGGCGCGCTACGCCGGCACCACGATCTACCTGCGGCCGGAATTCCGCTTCGATGCACGCGCGCCGCAGCTGGGCCAGATCCGCGGCCGGCACTGGTTCTGGGGTGCCCTGGCCGAGAACGCCCCGCTGTACCGCGACGTGTTGCTGGCGGCCCTGATGATCAACGTGTTCGCGGTCGCGCTGCCGCTGTTCACGATGAACGTGTACGACCGGGTGGTGCCGAACAATGCCACCGATACCCTGTGGATGCTCGCCGTCGGGGTGCTCATCGTGGTCGCGGCGGACGCCTTGCTGCGCACCATGCGTGGCTATTTCGTCGATCTCGCGGGCAGCCGGGTGGACGTGCGCCTGTCGGCCTACATCATGGAGCGGGTGCTGGGACTGAGGCTCGAACACCGTCCGCTGTCGGCCGGATCGTTCGCGGCCAACCTGCGCTCCTTCGAGGTGGTTCGCGACTTCATCACGTCGGCGACGATCATCGCCTTCGTGGACCTTCCGTTCGCGTTGATATTCCTGCTGGTGATCGGCTGGATCGCCTGGCCGATGACCTTGCCGGTCGTCGTCGGCGCGCTGCTCGTCGGCGCCTACGCGCTGCTCGTGCGCGGGCGCATGCATGCCCTCGCCGAAACGACCTACCGTGCCAGCGCGCTGCGCAATGCAACGCTGGTCGAGAGCCTGGTCGGCCTGGAGGCCGTCAAGGCCCTCGGAGTGGAAGGTGTCATGCAGAAGCGCTGGGAGCACAGCGCGGCCTATCTGGCGAGGATCGGCGCGCAACTGCGACTGCTGTCGGCGACCACCTCGAACGGCGCGATGTGGGCGCAGCAAAGCGTGAACGTGGCGCTGATCGTGACCGGCGTATACCTGATCGGCGACAACCAGCTGACCCTGGGCGGCCTGATCGCGTGCTCGATGCTGGGTTCGCGAGCCCTCCAGCCGGTCGGCCAGGTGACCGCGCTGCTGACCCAGTACCACAACGCCTCGACCGCCCTGCATTCGCTCGACGAGATCCTGCACCAGCCGGTGGAGCGGCCGCCAGACACCAACTTCGTCACCCGCCGCCAGTTCGACGGCGACATCGAGTTCCGCGACCTGTCGTTTTCCTATCCCGGCCAGGAGACGCAGGCGCTGCGCAACGTGTCGCTGCGCATCCGGGCGGGCGAGCACGTCGCTATCCTCGGGCGCGTCGGATCCGGCAAGACCACCTTGCAGAAGCTGGTCCTGGGCCTCTACCGACCCACCGAGGGCGCACTGCTGATCGATGGGATCGACCTGCGACAACTCGACCCGGCGGAGCTGCGGCGCCACGTCGGCTATGTGTCGCAGGACGCCAGCATGTTCTACGGAAGCCTGCGCGACAACCTGACGATCGCGGCCCGCCACGCTTCCGACGAGGACGTGGTCGAGGCGGCCCGCATCGGCGGCATTCTCGATTTCGTCAACGCCCACCCCCAGGGTTTCGACATGATGGTGGGCGAACGCGGCGAATCGCTGTCCGGTGGCCAGCGTCAGGGAGCCGCGATCGGCCGTGCCGTGATCGGTCGTCCGTCGATCCTGCTGCTGGACGAGCCGACCGGGGCGATGGATCACTCCACCGAGGAGGAGGTCAAGCATCGGCTTGCTGAATTCGCCAAGGGCCGGACGCTGATCGTCGTCACCCATCGCACCTCGCTGCTGGCGCTGGCCGACCGGGTGATCGTCGTCGATGCCGGCCGGGTCGTCGCCGACGGCGCAAAGGAGCGGGTGATCGAGGCCCTGCGCCAGGGACGCATCGGGAGGGCGTCGTGATCGAGTTCCTGCGCGCGCTGTTCCTGCGGGTCGACGACAAGGGCTCAGGCCCCCTGTGGAGCGCGCTGCCGTCGGCCGCCAGCGACGAGCGGGACTGGGCCGGCGATGCCGACTGGGTTTGCGTGAACCAGCAGCCGCTGAGGGCCCGGGCCCTGCTGCGCTGGGCGGCGCTGGTAATCGTGGCGCTGGTGGTTTGGGCAGCCTATGCGCCCATCGACGAGGTGACCAGGGGGCAGGGCCGGGTGATCCCGTCGAGCCAACTGCAGGTCGTGCAGGCGGTGGATGGCGGGGTCGTCGAGGAACTGATGGTCGAAGAAGGCCAGACCGTCGACGCCGGTCAGTTGCTGTTGCGCATCGATCCGACCCGGTTCGTGTCGTCCCTGCGCGAGAACCGCGCCGAGTTGCTGGCGCTGCAGGCACGGTCGGCGCGGTTGTCGGCCCTGTCCGATGGGGGGGCGTTCGAACCGCCACAGGTTCTGGAGCAGGAGATCCCGGAGATCGTCGCCCAGGAGCGGGCCCACTACCAGTCGAGCCTCGCCGGGCTCGAGGCCCAGCTCGGCATCGCGCGCCAGCAACTTTCCCAGCGCAACGAGGAACTGCGGGAGGCCAACGGCGCCCGCGCCAGCGCGGCGCGATCGCTGGAGCTGACAGCCCGCGAGCTGGCCGTGACCAAGCCGCTGGCGAGTTCAGGTGCGGTCTCGGAGGTCGAGTTGTTGCGCCTCGAGCGCGACGTCAATCGTTTTCGCGGCGACCGCGATCAGGCGGATGCGCAGATTTCCCGGCTCAAGGCCGCGATACGCGAAGCCAATCAGAAGATCCGGGATGTCGAACTGAGCTTCCGTAACCAGGTACGCAGGGAGCTCTCGGAAGTCACTGCCAAGTTGGGAACCCTGACGGAAGGCAGCCTGGCCCTCGAGGACCGGGTCAAGCATGCCGAGGTCCGGGCACCGCTGCGGGGCACCGTCAAGCGCCTGCTGGTCAACACCGTCGGTGGCGTGGTCCAGCCGGGAGCCGAGGTGGTCGAGGTGGTGCCGCTCGACGACGCGCTGGTCCTAGAGACCAAGATTTCGCCGCGGGACATTGCATTCCTGCGGCCGGGACAGCCGGCGACAGTGAAGTTCACCGCGTACGATTTCGCAATCTACGGCGGGCTCGAGGCTGAACTAGAGCAGATCGCCGCCGATAGTGTTATCGACGACGAGGGCAGCGCCTTCTTCGTGGTAAAGGTGCGGACCTTGAGGAACTCACTGGGAGAAGGCCTGCCGATCATTCCCGGCATGGTTGCGGAAGTGGACATTCTGACCGGCAAGAAATCGATTCTCGACTATCTGCTGAAGCCGGTGCTGCGGGCCAGGGCGAACGCCCTGACGGAGCGCTGAGGATGATCGTGGCGATCTGCCCGCGGGCGGAATTCGTGGCGCGCTGGCGGCAGGCCTTTCCGGAAGGCCGGGTGATTGCCGCCGTAGCAGGGGCAGCGCTCGACGGCCAGCCGAGCCAGTTGTGGCTCCACGACGGCGGCATCGACGAACGGGCGCTGGCCGATCGCGTCGCGCTCCTGATTCGGTCGCAGCCCGGCGTTCCGGTGGTGGTGTTCAGTGCAGCGCCGAACCAGCAGCGTGCCCTGCGGGTGCTCGATGCCGGTGCGCGCGGCTTCTGCCATGCCCTTGCCGCGCCGGAACTGATGCGGCAGGTGGCGACGGTGGTTGCGCATGGCGGCCTGTGGATCGGACCGGAGCTGATGAAGCGGATGATCGGCGCCGTCGTGTCCCGGCTCGATCGCAATGTCGGCGGCAGCCGTGCCGATCTGTCGCGCTTGACACCTCGCGAACGGGCGGTGGCGCTGGAGGTCTCGCGCGGTGCGACCAACAAGGAAGCGGCGCGCGCGCTGGGGATCACCGAACGCACCGTCAAGGCCCACCTGGCGGCTGTGTTCGAGAAGTTCGGCGTTCGCGACCGGCTGGAACTTGTGATCGCGCTGCGCGATCCGGTGGCTGCCCTGGCCCGCAGCGTCGCTTGAAGCGACGCCACTCTGTCCATCGGTCCAATAGTCCTCGTCGTCGCTAACGGTTATCGTCCAGCGAGGATGGCGGATCGCGCGTCGTCGAGTCGCGTTCCGCAGAATCGAATTCAGGAGTCGAGTCATGTCGCAAGTGATTGCCACCGTCGTCGCCGTCACCGGAAAGGCCTATTTGAGGACCGCGGACGGTCTGTCGAGACCGATCGAGCGTGGTGACGTGTTGCACGAAGGCGAGACCATCGTGACCGAGTCCGGTGGTCGCGTCGACCTGGCACTGGGCAATGGCGAGTTGCTTCGCATCCCGCCGGCACAGACGGTACTGATTTCGGCCGAGATGTCGACGACCGAGGTCGCGGGCGCTGACGATTCTGCTGTGGCCGCCGATGCGGTGGAACGTGTCATCCAGGCACTCGAGTCGGGCCGGGACCCGTTCGACGAGCTGGACGCGCCGGCGGCGGGCAATGCTGCCGGCGGCGGCGAGGGCAACGACTTCGTGCGACTGCTGCGCATTGCCGAAGGGGTCGATCCGCTCGCGTTCGAATTCGGCGCCGCGGCCGAACCCGAGGATCAAAGCCTCGTCGCCGCCGTCGGCGGGCAGGCGCCCCTGGCGGTGGACGACTCGGCGAGCACCGAAGCCGGGCAGGCGATCGTGATCAACGTGCTCGACAACGACGTCGATCCGGACGGTGATGCGCTCGCCGTCGTGGCGGTCGCCGGCGAACCGATCGCGGTCGACGAGCCGGTCGCGATCCCGGAGGGCACGGTCGCCCTGAACCCGGACGGCAGCCTGCGCTTTTCGCCCAACCCGGGCTTCGAGGGCAACCTGAGTTTCGAATACACGATCAGCGACGGCAGCACGCTGGCGACAGCGCAGGTCTCGGTCGCCGTCGTCGGCGCGACGGACGCCGTGGACAGCCAGCCATTGGCGGTTGACGACAGCGTCTCCACCGTCGCCGGCAATCCGGTCAGTGGCGATCTCGCCGCCAACGACAGCCCCAGTTCCGACGGCGGCAACGTCTGGGCGCTGGTGGACGGGCCGGCCAACGGCAGCGTCGTCGTCAACGCCGACGGCAGCTATACGTATACGCCCGGCACCGGTTTCGCCGGCCAGGACCGGTTCAGCTACTCGATCACCGATGCCGACGGCGATGTCAGCATCGCCAACGTCACGGTCACCGTGGTCGATGGATCGGGCCCTCCGATTGCCGATGATTCACCGCTGGCGGTGGATGACTCGGTGTCGATCGCCGTGGGTGAAGTGGCCGGCGGCAGCCTGGCCGACAACGACATACCCAGCACCGACGGCGGCAACGTCTGGGCGCTGGGCACACCGCCGCAGAACGGCACGGCTGTGGTCAACGCCGATGGCAGCTTCAGCTACACGCCGGTGGCCGGGTTCTCGGGGCAGGACAGCTTCACGTACACGGTGACCGATGTCGATGGCGACGTCGGCTCGGCGACCGTGTTCGTATCCGTCGGTGCCCCGGACAGCGTGCCGGTGGCCGAAGACGACTCCTTCACGGTATCGCCGGGCACGACGTTCGAAGGCAATCTCGCGGAAAACGACACACCTAGCGCCGACGGGGGCAACGTCTGGTCGATCGACCAGTTGGCCGGTGGCGGTGAGGTTGTCGTAAATGCCGACGGCAGCTTCAGCTATACCCCGGACGAGGGTTTCTTCGGCATCGACAGCTTCACCTATACCATCACCGATGGCGACGGCGATGTCAGCACGGGCACCGTGACCATCGACGTGGTGGCCCAGGACGGTGTGCCGGTTGCCGTGGACGACAGCTTCGTGACCGACGAAGGGGTCGCGGTCGGTGGCGATCTGGCCGCCAACGACACGCCGAGCAGCGACGGCGGTGATGCCTGGGCGCTGGCCGCGGCCCCGACGAACGGCACGGTCACCGTGAATGTCGACGGCACCTTCACCTATACCCCGAACCCTGGCTTCAGCGGTACGGACAGTTTCGACTATCGGATCACCGACGCCGATGGCGACGTCAGCGTCGCGACCGCGACGATCACCGTCAATGAGGTCGCCAACCGGGCGCCGGACGCCGTCGACGACGGCCCGCTGTCCACCGACGAGGACACGCCGCTGGCCGGCATCGACGTGCTCGCCAACGACAGCGACGTGGACGGCGACGCGCTGACGGTGGTCTCGGCGAGCAGCCCGGACGGCAGCGTGACGATCAACGCCGACAACACCCTCGACTTCGCGCCGAATCCGGACTTCCACGGCCCGACGACGATCCAATACACCATCGAGGACGGCAACGGCGGCAGCGACAGCGCCACCGTGACGATCGAT
>JAGRGB010000202.1 GCA_020445745.1 Rhodocyclaceae bacterium | reverse complement strand
GTAGCACTTGTCGTCGTGGATGCTCCAGTCCGAAGACGAGTAGATGACCGGGTCCTTGAAGGTGCTGAAGTAGGTAGACACGAAGCGCTCGTCCTGACCCCACACCGTGGACAGGCAACCCGGCGGCAGCGGCGGCACGATGCCGACGATGCCCTTCTCGTTGGCGCCGGCCTCGGAGCCGTCCTCGCGGAACAGGCGCAGGTCGTAGCCATACACCGGGAAGGCCGGCGAGCCGAGCTTGATCTCGCTTTGCTCGACACCCCGGCAGATCTCCAGTATCGGCCAGCCAGTCTCGCTCTTCCAGTAGTTGTCGATGACCGTAATGCCCAGTTCTTCCATGATCCACTGGTGCGAGGTTTCATCCAGCGGCTCGCCGGCCAGGAACAGGTGCTTCAGTGTGGACAGGTCGTGCTTCTTCAGGAAGGCCGGATCCTGCTTCTTCAGCACCCGCACCGCGGTCGGCGCGGAGAACATCACGCTGACCTTGTACTTCTCGACGATCTGCCACCAGATGCCGGCGTCCGGACGCAGCGGTGTGCCTTCGTACATGATCGTCGCCATGCCGGCCAGCAGCGGACCGTAGATGATGTAGGAGTGGCCCACCACCCAGCCGATGTCCGAGGTCGCGAACATCGTCTCGCCGGCTTCGCCGGTGAAGATGTTCTTCATCGAGGACGCGAGGGCGACCGCGTAGCCCCCGGTATCCCGCTGCACGCCCTTCGGCTTGCCGGTAGTGCCGGAGGTGTAAAGGATGTAGCTGGGATCGGACGATTCGACCCAGGTCACCGGCACCTGGGCATCCATGTGCTTGGCGCGCAGCGTGGCGTAGTCGACGTCGCGGCCCTCGACCTTCGGAAAGCCCTTGTCGAGGCCGCGGTCGATCAGCAGCACCTTGGCCGGCGGGAACTCGGCGAGCTTGCAGGCCTCGTCCACCAGGTGCTTGTAGGGTACCGGCTTGCCGTTGCGCATGCCGGCGTCGGAGCTGACCATCAGCACCGGCTTGGCATCGTCGATCCGCGTTGCCAGCGAGCCCGACGCAAAGCCGCCGAACACCACCGAGTGGATCGCGCCGATCCGCGCGCAGGCGAGCATCGCGAAGCAGGCCTCGGCGATCATCGGCATGTAGATCAGGACGCGATCACCCTTGTTGACGCCGAGTTCCTGGTAGATGGCCGCCATGCGCTCGACTTCGCGCTGCAGCTGCGCGAAGGAGTAGACGACCTCCTCGTTGGTCTCGGTGGAGATGTAGATCAGCGCATTGTCGTCGGGGCGCTCCGCGGCGTGGCGGTCGACGGCGTTGTAGCAGAGATTGGTCTCACCACCCTTGAACCACTTGACGAAAGGCGGGTTTGAATAGTCGCAGATCTGCTGCGGGGGTTTGTTCCAGTGGATCAGTTGAGCCTGTTCACCCCAGAACTCGTCGCGGTTCTCGATGGAGCGACGGTGAAATTCCTTGTAGTTTCCCATTGACTACCTCTCCCAGATTATTCCCAGCAAGTCGAAGCTTTTAACGGCTTCGTTCGGTTTCGTCCGGTCTTGTCGCCGGATCGCGGTCTGGATGTGTTTCCGCATGCTGCCGCAGGGCTTCGAGCGGCATGCCACAGCCAAGACGTGATTCTATCAATTCGAACAGCGGCATCAGCGTGGCGATGATATCGCCGGATCTCGCCAGCTTGTCGGCCGGCGCCCCGGCTCGGATCTGCATCAGCAGATGATCGATGCTGACCGGCAGCCGCGCGTAGCGGCTCAGCGATTCCACGCTGACCGCTCCCGAGCGGGTCATCACCCGGGCGCCCCCCTGATCCCGGCCCAGCCCGACGCGCTGGACGGCGAGCCCGATCAACTGGCTCAGGGTATCGATGTCGTCCTGGTGCGAACCGGCCACGCCGACCGTGATCGTCATGTGGATCCGGCTCTCGCGATAGGTCATCACGAGCTTTTCGATGGTGCGCTGCAGGCGCAGCGCAAAGGCATAGCAGCCTTCCAGATCGGTGCTCGGTGACAACACCGCGAACTGCGCCTCGGCCAGTTGGGCGACGGTATCCTCGCGCCGGACCTTGGTGCTCAGAATCTTGGAGAGCTTGCGCGCCACCAGCTGGGCGACGTGGCGGCCGTGCTCGGTAATCAGCTCCTCGAAGCGGTCGATCGAGATTGCCATCACCGCCATCTCGCCACGCTGGCGCCGCGCCAGCGACAACTCCTGGGCGCCATGCCACTCCAGGTAGGCCTTGGTCGCCAGGCCGGTAGTCGGATCCACCGGACTCTGGCTGGCGAGGGCCTCGCGACTTTCCTCGAGCTCGCGCCGCGCCTGGGTCAGCGTGGTCAGGGACTCCAGGCGCGCCAGTAGCTCGGACGATCCGACCCCCTTGGTGATGAAATCGTTGGCACCGAGCTTGCGGGCCTTCTCGCGGGAATCGTCGTCCTCCTCGCCGGAGATGATGATCACCGGCAGGTGGTGGATGCGGGAGACCTTCGATTCGCGGATGCGGCGCAGCAAGCCGTAGCCGTCCAGGTTCGGCATGCCGATGTCGCTGACCACGACGCTGATCGTCGGGTCCACCAGCAGCGCCTGCCAGCCGGCCTCGCCGTCGGCCTCCTCGCGCACGTCGAAGCTGCCGCGAATCTGCTTCGCGATGGTGGCGCGGACCATTCGCGAATCGTCGACGATCAGGACCCGCGGAGCCTGCTGCTCGGTATCGTCGCTCATGCTCTCGTCAGGCCTTGATTCTCACGACCGTACGGCCCCGTGCCTCGCCTCGAATGAAGGCATCGAAGGCGCCGGGCAGGTCCTCGAAGTCGATCACCCGGGCCATCGACGCCAGGTGTCGTGGTCGAAGATCGCCGGCCATGCGCTGCCACACCTGTTGTCGGATCGGGAATCCAATGTAACCGGAATCGACACCCAGCAGGCTGACGCCACGCAGGATGAAGGGGAATACCGTGGTCTTCAGCTCGATGCCGCCTGCATTGCCGATGCTGGCGACGGTGCCGGCCTGCTTCATCGTCGCCAGCATCCAGTGCAGGACGGCGCCACCGACATTGTCCACCGCACCGGCCCAGCGCCCTGCCTCGAGCGGACGCACCGCGTCGAGGTCGATGTCCTGGCGCAACAGGATCTCGGACGCGCCCAGCTCCGTCAGGCGTTGCCGCTCGTCGGCCTTGCCGGTGAGCGCCGCCACCGAATAGCCGAGCCCGGCGAGCATGTCGATCGCCAGCGCGCCGACCCCGCCGCTCGCCCCGGACACCACCACCGGTCCGCTCTGCGACGTCAGGCCATTGGCCTCCATGCGAACGATGGCGAGGGCCGCCGTGAATCCCGCGGTACCGAGGATCATCGCCTCATACAGATCGAGGCCGGAAGGCAACGGCAGCACCCACTTGGCGGGGATGCGCGCGAACTCGGCGTAGCCGCCGTGGTGCGATACGCCGATGTCGAAACTGGTGGCGACCACCGCGTCGCCGGCCTTGAATCGCGGATCGACACTGTCGACGACCTCGCCGGCGAGATCGATGCCGCCGATGCACGGATAGCGGCGAATGATCTTGCCGGTACCCGTGGCGGCGAGCGCGTCCTTGTAATTGATGCTCGAATAATGGACCCGGATCAGCACTTCGCCGTTGTCGAGATCCGTCATTGCCCAGCGGCCGAGTCGCCCCACGCCCTTGCCGCCGGCACCCGCGTCGATCAGGTAGGCCCTGAAATCTGGCGCCACGCCACCTCCCCGTCGGTATCGCAAGACCCGGATGTCGGGCCCAGAATGCTCGATTATAACCAAAGGCGGCCGGCGTTTTCGACGCCGCCCGGCCGCTCAAGTCGGCGTTCTGGCGGCCGATAGCGACTTCATGATCACCCCTCGTCCGGTCCCATGGAGCTGATCGAACGACGACTCGACGGCATCGACGCCTACGTCGCCTATTTTTCGGCACGCCCCCTGCCGGTGCTCAAGCACACCGTGCGCGAGCTCGAGCAGCTTCGCGGCGAGGAAGATTCGATCAGTGCGCGCCGCCTGGCGGCGGTGGTGCTGGGCGACCCGCTGATGGCGATGCGAGTCATCACCTTCCTCGAAGAACGCCGCCGGCAGTCCCAGAACCACGACATCACGACGATCGACCGCGCGATCATGATGATGGGGGTTTCGCCGTTCTTCCAGGCATTCTCCGACCTGCCGGTGGTGGAGGACCAGCTCGCCGGCCACCCGCGCGCGCTGCTGGGCCTGCTCAAGGTGATCAACCGGGCCCGCCGCGCCGCCCATTTCGCCCGCGACTGGGCGATCGTCCGCCATGACCTGGACGTCGAGGAGATCACCCTCGGCGCCCTGCTGCGGGAGGCGGCGGAGATCCTGTTCTGGAGCTTTGCACCCGCTCTCGCCCTGGAAACCCAGGCAGCCCAGCGGGCGGACCCCAGCCTGCGCAGCGCGCTCGCGCAGAAATCGGTGTTCGGCTGTTCGGCGGTAGACATCCAGCAGCGCCTGATCCGCACCTGGCGCCTGCCGGAGTTGCTGCTCAATCTGATCGACGAGTCGCATGCGGACAATCCGCGGGTGCGCAACATCGTGCTCGCCGGTGCCCTCGCACGGCATTCCGAACGCGGCTGGGACAACCCCGCCCTGCCCGAGGACTTCGAGGAGGTCTGCCGCCTGCTGCACATCGGCATCGAACCCTTGCTCAAGCGCCTCGGCGTGCCGCAGGAATCCGCGACGCGCTATCTGCCCGACCCCGATAGTTCCGAACCGCCTGTCATCCCCACCGGAAATTCCTGATGCCACTCTCGTCCCTCGTGTTCCTGTCGGCCGTCGCCGCCGCAATCGCCTATGCAATCCTCATCTACAACAATCTGGTGCGGCTGAAGCACAACATCGCGAAAGCCTGGGCCAACATCGACGTGCTGCTCAAGCAACGCCACGACGAATTGCCGAAGCTGGTGGAGGTGTGCCGACAGTACAAGCAGTTCGAGGAAAGCACGCTGACCCGGGTGATCGAGGCGCGGGCTCGGGTCTCGGATGCCCGCGCCCAGCACGACGTCCCCGCCCTCGGCGCCGCCGAGGGCTTGCTGCGATCCGGGCTCGGCCGCATCTTCGCGGTGGCGGAGGCCTACCCCGAGCTGAAATCCAACGAGCATTTCATGCAGTTGCAGTCCCGCATCACATCGCTCGAGAACAGCATCGCCGACCGCCGCGAGTGGTACAACGAAAGTGTCAATGTGCATAACGTGCGCGTCGAACAGTTTCCCGATCTGGTGGTGGCCCGCGCATTCGGATTCACCGGCCAGCCGCTGCTCGAATTCGCGTCCGCCGAAAAGGCCGACGTGGACCTCAAGGCGCTGTTCAGCAACTGAGCCCAGGCGGCGCAGCGCAGCTCGCTAAAGAGCAGTTCCAATGCTCGTTTCCCTGCGCCCCGACCGCAGCGCCGGCGTGACCGCAGCCGTGATCGGCGTCGCCGCCGTTTCCCTGCTGCGGGCGCCCGCCGACTTCCGGGCTTGGCTGTTCGGAGCCATCCTGGCGGCCGCGGCGTTCGGCTGGCTGCGCTGCGTCCACCACAGCCGGCTGATTCTCGACACCCCCACGTCCCGCATCGCTTCCGCGGCCCAGGGCTACACGGAACTGTTCGGCTTCGGCATGCCGATGGCCGGCACGCCGGTGCTGTCGCCGCTCAACGGCCTGCCGGTACTGTGGTACCGGATACGTATCGAGGACCGGCAGAATTCCAATTGGGTGTACCGCGGCGAGGACGAGAGCGATGCCTCCTTCCTGCTCGAGGACGACAGTGGCGTGTGCGCCATCGACCCGACTGGCGCCGAAATGATGATCGGCCGCGTCGACGTGCTGGTCCAGGGCGACCGCCGGACCACCCAGTGGTGCCTCCTGAAGAACGATCCGATCTACGTGCTGGGCGAATTCGCCACCATCGGCAGCATCGACCCCGATCGAGACACTGCGCGTCAGGTCCGAGATCTGCTTGCTGCGTGGAAGACCGACCACGGCGATCTGCTGCAGCGCTTCGACAGCAATGGCGACGGCGTGATCGACCTGCGCGAATGGGAGGCGGCACGCGCCGAGGCCAGGCGCGAAGTGCTGCGCCAGCAGCGCGAACTCGACGCCGCGCCGGAGGCCCACCTGATGCGGCGCCCGGACGGGCGTCGGCTGTACCTGATCTCCGACATGGACCCGGCAGCGGTCGGCCGCCGCTACCAGATCTGGGGCTGGATCTTCCTCGTGGCGATGCTGACCGGCCTGGCCGGGGTCGGCTGGCGGCTGGTCGGCTGAGCCGGCGGCGAAACCTCAGCCGGCTCGCGACTCCAGGTCCTCCCAGCGCACCAGGGCCTCGTCGAGCTCGCGCTCTATCGCCTCGACCCGTGCCTTCAGCGCCGGCACCTCGTGCGCAGAGCGCTGGTAGAGCGCCGGATCCGCCAGACGCTGGTGGATCGCCGCCTGTTCGCCCTCGAGGGCGGCGATGCGATCGGGCAGTGCCTCCAGTTCGCGCTTCTCGTTGAACGACAGTCTGGTGCTGGGCCGCGGCGTCTCGCGGCGCGACGGCCCGGCCGTCGGTCGCGATTGCGCCTGGGGCGGCGCCGCCGGCTGCACGCGCACGCGCTGCCAGTCGGCATATCCGCCGGCGTACTCGCGCCAGCGGCCCTCGCCCTCGGCGGCGATCACCTGGGTCACCACGGCGTCGAGGAAGGCGCGGTCGTGGCTGACCAGGAACAGCGTGCCGTCGAAGCCCTGCAGCAGTGCCTCGAGCAGGTCCAGGGTCTCGATGTCGAGATCGTTGGTCGGCTCGTCGAGCACCAGCACGTTGGCCGGACGGGCGAACAGCCGGGCCAGCAGCAGCCGGTTGCGCTCGCCGCCGGACAGCGAACGTACCGGCGAGCGGGCACGCGACGGAGAGAACAGGAAGTCGCCGAGGTAGCCGATCACATGCTTGCGCTCGCCGGCGATGTCGACGAACTCGGAGCCGGGGCTGATGACCTCGGTCAGCGGCAGATCCGGGTCGAGTTGGGTACGCAACTGGTCGAAATAGGCGATGCTCTGGCGCGCGCCCCGGCGCACGCGGCCCTGGTCCGGTTCCAACTCGCCGAGGATGAGCTTGAGCAGCGTGGTCTTGCCGGCACCATTCGGCCCGATCACGCCGATGCGATCGCCACGCAGGATGCGCGCCGAGAAATCATCCACCACCACCTTGCCGCCGAAACGCAGACCGACGCCCTCGAGCTCGGCGACCATGCGGCCGCTGGTTTCACCGCGATCGAGATCGAGGCTGACCTGCCCGAGGCGATCGCGCCGCGCCGCACGCTCGACGCGCAGCGCCTCAAGCCGCCGCACCCGGCCTTCGTTGCGGGTTCGCCTCGCCTCGATGCCCTTGCGGATCCATATCTCCTCCTGCGCCAGCAGCTTGTCGAAGCGTGCACTGGCCTTTTCCTCGGCCTCGAGCTGTTCCGCCTTCTTGCGGCGATAGTCGGAGAAATTGCCGGAAAAACTGCGCAGGCAACCGCGGTCGAGCTCGACGATGCGGCTCGCGACCTGGTCGAGAAACGCCCGGTCGTGGGTGATTACGACGACCGCCCCGGGGAAGTCGCGGATCAAGGCCTCGAGCCACAGGATGCCGTCCAGGTCGAGGTGATTGGTCGGCTCGTCGAGGAGCAGCACTTGCGGGTCGACCACCAGGGCACGGGCCAGCGCCACGCGCTTGAGACCGCCGCCCGAAAGCGCGCCGACAGATGCCTGAGAATCGAGCCCGAGACGGCTCATCACCTGCTCGACACGCTGGCTCAGCCGCCAGCCGTCCACCGCCTCGAGCTCGTGCTGCAGCTTCTCCATGCGAGCCATCGCTGCCGGAGCGCCGTGCTCCGCCACCGCGATCACCGCATGGTGGTATTCACCGATCAGGCGGGCGAGTTCGCCGAGGCCGTCGGCGACGGTCGCGAAGACGTCCTGACCGAGCCCGAAATCGGGTTCCTGCGGCACGTAGGCAACCCGCAGGCCGGGCTGCACCCAGCACGTGCCGTCGTCGAGTTGGCCGGCCCCCGCGAAGACCTTCAGCAGGCTCGACTTGCCGCTGCCATTGCGGCCGATCAGGGCCACCCGTTCACTGCTATCGAGCTGGAACGAAGCCTGATCGAGCAGAGCGACATCGCCGAAGGCCAGGCAGGCCTTGTCCAGGGTCAGCAGCGGCATGGCAAAGGGACGGTGATACGGAACAGGGAACCGATTCTAGCGCGCAACGCCGGACCTCGGCCGTCGCCAGGTTGGCCCCCCTTGGGCGAGCCGCTACAATGTGCGCCCCTCTCCGTAGTTCAATGGATAGAACGAGCGCCTCCTAAGCGCTAGATGCAGGTTCGATTCCTGCCGGGGGGACCAGCGGCTAGCGCGTCGCCCCTCGGTAGGCCGGACCGCGGCGATAAAGGTCTTCCAGGAGCCGGAATACCACCAACACCAACAGCAGGCCGATGCTCAACGGGTGGGTGGATACCTGCCAGACCAGCAGCATTATTCGATTGAGCAGCTGGCGGGCTGCGTTGGAATCGGGCGAGGGCTCGCCTCCATGTTGCGCGGGCGCACCGGCAGCGGGTGAGGTGCCGACCGAAGAGGTCGCGCTGTACGGACCGAACAGGGCCGACGACGACGCCCCCAGAACGGGCCATATGCCGGTGAATCCCGCGAACGTGTAGCGGACCTCGCGTTCGGTGATGCTCAGCGGCGAGACCAGAAATTCGATTGCAGTGGCGAGGTTCTCCCGCAGCCCCACCATTTCCGCCTCGGACGGCTCGAGGTCCGGCATCAGGCCGGACACGTAGGTCTGCGTCGAGCCGTATTCGACATTGACGGCGGCAGACCGCGCCTCGATCAGCATTTCCTTCGCCGACGGATCGAACATCCGTGTCAAGGCCAGCGCCAACGGATCGGATCGCGCCACATCCTGACGACTGACGATACGCTCGCGAGGCGCACCCGAGGTGCCGGAAACCACCGCCGCCCGAGTATCGTCACTGGCCAGCCGCCGGGTCCTGGTCTCGGACACCAGGAGTGCTTCGTACGATTGTTCGGAGAGCGTCCGCTCGGCCAGGTATTCACCGCCGAGTCCGACTTCGTCTCCGTCGGCTTCCGGCACGACTCCGGCCACTTTCGCGGAAACCTCGAGGACCGGCACGTACTCGAGCGGCGCCGCGCAGACCGGGAAGCCGATGGCGGCCACAAGGGTCGCAAATAGCGAAATTGCATGGCACGGGCGCATGGTAAAAAAGCGCAAGCAATTGCCGCGCCATCCCGACAAGCCATTGACTACAAAAACTTTTCCAATTCAGTCGGTTAGCATCCGCAAGAACCTGTAAAACTTTTCGACATCCCTGCCATCAACCGAATCGCCCGGTGATGTAGTCCTCGGTGAGCTGGTGCCGGGGCTTGACGAAAATCTGGTCCGTCTCGCCAACCTCGATCAGATCGCCGAGATGGAAGTAGGCGGTGCGCTGCGAAACCCGTGCTGCCTGCTGCATCGAATGGGTGACGATGCAAATCGAGTAGTTGCGTCGCAACTCGTCGATCAGCTGTTCGATCTTCGCCGTCGAAATCGGATCGAGTGCCGAACAGGGCTCGTCCATCAGGATCACCTCGGGCTGGATCGCGATCGCCCGGGCGATGCACAGGCGCTGCTGCTGGCCACCGGACAGGCCGGTGCCCGGATGCGCGAGGCGGTCCTTGACCTCGTCCCACAGGTTGGCCTTCTTCAGGCTGGAGACGACGATCTCCTCGAGCTCGGCGTGGCTCCGGGCGAGGCCGTGGATGCGCGGCCCGAAGGCGACGTTTTCGAAGATCGACTTCGGAAACGGATTGGGCTTCTGGAACACCATGCCGACCCGGGCACGCAACGGCACCACGTCCACGTCGGGCGCCATGATGTCCTTGCCGTCGAGCAGGATCTCCCCGCTGACGCGACAGCCGGCCACAGTGTCGTTCATGCGGTTGAGGCAGCGCAGGAAGGTGCTCTTGCCGCAACCCGACGGACCGATCATCGCCAGCACTTCGTTCATGCCGATGTCGAGACTGACGTCGCGCAGCGCGTGCTTGTCGCCATAGTGCACGTCGACGCCGGTGCAGCGCATGCGCGGCAGGTCGAGGCGGACCTCGCCTACCGTACCGCGGTGCTCGCGATGGTAGCGCCCCTCGATTTCGGGCGCCGCCGGGAAGCGGCCGGCGCCGGGCTCGGTACTGACACGGGTGAATTCGCTGGCCTGGACATGCATCTCGAACTCCGGGTTTCCTCGATTGATTCGTCTTTGCCTACCAGCGTCGCTCGAAGCGCCGGCGCAGCAGCACCGCGAGCGCGTTCATCGTCGCCAGGAACAGCAGCAGCACCATGATCGCGGCCGAAGTCTTCTCGACGAAGGCGCGCTCCGGGCTGTCCGCCCAAAGGTAGACCTGTACCGGCAGCGCCGTGGCGGGATCGAACACCCCGCCCGGCACGTCGGCGATGAAGGCCACCATGCCGATCATCAGCAGCGGCGCGGTCTCGCCGAGGGCCTGGGCCATGCCGATGATGGTTCCGGTCAGCATGCCTGGCAGGGCCAGCGGCAGGACGTGGTACATCACCGCCTGCATCGGCGATGCGCCGATGCCGAGCGCGCCTTCGCGGATCGACGGTGGCACCGACTTCAGCGCGGCGCGGCTGGCGATGATGATCGTCGGCAGGGTCATCAGGGTCAGCACCAGACCACCGACGATCGGTGCCGAGCGCGGCAGCGTGAAGAAATTGATGAACACCGCCAGGCCGAGCAGGCCGAAGACGATCGACGGCACCGCGGCCAGATTGTTGATGTTGACCTCGATCAGGTCGGTCCAGCGATTCTTCGGCGCGAACTCCTCGAGGTATACGGCGGCAGACACCGCCAGCGGAAACGACAGGCCGAGGGTCACCAGCAGCGTGTAGATCGAGCCCATCAGCGCGCCGCGGATGCCGGCGAGCTCCGGATCGCGGGAATCACCATTGGCGAAGAAATCCACGTTGAAGGCCGAGCCGATGCGCCCGTCGGTTTCCAGTCTTTCGATCCAGGCGAGCTGATTGTCCTTGATCCGCCGGTCCGACTCGGGGGCTCGGCGATCGATATGCCCCTTCATCAGCATGTCCACGTCGTCGTCGGCAGCCACCGTCAGACTTATCGTCCTGCCGATCAGTGCCGGGTCGGCGAGCACCTTGTCGCGCAGGTCGAAGCCCGCACCGTTGCTGACCAGGCCATAGAGCGCGAAACGATTGCGACGCCCGCTGACCTCGGGAAACATGTCGCGCAGGGACTGCTTGATCAGCGCACCGTAGTCGGCCGTCCGCAGCACTTGCGGCTCGCGCGCGCCGGCCGGGTCGATCGTCGCCTCGTCGATCGTCACGTCGAGCGTGATGCGGGTCTGCCAGAAGGCACTGTAGCCGTTGCCGACGATGCTGACGAACAGGATCGCCAGAAACGCGAGGCCCAGGCCGACGGCACACTTGCCCAGAAACCGGAAGCGCCGCTCGGCGGCACGCCGGCGCTTCATGCCGGCTTCGACGCGGGCATAGCTGGTGCGCGCGGTCTCGCTTGCGTCACTCATATTGTTCCCGGTACTTGCGCACGATATAGAGAGCCAGTACGTTGAGCGCCAGCGTGACGAAGAACAGCAGCAGGCCCAGAGCGAATGCCGCCAAGGTCTTCGGGCTGTCGAACTCCTGGTCGCCGACCAGCAGCGTGACGATCTGCACCGTCACGGTGGTCACCGCCTCGAACGGATTGGCGGTGAGCTTGGCCGCCAGGCCCGCAGCCATGACGACTATCATCGTCTCGCCGATCGCCCGCGACACCGCCAGCAGCACGGCGCCGACGATGCCCGGCAGGGCGGCCGGGATGATCACCCGGCGAATCGTCTCGGACGGGGTCGCGCCCATGCCGTAGGCGCCGTCGCGCAACGACTGGGGAACCGCATTGATGACGTCGTCGGACAATGACGAGACGAACGGAATGATCATTACACCCATTACGAGACCGGCCGCCAGCGCGCTTTCGGAAGCGATGTCCAGGCCCAGCATGCCGCCCGAGTTGCGAATGAAGGGTGCCACCGTCAGCGCCGCGAAGAAGCCGTAGACCACGGTCGGGATGCCTGCCAGCACCTCCAGCAGCGGCTTGGCGATCGCGCGGACGCGCGCGCTGGCGTATTCAGCAAGGTAGATGGCCGACATCAGGCCGATCGGCACAGCCACCGACATGGCGATCAGCGTGATCAGCATCGTGCCAGCAAACAGCGGCACCGCACCGAAGGCGCCAGACGACCCGGCCTGATCCGCCCGGATCGCGATCTGCGGACTCCAGTCGAGGCCGAACAGGAACTCGGTGACCGGTACCGCCTGGAAGAAACGGATCGATTCGAACAGCACCGACAGCACGATGCCCACCGTCGTCAGGATCGCGATCGTCGAACAGGCGATCAAGAGCCCCATGACGATGCGTTCGACCGCATTGCGCGAGCGGTGCTCCGGCCGGATCCGCCCATAGGCGACCCAGCCGCTGACCGTGGCGAGTCCCAGCGTGGCCGCAAACAAGGCGATCGTGCTGATGCCCCGCAGTTCGCGATAGCGATCGGCGGCGGCGATGATCGTGGCGTCCGGCGCGCTCGAGACGATGTTGCCGACCACCAGGTTGCGGATGTCGTTGAGCACCAGGTTCAGGCGGCTCGGCTCCAGTCCCGCGAACTCGGGGGGCATCGACGCGACCACCAGCCGGGTAATGACGCCGTCCTCGAACCCAAGCCACAGGCCGAGCACCAGCAGCGCGGGTATCACTGCCCACAGCGCGACGTACAGGCCGTAATACGCCGGCAGGGAATGCAGCGACCGGACGCGGCCGCCGGAGACGGCGAAGGCCCGCTTGCGCCCGAAATGGTAGGCGAGCGAGCTGAGCGTCAGCAACAGGACGACGAGCAGAGGCGTCTGGGTCACGGAATCGATTCCACACGAACGGGACGACGCCGCGGGGGGTGGCGTCGCCCGCCACCCCCCGCGGCAACCGGCCGCAATTGCCTTACTTCATCGCGGTCAGGGTCTTGGCGTTGCCGACCACCCTGGCGTACTCGTCCTTCGGCAGCGGGATCAGGCCGCGCTCGGAGAGATAGCCTTCCTCGCCCATCGCCTTGGCGCTGGTGAATTCCGCGAGATATTCCTTGATGCCCGGGATCACACCGACGTGGGCCTTCTTGACGTAGAAGAACAGCGGGCGGGAGACCGGGTACGAACCGTCGGCGATGGTCTCGAATTCGGGTGCCACGCCTTCGATGCTCGCCCCCTTGATCTTGTCGCGGTTCTGGTCGAGAAAGCTGAAGCCGAAGATGCCGAAGGCGTCCGGGTTGGCCTCGAGCTTCTGTACGATCAGGTTGTCGTTCTCGCCGGCCTCGACATAGGCACCGTCTTCGCGCAGGGTCTGGCAGGCCGCCTTGTGGGCCGCCTTGTCTGCCTTATTCATCGCCTTGATGAACGAGAAGCTGTTGCAGCCCTCGTCCATCACCAGTTCGACGAACGCGTCGCGGGTGCCGGAAGTCGGCGGCGGCCCGAGCACTTCGATCCGCAGCGCCGGCAGCGCGGCGTTTATGTCCTGCCAGGTCTTGTAGGGGTTGGCGACCAGCTTGTCGCCGCCCTTCGGATCCGGCACCTCCTTGGCCAGCGCCAGATACAGCTGCCTGCGCGTGAAACTGACGTCGGCAGCCGACTTCGAGTGGCCGACCGAGATGCCGTCGTAGCCGATCTTGACCTCGATGACGTCTTTGACGCCGTTGGCTGCGCACTGTTCGAGCTCGGATGCCTTGATCGCGCGCGACGCGTTGGTGATGTCCGGATGTTCGACGCCGACGCCGGCGCAGAACAGCTTGATACCCCCGCCCGAACCGGTCGACTCGATCTTAGGCGTCTTGAACTGGGTGCTCTTGCCGAACTGTTCGGCGACGACGGTGGCGAATGGATAGACCGTCGACGAGCCGACGATGCTGATGTAGCCGCGGGCGGACTGGGCGTAGGCACTTCCGATGGTCGCCACGGACAGCACCGCGAGGGCGAACTTCGCCTTGTTCATCAATGACCTCCTGTAGAGAAGATGTGCCGGCACAGACGCACACGCGGTGTCGGCTCCATTTTTGCGCCGGCTTCCGGCCACGCCGCGAGGCGGGCTGGCACCGACGACAGGGGTGCATTGTTGGTCAGGAAGATTGCAGAAATATGAATGTCCGCAATTGCGGAGCCGGGATCACTTCTGCTTCATCTTCGTATAGATCGCCAACAGGATCACGGCGCCGACCACCGCGCCGATGAACCCGGCGCCCTGCCCGGCGCGATAGATGCCGAGATACTGCCCGCCGAAGCTGGCCACCATCGAGCCGGCGATGCCGAGCAAGGCGGTCATGACCAGCCCGATGTCGTCCTTGCCGGGATGGAGAAATCGCGCCACGACACCGACCACGAGGCCGATCAGAATCGTCGATATCAGGGACATCAATCGCCTCCGGGCAATACTTGATCGACGGGGCCTCGATCCTGCGCGCTACTCAGGGCCACGCTTCGAGGAAGCGCTGCCAGTGCTCGCCGCCATAGGCGGCAAGCGTCGCACGCAAGGCATCGAGGGCGGCCCGATAGGTCGCTTCGTCAAGATGCCCCCGCATCCGCTCGAAGCGCAAGAAGACCAGGTAAGTGTTTGCAACATCGGTCTCGCAATAGTCGCGGATCTCGGCGATCCGCCCCTCCTGGTAAGCCGTCCACACGGCCGAGCCGTCCATGCCCAGCTTGCCGGGGAAGCCGATCAACTTGGCCAGTTCGTCGAGCGGTGCGCTGGCGCGTGGCTGGTACATCGCCAACAGATCCATCAGGTCGAGGTGGCGGGCGTGATAGCGGCCGATGTAGCTGTTCCACTTGAAGTCGCGCGAGTCCATGTAGTCGCCGTCGCCCTGGTCCCAGTAGCGCGCCGCCACCACGCCGTGGATAAGGCCGCGGTAATGGAGCACCGGCAGATCGAAGCCGCCACCGTTCCACGACACCAGTTGCGGGGTGAATTTCTCGACCCCGTCGAAGAAGCGCTGGATCAGCGTGGCCTCGTCGCAATCGGGCTCCGACAGCGAAAACACCCGGTGCTGGTGTCCGTCCCACAGCAGGCACGAGATCGTCACGATGCGCTGCAGGTGATGGGGCAGGAAATCGCTGCCCCGGGTCTCGCGCATCCGCGCGAAGGCATGTTCGGCGACCTGACCGTCGTCGAGCTCGTCGCCCAGCCCGTGCAGCGCGCGGATGCCGCGCACGTCGGGAATGGTCTCGATGTCGAACACCAGCGTGGCGCTCACCGCTGCGCCCACCCCTTGTCCGCCTGCTGCACCCACCAGCCGCGACGGGCCTTGTCGATCCAGCGCTGGGCAAATGTTGCCTGCACCTGCCCACCCCATTCGGGGTGGCCGTTGGCGCGCGCAATCTCGCGGTAGAGCGCTTCCCGATCGCGGTTCTCGGCGGCCACCAGCGCGCTCAGGCGGCTTCGTTGCGCCAGCGGCACCTGGCTGGCATCGCGAATCGCCACCAGTCCGTCACGGGTCAGGCCGATCGTCCCGGACTCGTAGTGGCTGACGATCTGCTGGTGGCGCTGCTGCATCGACGCGCGCAGCGCCGCGATCGCCGGCGTGTCGATCTCGAGATTGCCCTGGGCCAGCCCCTGGCCGGCCGAGCCGAGCAGCGCCCCGATCAGGGCGAGGTGAATGGCCGATCGCCTCATCGCGTGTCTCCGTCTGCCGGCGCCTGCGCACCCTGCCCCTTGGGCAACTGCCAGACGCCTTCGATGATCCTGTCCGCAGCCTTTTCGGCGGCGGCGGCCGGGAAGTAGATGTTGATGGTCACGCAGCCCGCGGACACCAGGATGGTGCCCAGCAGCAGGGCCGCGGCCCCGATGCGCAGCGGGATTGGTGCAGACGGTAGCATCAGCGGACCTCCGGTTCGGCATTGGATTCGATCACCGCCGCCACCCGGTCGAGCAGTTCGCTCCAATCGACGCGCCGATTGTAGCCGATGACATTGAGCGCCGGCAGGCCACCGCCCTCGACGATCAGATAGCCTTGCCGTCCGCGGTCCTCGCCGAGCCCGCGCATTTCGCAGACCCCCGACCGCAGCCGGCAACCGAGGCCCAGGCGCTTGTAGCCGAAGGTCTCGAACAGACCGAGGAAGCTGCGCTGGAGGGCTGCCGTCGCGCCGGCGCCGCCGAGCGCGCTGATGTTCTCGACCGCACGCTGGCTGATACGCCTCGGGTAGTCGCCGGGACTGCTGCGCAGCCAGGCATCGAAGACCTGCGGCCGCCAGCCACGGGCTTCGAGGCCGGCCACGTCGAAATCCAGTTGCCCGGCGATGTGGCCAAACGAGAAGGTGTCGGTCAGCAGGCCGAGATCGAGATGTCTGGCCCGGATCTCCGCGTGCAGGGTCGGCGCCGGTCCGAACGGTTCGACCACCCTCAAGCCGTCCGCCTCGACGTAGCCACCGAACACGCCGACCACCAGCTTGCCGTCCACGCCGAGCACTCGATCCCGATATCGCAGCCCCGGCAGGGACGCGCTCAGCCGCCCGCTCATGCGCGGCCAGTCGAGCGCTTCGGTCAGCGCCTCCATCGACAGCGGCTCGACATAGGCCGACGCGGCCAGGGTCGGGCCTCCCCCTTCATCCTGCCAGTGGAGCCGCTCCACGACCAGCGCGCCGTCCACGACCGGCACCCGGAAGCTGTCCACGACGACGGCTTGCCGGCTCCCGGCCAGCGCGAGCTCGAAATCGCCGAAGGCGAGCTTGCGCCAGCGCAGCCCGCTGACCGAGAGGCGGCCGGCAGTCGGGATACCGTGGCCCCAGCGCAATGCCCCGTCGACCGGTCCGATCGCCAAGCCGCGGGGAGGATTGCCGAGGCCAAGGCCGCGCAGTGCCAGGTCGGTGCCGACGAGACGCCCGTCGTGCCATTCGGCCGATCCGGAGACCGCACCGGCAAACTGCCAGGTCTCGGGCGCGGCCTGATCCAGCCACGGCGCCACCAGGCTCGGCCCGAGACCGGCGAGATCCGCCTCGCGCCACTGAACGCGCCACTGCCACCGCGCCACGTCCGCACCGCTGTCGCCGACACCGGCGATCGACAACGCCCGCCAGCCGTCGCCTTCGACATCGAGATCGAGCCGGCCCGGACCCTCGGCAGCACGCCGCCAGCGCCCCGACAGGGCGAGTGGCGCGGACCGGTACAGCGGCATCAAGAACACGCCGCCACGGCGCCATTGGGCAGCAACTCTCGCGTTCACGCCGCCGGGGCCGAATTGCGCATCTCCGCGCACCGCCAGTTCGATGTCCTCGCCCGCCCGGGTGCCGTCGGCGTTCGAGAAATGTCCGTCGCCGAGCTCGAGCGCGAATTCGACTGCCGAATGGTCGGCCGTCAGCGTGCCATCGAGGCGACCGCCGAGGCGCCAGCCCGCGGGCAGGTCCGGCACCGGCAGGCTTGCCAGCGCCAGGCGCTGCAGGGTCAGTCGCCAGCGTCCCTGGCCCTCGCCGACGATCCGCAGCTGGCCGTCGTCTGCGGCCGAAAGCCGGCCCTCGCCGACCAGGGTCGCGGTGTCGAATTCGAAATCGATGTCCAGCGGCGCGACCGGTCGTTCGGCGGCTAGGCGCCCGTGCCGGCAGCTCAGCCGCCGCCCCGCCACCAGCAAACTTCCGCAGCCGACGTCGACCGCGGCCAGGCTTCGATCGCCGCGGGCCAGTTTCGCGATCCGCAGTCGCGCGCCGGCCCCGGTCTCGCCGCCGACGGTCAGCGACACGCCTTCCGCCACGACATCCCGGTGGCGGATCCGTGCCGCGGAGAATTCGATCTGCGGCAGCGCGGCCGGCGCGGCACCGCCCCACGCGAGCAGCGCCGCCATTACCCAGCGTGAGCGTTCAGGCCGGGAACACACCCGTCGACAGGTAGCGGTCACCCCGGTCACAGACCACCGAGACGATCACCGCGTGTTCCAGTTCGGCGGCCAGCCGCAGCGCCACGTGCATCGCCCCGCCGGAAGAAATGCCGGCGAAGATGCCTTCCTCGCGCGCCAGACGGCGGGTCATCTCCTCGGCCTCGGCCTGGGAGACCGATTCGATCCGGTCGACCCGCGAGCGGTCGTAGATCTTCGGCAGGTAGGCTTCCGGCCACTTGCGGATGCCCGGTATCTGCGAGCCCTCGGAAGGCTGGCAGCCGACGATGCAGATCTCAGGATTGCGCTGCTTGAGGAAGCTCGACACGCCCATGATGGTGCCGGTGGTACCCATGCTGCTGACGAAATGGGTGATCGTGCCGCCGGTCTGGCGCCAGATCTCGGGCCCGGTGCCCTCGACATGGGCGAGCGGATTGTCCGGATTGGCGAACTGGTCGAGGATCACCCCGCGGCCTTCGTCGCGCATCTGCTCGGCGACGTCGCGCGCCATCTCCATGCCACCCTCGCGCGGCGTCAGTACCAGCTCGGCGCCGAAGGCGCGCATCGTCTGGCGGCGCTCGACACTCTGGTTCTCCGGCATCACCAGCACCATCCGATAGCCGCGCATTGCTGCCGCCATCGCCAGCGCGATGCCGGTATTGCCGCTGGTCGCCTCGATCAGGCAGTCGCCCGGCGCGATCGTGCCCCGCGCCTCGGCGCGCATGATCATCGACAGCGCCGGCCGGTCCTTCACCGACCCCGCCGGATTGTTGCCTTCGAGCTTGGCCAGGATCACGTTGCCGCGGCCCGCCGTGAGGCGCTTCATGCGCACCAGCGGGGTGTCGCCAACGTAGTCTTCCAGGGTCTTGAACTGCATCTCGAACGGATTCCGTCAATGCCGCCCACGGAGCGGCGATTTCGCCGGCTGCCGACCGCTCTCGCCTGAGATCAGACCGCTGCCCGCAATTCCTCGAGACTGACCGTCGCGGTCCCGAGCTTGCCGACCACGATGCCGGCGGCATGGTTTGCCAGGCGCATCGCCTCGACCCGGTCACAACCGGCAGCCAGCATCACCGCCAGCGTCGCGATCACCGTGTCGCCGGCACCGGAAACATCGTACACCTCCCGCGCCCGGGCGGCTTCGTGAGTGACCCGGCCATCATGATAAAGGCTCATGCCTTCCTCCGAGCGGGTCAGCAACAGGGCGCCGATAGCGCAGCGTTCGCACAAGGCCTCGATGCGCCCGCGCAGGTCCTCCTCGTCGCGCCAGCGGCCGATCGCGCCGCGCAACTCGCCGCGGTTCGGCGTCACCAGCGCGGCTCCGGCGTAGCGGGCGAAGTCGTCTCCCTTGGGATCCACCAGCACCGGCCGGCCAGCCTCGCGGGCGATCCGAACCATGTCGCCGACGTCGGTCAGCCCGCCCTTGTCGTAGTCGGACAGCACCACCAGGTCATGGCAAAGCACCAGTTCGCGGTACTCGTCGAGCTTGGCCTGCAGGACTTCGCGGGTCGGGCGGGTCTCGAAATCGATTCTCAGCAACTGTTGCTGCCGGCCGATCACCCGCAGCTTGATCGTGGTGTGCAACGCGGCATCCGGGTGCAGGCTGGCGGCGACCTCGTCCTGTTCGAGCAGCCGTGCCAGCGACCGGGCCGCCTCGTCCTCGCCGACCACCGCCAGCAACGAGACATGGGCACCGAGCGCACGGGCGTTGCGCGCCACGTTGGCGGCACCGCCCGGCCGGTCCTCGCTGCGCTCCATCAGAACCACCGGCACCGGCGCTTCCGGAGAGATGCGCGAGACATCGCCGAACCAGTAGCGGTCGAGCATCACGTCGCCGACCACCAGCACCTTCGCGCCGGCGGTATCCGGCACTGCGGGCAGGCTCATGGCCGCCCGATCCCGTGGTATTCGATGCCGGCGGCGCGCGGCACGGCGGGATCGAACATGTTGCGCCCGTCGAAGATCACCGGCTGCTTGAGGCGGGTCTTGATGGCTTCAAAGTCCGGACTGCGGAACTCCTTCCACTCGGTGACGATCACCAGGGCGTCGGCGTCGTCGAGGGCGCTCTTGGGCCGGCCGGCGTAGGTCAGCCCCCGGGTATCGCCAAAGATCCGCTCGGCCTCCTGCATCGCCACCGGATCGTAGGCGGTCACGGTGGCACCGCGCTCGAGCAGTTCGGCGATCAGCACCCGGCTCGGGGCCTCCCGCATGTCGTCGGTGTTGGGCTTGAAGGCGAGGCCTTATTTAATGATGCGGCGGCCACCGAGATCGTCTCCGAAGCGCGCGACGATCTTGTCCACCAACACGTGCTTCTGCAGCTCGTTGGCCTCCTCGACCGCGGTCAGCACCTTGAGTTCGTGGCCGAAATCGCGACCGGTGCGGATCAAGGCCTTGACGTCCTTCGGAAAGCACGAGCCGCCGTAGCCGCAGCCCGAGTACAGGAAATGGTAGCCGATGCGCGGATCCGAGCCGATGCCCTGGCGCACCCACTCGATGTCCGCGCCCATCGTCTCTGCAAGATTGGCCAGCTCGTTCATGAAGCTGATGCGGGTCGCCAGCATCGCATTGGCCGCGTACTTGGTCAGCTCGGCGCTCTTCACGTCCATCACCAGCAGGCGTTCGCGGTTGCGCTGGAACGGCGAATAGAGTTGCCGCATCAACGCGATCGCGCGCTCGTCGTCGGCGCCGACGACGATGCGATCGGGCCGCATGAAGTCCTCCAGCGCCGCCCCTTCCTTGAGGAACTCGGGGTTCGACACGACGCTGTAGGCGATCTCTTCGCCACGCTCGGCCAACACCTCGGCGATCGCCGCGGCAACCTTCTCGCCGGTACCGACCGGTACCGTCGACTTGTCCACCACGACCCGGTAGGCGTCCATGTGGCGGGCAATGTTGCGCGCCGCGGCGAGCACGTACTGAAGGTCCGCGGAGCCGTCCTCGTCGGGTGGCGTTCCGACCGCAATGAACTGGATAGTGCCGAAACGGGCGGCTTCGGCGACATCCGTCGTGAACGACAGGCGGCCGGCCTGGACGTTGCGCCGCACGACCTCCTCGAGACCGGGTTCGTGGATCGGAATGCCGCCGCCTTGCAGGATCCTGATCTTCTCGGGATCCAGATCCAGGCAAAGTACGTCGTTGCCCACGTCCGCGAGGCATGCCCCGGAAACCAGCCCCACGTATCCCGTACCCACTACCGTGATCTTCATCGATGCATACCGTATTGTCAGACTTGGATTCGAAACGGACCGGACTCAGGGGGTCAGGTCGAACTCCTCGGTCCGCCGCGGCGGATAGGTCTCCCAGCCGCCGCAGGCAGGACACCGCCAGTAGAACTGCCGGGCCTTGAAGCCGCAGGCGTCGCAGCGATAGCGCGCCACCCGGCGGGTGTGCCCGTGGATCAGTTGCTTGATGAGCTCGATGTCGTTGCGCTGTTCGGCGGGCGCGGTCAGCAGCGCCGCCTCGAGCAGCTTGTCGAGCCCCAGCAAGGTCGGATTGCGGCGCAGTTCGTCGCGCACCAGCTCGTAGGCGGCACGCGGGCCGGCCTTCTCCAGTTCCCACTGGAAAACCTCGTCGAGCAGGTCCAGCGACGGATGCTGTTCGAGCCACGCCTGCAGCAGTTGCAGCCCCTGCTCGACCGTACCGCGTCGGCGATAGGCGTCCATGACGCGCTCGGCGACTAGTGCCAGATAGACGGGATTCTGCTTCTCGATGCGCTTCCAGTGCTGCAGCGCATCGGCGTCGTCGCCCCCCTCGGCCGCAAGATCACCCGACAGGATCGAGGCCCGCACGCACTGCCGGTTCTGGGCCACGGCGTGATCGAGCTCGACCCTGGCCTCCTCGTAGCGGGAGTCGGCGATCATGCCGGCGGCGAGTTCGCAGTGGAAGTTGGCCACTTCCTTGCGCCACTGGAGCTGGTCGTTCTCGGGCAGGGCCGCGATGATGTCGATCGCCCGTCGCCAGTCCTTTTCCTGCTGGTAGATCTCGATCAGGTACTTGAAGGCGATGTCGGACAGGCGGGAATCGCGCAGACGCACGAAGACCGCCTCGGCGCGGTCGAGCAGGCCGGCCTTGAGATAGTCCTGGCCCAGTTCCCCCAGTGCCTGCAGGCGCTGTTCCTCGCTGATGTCCTCGCGGTCAACGAGATTCTGGTGCATGCGGATGGCGCGATCGATCTCGCCGCGGCGACGGAACATGCTGCCAAGGGCAAAATGCAGTTCGATCGTCTGCGGATCGATCTTGACCGCCTCGATGAAGGCGTCGATCGCCTTGTCCTGCTGCTCGTTGAGCAGAAAGTTCAGACCGGACAGGTATGAGCGTGGCAGGCTGCGGGATTCATTGACGACCTGCCGGATGTCGATCCGCGCTGCCATCCAGCCGAGCGCGAAGAACAACGGAAAGGCCAGCAGCCACCACAGCTCAAAATCCATGCGTCAGTGGGCTTCGGGCGCACGCGCGCCATCTTGCACCACCAACGCCCGGTCGGCAGCCCGCTCTTCGAAGTGCCTGAGCTGTTTCCTGAGCCTCGCGATCTCGCGACGCCTGATCAGCGCCGAGAGCCCCGTGATGCTCGCACCGATCAGCGCGCCACCCGCAAAAAACGCGAGCATCACGAAGACCAGCGGAAACTGCCGCATTTCTCCGAAGAAGAACTGCACGTTGACCAACTCGTCGTTCTTGATCGCAAAGCCGAACAGGAGGACGAACAGGACGATTCGAAAAATCCAGATCAGTAGTCGCATGGTTTGCGATTATCGCCGAGCACAGACAAAAAAAGAAAGGCGGCTGTCGCCGCCCGCGGAACCACGCATGGCAGATCCCTTGCCGCAACGGCGGCACGCGCTGCCGGAAACCGTGGCCTTGGGATCTGTCATGTCAGGGATTGATATCCACCCGCTCGCGCAACTCCTTGCCGGCCTTGAAGTGCGGCACGTACTTCTCTGGCACCGACACCTTCTCTCCCGACTTGGGGTTGCGACCGATACGCGGAGGCCGGTAGTTGAGCGCGAAACTGCCGAAGCCGCGGATCTCGATGCGATCCCCCTTGGCCAGCGCCTCGGTCATCGCATCGATGATCACCTTGACCGCGTAATCCGCGTCCTTGGCAACCAGTTGCGGCGTGAAGCGCTCGGCCAGCCGCGCGATCAGTTCCGACTTGGTCATACCGGCGGGCTTACTGCTTCTGCTCGTTCAGTTTGGCCTTCAGCAGCGCACCCAGGTTGGTGGTGCCGGTCACGGCTTCGGAGGCCAGCTTCTGCATCGCCTCGTTCTGTTCGACCTGGTCCTTGGCGCGGATCGACAGGTTGATCGAACGCGACTTGCGATCCACGTTGATGATCAGGGCTTCGACCTCTTCGCCTTCCTTGAGCATCTTGGCCAGATCCTCGACGCGATGGGTGGCCGCTTCGGAGGCCCGCAGATAGCCCTCGACCTCGTCCGACAGCGCGATCACCGCGCCGCGCGCATCCACCGACTTGACCGAGCCGCGCACCAGGCTGTTCTTCTCGTGGGTGGCGATGAAGTTGGTGAACGGGTCGCCCTCCATCTGCTTGACACCGAGCGAGATGCGTTCGCGCTCGACGTCGATCGACAGCACCACGGCCTCGACCTCGTCGCCCTTCTTGAAGCGGCGCACGGCATCCTCGCCGGATTCGCTCCAGGACAGGTCGGACAGATGCACCAGGCCGTCGATGCCGCCTTCCAGGCCGATGAAGACGCCGAAGTCGGTGATCGACTTGATCTTGCCGACGACCCGATCGCCCTTGTTGTAGGTGACCGCG
>JAGRGB010000201.1 GCA_020445745.1 Rhodocyclaceae bacterium | reverse complement strand
GTTGTCGAGCCGCTCGCGGGCAGCCATGCCGATCGCGCCGAGGGCTTCGACCTCGTCGGTCTCGCCGTCGCCGAGGAAGGCCCAGACCTTGCGCTGCTCGGCCTTGGCGGCGTCGATCAGACCGCGGCTGGCGAGGTACTTCATGAAGCGCGCGGAATAGATCGCGCACAGCGGGCCGAGGCCCATCGACACGGTCGGGAACTGCCAGAAGTCGGGCATCAGCCACGGGTGCGGGTAGGACGAAATGCCGTGGCCATCGACCTCCTGGCGGAAGTTGTCCATCTGCTCGTCGGTGAGCCGGCCGAGCATGTAGGCGCGCGAATAGACGCCCGGCACCGAGTGCCCCTGGAAGAAGATCAGGTCACCGCCGGTGTCGTGGTCCTTGGCCTTCCAGAAATGCGAGAAGCCGACGTCGTAGAGTGCCGCCGACGAAGCGAACGAGGCGATGTGGCCGCCGACGTTGGTGTGCTTGTTGGCACGAACGACCATCGCCATGGCGTTCCAGCGGATGTAGGAGTGCAGCTTGATCTCCATGTCCGGGTCGCCCGGGTAACGGGGCTGCTGGGATGACGGGATGGTGTTGATGTACTGGGTGGTCGCCGAGTAGGGAATGTCGATCCCTTCCTCGCGCCCTTCCTCGATCAGCTTCTCGATCAGGAAGTGCGCCCGCTCGCGACCTTCGTTCGCAATCACGCCTTCCAGCGCTTCGACCCATTCCCGGGTCTCCTGGACGTCGGAATCCGGCGCCGTCTGGACATTTTGGTTGCTGCTCATGCTCTCTCTCTCCTTTGGACGATTCGGCTGCAATCCGCGCTGGCGCCAGGTGGCGGTGCCGCGCCAGCATGGGTGAACAATACGTTATCCATGGGCATTCTGCAATGTAAAAATCAATTTCACAATACGGAATAACCACAAGCTCAGGACGACATGCACGTGGCGTCGTCGACTGCGCACCGACGACGCAAACTATGCGGTGTTCCGCGCAGCGGCCCGGGCATCCGGGCAGCACGCGCTGACTCGTGCGGCGCTCTGGCGGCGCCTGACTGGAAGATCGACCGGGGGCGAGGGAGGGAGGGAGAGTGTCCCCCGGCCGTGCAGCGGTGGTCGGGCGGCGCTCACCGGCGAGCCGCTCTGCGGCGGTCGTCCTCGTAGGCAAACACCACCCGTCCTTGTTCGATTCGGCCGACGAAGGGGATATGGTCGCCCTTGATGGCTTCGTGGTCCGAATACGTGAAGGGCAGGTAATAGTCCATCACGACACCTTCGACCTTCTGGTGAAGGTTTTCGAGGGCTTCCCGGATCGCGTGGCCCTCGGTATTGCCGGCCTGACGGATCGCGGCGGCCAGCAACAGCAGCGAATCATACCCCTGAGCCGCCGCTGGTGGCACCGGAATGCGCTCGGAACCGGTCGCTTCCCGATAACGCGCGAGAAAGCCACGAATGCGCTCGGATACCGGGTCCGCGATGAATGTCTGGGGCATCCTCACGCCCTCGGCGTTGGGGCCTGCGCTGTCGATGAAGTTGGACATCGACAGCGTCCAGCTGCCGACCATGCGTACTTCCCAGCCGAGCGCCACGCGGCCGTTGGCGATGTGGGCGAGTTCCGGGCCGATGCCGTAGGTCAGCAGCACCTCGGCGCCGGCTGCACGCGCGCGGCGCAACTGCGGCGTCATGTCCACGTCACCGATGTCGAAGCGTTCCACCACCACCGGCTTGATGTCCCGCCGGGCCAGCGCCCGCTGCAGGTCGTCGCGGCCGAGGTGGCCGTAGTTGGTGCTGTCGTGGAAGATCGCGACTCGCCGGAAACCGCTCAGGTCCACTGCCTCCTGGACGATCATCTCCGCCTGCAGCGTATCGTTGGCCGACACCCGGAAGACATAGTTGTTGGGATGGGCGGGCGGCGTGAACTGTTTGGTCACCAGCGAGCCGGTGGCCACCGAGGTGATCACCGGAATCCGCGCCTGTTGGTAGAAGCGCTGACTGGCCAGCGCGACGCCGGTATTGACTATGCCCACCGCGGCCACCACCCGATCGTCGCGAATCAGTTCCTGGGCGATTCGTGCGCCCAGCTCGTTGCGCGCCTCGTCGTCGCGCTCGACCAGTACGATCGTCCGGCCGAGCACGCCGCCGGTGGCGTTGATCTCGCTTGCCGCGATGCGGATGCCGTTCAGCATGGCTACGCCCATCGGACTGGATCCGCCGGTGAATGGCCCCGACACGCCGATGCGGATCGGCTCCTCGGCCAGAGCCGGCGCAAGTATGAGCAGCGCCAGCGCGAACGCGATCGCGTGTTTCAAGAGTTCTCCCCCAGGATGCCCCTGTGCCCCGGACGTAACCCTAAGACGGCCCGCCGTCGGCTTGTATCGGGTGAAACCCGCACCTCCGGTGGTCTGGCGTGCGTCCGGTTAGGGAAAGACCCGATGCCGATCCCCGCGGCGGCGCGGAACAATGCCGGGACACTCCCGCATCGGACTTGACTGTGATGATCGAGCGCGGCGTCGAAAACCGGCAGGGCGGCTTGGGCTGGCACTGGACGCTGCCGTACCTGGCCGTCGCGCTGTTCGCGGTCAGCATGCTGGTGCTGGTGTGGTTCATGCAGGTCAGGGAAGGCGATGTCGAACGCAACGCGCTGGCCCGCGACGTGCAGTGGGCCGAGCAGACGATGCGCATGCACATGGCCGGCAGCGAGGAATTCCTCGGCAAGCTGTCGCGTGAACTGGCGGCCGGCACCCTCGATGCCGACGGTTTCCAGGTCGCCGCGACCCAGCACATTGCCAATAACCCCGAATTGGTCAATGTGGTCTGGGTCGGGGCGGATGAACTGGTGCGCTGGACCGCGCCGTTCGATACCACCGACTGGCTGCTCGGCGACCCCCTCGGGCCGCAGCAGGCCACCGCCTTCTACCGTGCCCGCGAGCTGGGCCGGCCGGTCTACGGCGCCGCCTCGATCGACGATCACGGCGTGGCCGCGCTCGAACTGCACGTGCCTTCCTACCGCGGCGGCACCTACCTCGGCGCGATGATCGCGGTCTATTCGATCGAGCGCATGGCACGCTATCTGATCCCGAGCTGGTTTGGCGAGAAGTACCGGATCAGCTTTGCCGCGGCCGATGGCACCGAGCTGGCGGCCAATTCCGGCGGCAAGCCGGTGGACGAGGCGCTGAGCTATTCGGTGCGGCTCGATCCGCCGGCGAACGGCCTGTTGATGCAGGTTGCGGCGTTCCGCGGCGCGCACCGGCTGCCGGCGGCCTTGCCGGTGGTCCTGATCGTCGGTCTGTCGGCCATCGTGCTGTGGAGCCTGTGGTCGCTGCGCGCCCATATCCAGCGAAGGGTGCGGGTCGAGAAGGAACGCGACCGCCTGTTCAATCTGTCCCTCGACATGCTCTGCATCATGAATTCGGGGGGCGAGTTCCGACGCTGCAACCCGGCCTGCGAGTCGGTGCTCGGCTTCGCCCCCGAGCAGATGCCCGGCCGCTCCCTGCTCGATTTCGTTCACAGCGGCGACATCGTCGTCACGGTCGAGCAGTTCCGTCGCCTGTCGACCGGCGAGCCGGTGGTCTTCGAATGCCGCTGCCGTTGCGCCGACGGACGCTACAAGTGGCTGATGTGGAGCGTCAATCCGGTGCGCGAGGAGCGCCTGCTGTTTGCCGTCGCCCACGACATCACCGGCCGCAAGGATGCCGAGGACGCCCTGGTGGCCGAGTACGCGTTCCGCAAGTCGATGGAAGAATCGCTGGTCACGGGCATGCGCGCGATCGACATGACCGGGCGCATCATCTACGTCAATCCGGCGTTCTGCCGGATGGTCGGCTGGAGTTCCGAGGAACTGGTCGGCCAGGTGCCGCCGTTCCCCTACTGGCCGGCCGAAGAGGTCGAGCCGTGGATGAAGAACCTCGAGCTGACGCTGTCCGGACACGCGCCGACCTCGGGTTTCGAGTTGCGCATCCAGCGCAAGAACGGCGAGCGGGTGGACGTGCGGGTGTATATCTCGCCGCTGATCGACAGCCAGGGCGTGCAGTCGGGCTGGATGGCCTCGGTCAACGACATCACCGAGCCGAGGCGCATCCGTGCTGCGCTGGAGGCGGCCCACGAGCGTTTCGAGGCGGTCCTCGACGGCCTCTGCGCGGCGGTCTTCGTGGCGTCGGCAGCCAGCGACGAGATCCTCTATGCCAACCACGCCTTCAAGGCGCTGCATGGCTTCGACGCGGTCGGCAAGGTGGTGGACGCCGGCACCGTGGTGCAGCCCAGGCAGGGCGACTACGGCATCGATCCGCGCCGGCTGAGCGCCGCCGACGTGCCCTGTGAATTGTTCGACGGCGAGCTGCAGCACGCGCTGTCGGGGCGCTGGTATCACGTGCGCGAACGTGCCACGCGCTGGGTGGATGGCCGGGTCGTGCGCATGGCGATCGCCACCGACATCACCGACCGCAAGCGGGTCGAGGAAGCGGAGCGCCAGCAGAAGGAGCGCGTGCATCGCACCGCGCGGCTGATCACGATGGGCGAGATGGCGTCGACGCTGGCCCACGAGCTGAATCAGCCGCTCGGAGCGATCTCGAACTACGCCAACGGCTGCGTCAAGCGTCTGCAGTCCGACGACTACCAGCGCGAGGATCTGCTGGCGGCGATGCAGAAGGCCAGCTTCCAGGCCGAACGGGCCGGCAAGATCATCCGCCGCATCCGCGAATTCGTGCGCAAGAGCGAACCGCGCCGGGCGGCGGTCGATCTCGAGGAGGTCATCGAGGACGCCGTCAGCTTCGCCGAGATCGACGCCCGCCGGGTGGGCGTCAAGGTGCGGGCCGAGATCGAACCGGGGCTGGCCCCGGTGTCGGCCGACCGCATCATGATCGAGCAGGTCATCCTGAACCTGGTGCGCAACGGCATCGACGCGATGGCCGGCGGCGAGGCCCCCATGCACCCGCTGGTGGTGCGCGCCCGCCGCATCGATGAACGCTCGGCGGAGGTCGCGGTGGCGGATCGCGGCGCCGGCATTCCGGCGTCGGAGCGCGCGCGCCTGTTCACGCCGTTCTTCACGACCAAGCCGGACGGCATGGGGATGGGGCTCAACATCTGCCGCTCGATCATCGAATTTCACCAGGGACGCCTGTGGGAGGAGCCCAATCCGGACGGCGGTACCATCTTCCGCTTCACCCTACCGTTGGAGAGCCATCGTGAATCCCTCGCCCGGCTTGCCTGACCAGATCGTCTACATCGTCGACGACGACGACGCGCTGCGCGATTCGCTCGCCTGGCTGCTCGATTCGGCGGGCTATGCCACCGAGAGCTTCGCCTCGGCCGAGGCCTTCCTCGACGGCTACGACGAGTCGATGGCCGGCTGCCTGCTGCTCGACGTGCGCATGCCCGGCATGAGCGGGCTCGAACTCTACGAGCAGCTGTGTGCGCGCCACGCGACTCTGCCGGTGGTGTTCATCACCGGCCACGGCGACGTGCCGATGGCGGTCGCGGCGCTGAAGCGGGGCGCCGCCGACTTCATCGAGAAACCGTTCAACGACGAGGCGATGCTGAAGCTCGTCGAGCAGTGCCTGGCGAACGAACGCGAGCACCGCAGCCGGCGCCGCCTCGACGCCGAAGTCGCGCGTCGCCTCGACCAGCTGACCCAGCGCGAGCGCGAAGTGCTCGACCTGATCATCGCCGGCAAGCTCAACAAGCAGATCGCCGACGTGCTCGGCATCAGCATCAAGACCGTCGAGGTGCATCGCGCCCGGGTGATGGAGAAGATGCGGGCGTCCTCGCTGGCGGAACTGGTGCAGAACGTGCTCGTCTGCGATTCGGCCGGGGCCATCCGCAGGTAATCGCCGGACGGCACCGGCCGACCGTTATCAGCGACGGTCCGCTGGTATAGAATCGCGGGTTTTTGCACGCAGGGGCCCTCGCGATGACGGCACGAATCCTCGATGGCAATGCCCTGTCCGCGAAGCTTCGCGGCGAACTCGCAGGGCAGGCGGCCGAGCTGGCGGCGCGCGGTGTGCCGCCGGGCCTCGCGGTGATCCTGGTCGGCGACAACCCGGCCTCCGCGGTCTATGTGCGCAACAAGGTCGCGGCCTGCGAGAAGGCCGGCATCCGCTCGCTGAAGTTCGACTACCCGCAGGATGCCGAGCCGGCGGCGGTGCTGGCCAGGATCGCCGCACTGAACGACGACCCGGCGGTCCACGGCATCCTCGTGCAACTGCCGCTGCCGCCCCAGTTCGACGAGAAGCAGGTGCTCGAGGCGATCAGTGTCGGCAAGGACGTGGACGGCTTCCACGCCGAGAACGTCGGCCGCCTGTCCCAGGGGCAGCCGGCGTTCTTTCCATGCACGCCCCACGGCGTGATGAAGATGCTCGAGTACGGCGACATCCCGGTGAGCGGTGCCGATGCGGTCGTCGTCGGCCGCTCCAACATCGTCGGCAAGCCGATGGCGATGCTGCTCACCCAGGCCGGCGCCACCGTCACCGTGTGCCATTCGAAGACCCGCGATCTCGCCGCCCACACCCGCCGCGCCGACATCCTGGTGGTCGCGATCGGTCGCGCGCTGGCGATCGGCGCGGAAATGGTCAAGCCCGGCGCCACCGTCATCGACGTCGGCATGAACCGCTTCCCGGATGGCCACCCGAAGGCAGGCAAGCTGTGCGGCGACGTCGACTTCGAGGCGGCAAGGGAGGTCGCCGGTGCGATTACCCCGGTGCCCGGCGGGGTCGGCCCGATGACGATCACGATGCTGCTCGCCAACACCATCGAGTCGGCCCGCCGCGCGGCCGAAGGACGGCGCTGACATGAACGCGAACGCGATCGTCGGCGTGATCATGGGCTCCAACTCCGACTGGCCGACGATGCAGGCGGCGGCGAAGGTCCTGGAGGAGTTCGGCGTGCCGTTCGAGGCCCGTGTGGTCTCCGCCCACCGTACCCCGGACCTGATGTTCGAATATGCCGAGCAGGCCCGGGCCCGGGGCCTCAAGGCGATCATCGCCGGCGCCGGCGGTGCCGCCCATCTGCCCGGCATGGTGGCCGCCAAGACCACCCTGCCGGTGCTCGGCGTGCCGGTGCAGTCGCGGGCCCTGTCGGGCAAGGACTCGCTGCTGTCGATCGTGCAGATGCCCAGGGGCGTGCCGGTGGCGACCTTCGCGATCGGCGAGGCCGGCGCCGCCAACGCGGCACTGTTCGCGGTGTCGCTGCTGGCGAACGAGGATGCGGTGCTGGCGGCCCGGCTGGAGGACTTTCGCGCCCGCCAGCGCGACACCGTGCTGAACATGACGCTGGACTGAGCGTGGCGGCGATCCTGCCTCCCGCGGTGCTGGGCATGCTCGGTGGTGGCCAGCTCGGCCGCTTCTTCATCGGTGCGGCCCACGAGATGGGCTACCGGGTGTGGGTGCTCGACCCCGATCCCAACAGCCCGGCCGGCCGCCTCGCGGACCGCCACCTGGTGGCCGCCTACGACGACTACGCCGCCCTCGACCAGATCGCCGGCCAGTGCGCCGCGGTCAGCACCGAGTTCGAAAACGTGCCGGCCGAAGTGCTCGAATACCTTGCCAAGTTCGTGCCGGTGCGGCCCTCGGCCAAGGCGGTCGCGGTGTGCCAGAACCGCATTGCCGAGAAGAGCTTCATGCGCGAACACGGCATCCCCCATGGGCCGTTCGCGGTGGTCCGCGCCGACGACGACATCGCCGCCGCCGCCGACGCGCTGTTCCCCGCGGTGCTGAAGATCGCCCGCTTCGGCTACGACGGCAAGGGCCAGGCCCGCGTCGCCGACCGCGACCAGGCGCTCCATGCATTCCACGAGTTCAACGGCGAGCCCTGCGTGCTGGAGAAGATGCTGGAGCTCGAGCGCGAGATCTCGGTGGTGCTGGCGCGTGACGCGGACGGCTTGGTGCGGGCCTTCGAGCCCGGCGAGAACCGCCACCGCAGAGGCATCCTCGACGTCACAATCGTGCCGGCGCGGGTCGATCGCCGGCTGCGCGACGAAGCCGTCGCGGTGGCCGAGCGCATCGCCCGCGAGCTCGGCTACGTCGGCACCCTGGGCGTCGAGTTCTTCGTCAGCGGTGGCCGCCTGTTCGCCAACGAGATGGCGCCGCGCCCCCACAACAGCGGCCACCACACCATCGATGCCTGCGTCACCAGCCAGTACGAACAGCAGGTGCGGGTGCTCGCCGGCCTGCCGCTGGGCGAACCGCGAATGCACAGCCACGCGGTGATGGTCAATCTGCTCGGCGAGCTGTGGTTCGACGGGGGCGATCACCACCAGCCCCAGCGGGAGCCCGACTGGTCGCTGGTGCATCGCGAGCCCGGCGCCCGTCTGCACCTGTACGGCAAGCACCACGCCCGCCAGGGCCGCAAGATGGGGCATTTCACGGTGATCGGCGACGACGCCGGCGCCGTGCTCGAGGCGGCGCTGCGGGCCCGGGCGGCGGTCGGCATCGACGATGACGATCATTGAACCGACGGCCGCGGCGATCGCCCGTGCCGCCGACCTGCTGCGCGCCGGCGAACTCGTCGCCATCCCCACCGAAACCGTCTACGGGCTCGCTGCCGATGCCGCCAACGATGTCGCGGTGGCGCGCGTCTTCAGCGCCAAGGGGCGGCCTGCCGACCATCCGCTGATCGTCCACCTCGGCGATGCCGGCCAGATGACGGACTGGGCCGGGCGCCTGCCGAAGGACGCGATCGCGCTGGCGCGGGCCTTCTGGCCGGGCCCGCTGACGATGGTCGTGGAAAAGTCCGACGAGGTCAGCGAACTGGTCACCGGCGGCCAGCCCACGGTCGGCCTGCGCGTGCCCGACCACCCGGTCGCGCTGGCGCTGCTGAGGGCATTCGGCGGCGGCCTCGCGGCGCCCTCGGCCAATCGCTTCGGCCGCATCAGCCCGACCACCGCCGCCCACGTCGAGGCCGAACTGGGCGCTGCGGTGGCCACCGTGCTCGACGGCGGTGACTGCCAGGTCGGCATCGAATCGACGATCGTCGACCTCTCCGCGGGCACGCCGACGATCCTGCGCCCCGGCGCGATCGCCGCCGACGCCATCGCCGCGGTGATCGGCCGGCGCCCGCTGCAGCGCGAGGAACTCGCCGCC
Source organism: Rhodocyclaceae bacterium (assembly GCA_020445745.1). Classification (GTDB taxonomy): domain Bacteria; phylum Pseudomonadota; class Gammaproteobacteria; order Burkholderiales; family Rhodocyclaceae; genus Cognatazoarcus. Next base: position 990 of record JAGRGB010000201.1, on the reverse strand, counting down.
GAAGTGCCACGGGTCTCCGGCACGCTGCCGGCCCACTACGCGCCGGTCACCGCGATGCAACTGCTGCCGCTGCCGGAACTGCTCGATGCAGCCGCCGGCAGCCCCGGCCACCGTATCGCGGTGCTCGCACGGACGGCGATGCCAGCCGACTTTTCCGGCATCTGGATGCGGGCCCCCCACAGCGCCGAGGCCTATGGCCGAGCGCTCTACGCGGACCTGCGGGCGCTGGACGCCGCCGACTGCGCGCGCATCCTGGTCGAGGCGCCGCCGGCGGACGAGGCCTGGCGCGCGATCCGCGACCGCCTCGAGCGTGCAGCCAGGGGTGCGGGTGGCGCCGATCAAACCTGAATCCGGGGCTTTTCTTGCCCCGCGGCAGCGGCTATAATTCGCGCCCTCGGGGCCGATAGCTCAGCTGGGAGAGCGCTGCGTTCGCAATGCAGAGGTCGGGAGTTCGATCCTCCTTCGGTCCACCAGTTACACGTCTCACGACGTCCAGGAATGGCCAGAATCCACTGATTATTAAGGGTTTCTGGCCATTTCTACGTCTACGGGTGTCTACTCGTGGGGCTGGCAAACCAGTGCCGAACGGGGGTAACTTTGGGGGTAACTCGCATACCCTCAAGAGGTGTTACCCCCATGGCCCTCAGCGACACTGCCATCCGAGCACTCAAGCCCTGCGAGAAGAACCTCAAGATTGCCGACGGGCAGGGACTTTTTCTTCTTGTAACGCCTTCCGGGGGCAAGTGGTGGCGGCTAAAATTCCGCTTTGCCGGAAAGGAGAAGCTGCTCTCGCTTGGTACCTATCCGGAGGTCGGCCTGAAGGCCGCAAGGGAACGGCGCGACGAGGCGCGAAAGCTCCTGGCTGTCCGTTGGCGCCGAATTTTGACCACCTGTTTGCGTTGAATTTTGACCAGGGGCCGATAGCCGCGTGTCATTGAGCGGCTGTGGATAAGTTTAGCGAAGGAGGTGCGCGCGGGGAAGCGGCGAAGG
>JAGRGB010000200.1 GCA_020445745.1 Rhodocyclaceae bacterium | reverse complement strand
ACCGTGAAACAGGTACGCGCCGATGATAGTGCCCAATGCGGGTGTGAAAGTAGGTCATCGTCAGACTAAATTCATGCACAAAGGCCCACGCAACGCGTGGGCCTTTGTGCGTGGACAGGGCCGCGGTCAATTCATGGGGCTGCGGGAACACGTGTCCGAAAACCGGCGTGCGGACCCGTCCATCAAAGTATGGTCACGAGCAGCCGGAACGCAGTGCGGCTGTACGCGCAAAGTTCGCCTGCAGCCGCGGCGTCGGTCGTATGGCGCCAGCGGCCTGTCCAAGCCGAGGAACCGGCGCGCGATAGCTCGCGGCGCGGGTTAGGCTAGCGAATCGGGGAGTCACGAACGTCGGGACCCAATCCCGCGGCCCCGGGGCCCCCGGCGTCGTGTCAGCTTCTCCCGGAGGGCGGGTGCCCCCGCCGTTTGCTATGTACTGAGATCTCCGGAGATATAGCTCTCCAGGTGCTCGATGGTCGCCTGCTGTTCGGCGATCACTGCCTTCACCGCATCCCCGATCGTGATGATCCCGACCATTGCGCCCTTCTCCACGACGGGCAAGTGGCGAATGCGATTCTCGGTCATCATCGCCATGACGTCATCGATGGTTTGCGACGGAGAAATCGTCAGCACGTTGGCCGTCATGACTTCCGTGACCTTGAGGTCTTTCGATGTCCTGCCCTGCAATGTCACCTTCCGTGCGTAGTCGCGCTCCGTGAAAATGCCTCGCAGGTGCGCCCCCTCGGTGACCAGGACCCCGCCAATGTCATTTGCCTGCATGCACTGGAGGGCCTCGAGGACCGTTGCCTCGGGCGTCACAGCGAAAATCGCGTCACCCTTTTCATCGAGAATCTGTCTGACCGTTGTTGTCATCTACTCCCCCTGAGGTTAGTTGCATTGTCGCTGTCGGGACAGCTCGGCTGGCGCCGATCCGCAAGCTTAGCGCAAAATGTTCCGAAATCGGATGTATGCCATGGTGTCGGAATCTCGCTCATCAGATTTCGACGTTGTCGATCAGCCGTGTGGTGCCGAGGCGGGCGGCGGCAAGCACGACGAGTGCCTCGCCTGCGGCCGGCTCCGCCGCCTGCAGGTCGACCCTACGGCAGATTCGGACGTATTCGGTTCGCCAACCGCCGGCGTCGAGGCGCGTGGTCGCGGCCGCCTGGAGTTCGTCAAATTCCCGGTTGCCACCGAGCACTTCCTGGCGAATGTGTTGGAGTTCCTCATGAAGCTGCGGGGCACGGCGGCGCTCCTCGGTGCTCAGATAACCATTGCGCGACGACAGCGCGAGTCCGTCATCGGCGCGGATCGTGTCGCAGCCGACGACGGCGACCGGCACTGCAAACTGCGCCACCATGTTCCTCAACACCATCAGCTGCTGATAGTCTTTCTTGCCGAACAGCGCGATGTCTGGCTGGACGATCTGGAAGAGCTTCATCACGACCGTCGCGACGCCCCGAAAGTGGCCGGCCCGGAATTCGCCTTCGAGGATGCCGACCTGCGAGGCCGGCGGCTCGACGTGGTAGGTCTGGGGAGCCGGGTACATTTCGTCCTCGTCCGGCGCGAACAGCACGTCGACACCTGCTTCTTCGAGTTTGGCCGCATCTTCGGCGAGCGTTCGCGGGTAACGGGAAAAATCCTCCGCAGGGCCGAACTGGAGCCGGTTCACGAAGATCGAAGCAGCGACCCGGTCCGCATGTTCGAGGGCGGCGCGAACCAGCGAGATGTGGCCTTCGTGGAGATTGCCCATGGTCGGCACGAAAGCCAGGCGGCCCAAGGTGGGCCTGAGGGCCCGAAAGTCGGAGACGCTATGGACGATGCGCATGGGGCATTCTTCAGTAGCAATGCTCGGGGGCGGGAAACGAGCCGTCCTTGACGGCCTGCACGTAGGCGTCGATGGCTTCGTCGATGTCGTCGCGGCCCTTCAGGAAATTCTTGACGAAGCGCGGGCGGTAGCCCTTGAACACGCCCAACATGTCGTGCAGCACCAGCACCTGACCGTCGCAGTGCGGTCCGGCGCCGATGCCGATGGTCGCCATCGAATCTAGATTCGCGGTCAGCTTGGCAGCCACGTCGGAGGGAACCATTTCGAGCACGACCAGTGCTGCGCCGGCCTGTTGCAGTGCGAGTGCGTCTTCACGCAACGCGCTGGCGGCTTCCTCGGTTCGCCCCTGGACGCGGTAGCCGCCGAGTTGGTGGACCGCCTGGGGGGTGAGGCCGATATGGGCACAAACAGGGACCCCCCGCTCGACCAGGAAGGCCACCGTCGGAGCTACGTGGCGACCTCCTTCGAGCTTGACCATCTGTGCGCCGGCGGCGAGCAGGCGGGCGGCATTGCGCATCGCTTGTCGGGGCGATTCCTGATAGCTGCCGAAGGGCATGTCGGCGATGACCATCGGCAGCGTGCACCCGCGGGACACGCACTCGGTGTGGTAGATCATCTGCTCCATCGTCACCGGTAGCGTGGTTCGGTGGCCCTGCAGGACGTTCCCGAGCGAATCGCCGATGAGAATCAGGTCGACACCACAGCGTTCGAGCGCCGCTGCAAAGCTCGCGTCGTAGCAGGTCAGCATCGCCAGCTTCTCGCCTTCCGCGCGCATCTTCGCAAGGGAGGGCAGCGTGGTCGGTTTTCGTGGCTGTTCGGTCAGATAGCTCATTCGTTCGCCCTTCCGCAGGCGGCAGTAGACTCCATTGAAACGTCGCCGGCAAGCTTTTCCGGCGCCTAGGCTGCGTAGCCGAAGAACTCGCGGTATCCCCGCATTGCTTCGAGACGTGCCATCAGCAGGTCGAAATCCTCGTCGCGGTCAACCGGATTGAGGACGTCGGCATCGACGATGAACAGGGGGGCCGCCTCGAAATCGTAGAAGTAGCGCGCATAGCAATCGGACACCTTGCCGATGTAGTCCTCGGTAATGGCCCGTTCGGCTTCGAGGCCGCGCTTGCGCACGCGATCGATCAGGGTCTCGCTCCTGGCCTGCAGGTAGATCACCAGATCCACCGCTGGCGGCTCGATCGGTGCCATTGCCGCGAGTATCCGCCGGTACAGCGCCAGTTCGTCGCTGCCGAGGTTCAACTCGGCAAAGAGGGGATCCTTGTCGAGCAGAAAATCCGCCACGCACGGCGCATCCTGATGTGCCGCGGCGAGTGCGCCGAGCAGGTCGATGCGCTGGTACAGGAAGGACAGCTGCGTGGCCAGGCCCCAACGTTCCATGTCTTGATAGAAGCGCGCGAGAAAAGGGTTCTCCTCGGGCCGTTCGAGCAGCAATGTGGCGCCGAGTCGTTCGCTGAGGCGTCGCGCGAGCGAGGTCTTGCCCGCGCCGATCGGCCCTTCGACAACTATATGGCGTGCCCTTTCGAGCATTTCGATCCGTCCTCGGGGGAAAAATGAAATGGGGGGGTGCCTAGCATACACAAGGCGCTTGCAATCGGGTGGCGCGATGTTGCCGTGAACGGCCGCGGCGCACGTCAGGAAGGGATCGGACGATCCCCGTCATCTCCCGGCCTGTCCGCGGTAGCCGGCTTGCGCCGCCTGCGGCGCCGCTTCTTCGCGGCGGAACCGCCCTGGGTCTGCAGCAACGATTCGCGATCCGCAGGATTGGCGTGGGCGAAGCGGCGCCACCAGTCGGGCAATTCCGCGTCCAGTTCGCCGGCATCGGCACGCAGCCGCAGAAAATCCCACGCCGCGCGATAGCGCGGCTGTTCGACCAGACGATAGGGGCCCTTGCCGTTGCGGCGATCGAAGCGCGGCTGCAGTGCCCAGATGTCCTTGATGTCGCCGGCGATCCTGCGGGTGATCGCGAGCTTTTCGGCCTGCTGGTCCAGGACCTCGTCCATCGCCGCGAAGAGCGCCGGATAGACGTGCTCGCCGGCCTCCTTGCGTGCCTCCCAGTTCACCAGCACCTCGTGCCACAGCAGCGTCGCGAACAGGAAGCCGGGAGAGACCGGACGACCATTGCTCACCCGGTTGTCGGTATTTTCCAGCGAAAGCCAGACGAATCGTTCGCCGAGGGGTTGCTCGAGGATGACGTCGAGCATCGGCAACAGGCCGTGATGCAGGCCTTCCTCGCGCAGTTGCTTGAGGCACTTGACGGCATGACCGGAGAAAAGCAGCTTGAGCATCTCGTCGAACAGGCGGGCCGGCGGCACGTTCTCGAGCAGGCTGCCCATCTCCCGGATCGGTCCGCGGGCAGCCGGGTCGATGTTCAGGCCCAGCTTGGCGGCGAGGCGCACCGCCCGCAGCATGCGGACCGGATCCTCGCGGTAGCGGGTACGGACGTCGCCGATCATGCGCAGCGTCTTGTGGCGGAGGTCCGCGACGCCATGGTGATAATCGACGATGGTCTCGCTGCCCGGATCGTAGTAGAGGGCGTTGACGGTGAAGTCGCGGCGGGTCGCGTCCTCGGCCATCGAGCCGAACACGTTGTCGCGCAGGATCCGGCCATGGGCATCGGTTTCGGCCGATTCGGCGTCCTGGCCGGCGCGAAACGTCGACACCTCGATCGTTTCGGGTCCGCTCATGACGTGGACGATCCGGAAGCGACGGCCGATGATGCGCGAACGTCGGAACGCCGACTTGACCTCCTCGGGCGTCGCGCTGGTTGCGACGTCGAAGTCCTTGGGCGTCTGGCTGGCCAGCAGATCGCGCACCGCCCCGCCGACGACGTAGGCCTTGTGTCCCTTTTCCTGCAGGACGGAGCACACCTTTCGCGCGGCCGGAGAAATCTGGTCTCCGGTGAGGCCGTGCTGAGCCACGCCGAGGACTGCCGGTTCGCTCGAGTTCGGGGACGCAGCGCGCTTGAATACGCGGCGCAGCAACTTGCGGATCATCAGGAAATGCAGCGATCGGTTACGGAGTAAACCGCCCAATTCTATCCGATTGCGCGAAGGGCCTGCCGCTCACGGCTCGAAGCGCAGGGAGATCACCGGCCAGCCGCGGCTGCGGGCGGTCTTCTCGAGGCTCGCATCGGGGTCCACCGCGACAGGTGTCGTCACCCACTCGAGCAGGGGCAGGTCGTTGTGCGAATCGCTGTAGAACCAGCTCCTGTCGAAACTTCCCGGGAACAGGCCCAGCGACTCCAGCCAGGCCTCGACGCGCGAGATCTTGCCTTGCTTGAACGCCGGCAAGCCGCGCGGCTCGCCGGTGAAACGTCCGTCGTGCTGGGCCGGAATCGTCGCCACCAGATGGGCGATGCCGAACTCGCGGGCGATCGGTCCCGTCACGAAGCTGTTGGTGGCGGTGACGATCGCCATCAGCGCGCCATCTTCGCGATGTCGTGCGACCAGTTCGCGGGCGGGTCTGCCGATCATCGGCAGCACGCGGCTGCGCATGAAACCGGCGTGCCAGTCGTCCAGCGTCGCGCGGTCGTGCCGAGCCAGCGGCGCGAGCTGGAAGTCGAGGAATTCGTGGATGTCCAGGCTCCCATCCTTGTACTGGTCGTAGAAAGCCTGGTTGCGCGCCTCGTAGACCTCCTGGTCGAGGACGCCGAGTGAAATCAGGTATTGCGCCCATTCGAAGTCCGAATCGCCCTGCAGCAGGGTGTTGTCGAGGTCGAACAGGACGAGATCCACAGCGGGCTCCGGATTCTGGCTAGATTGCGAGCCCGGACTGAACCAGCCCGCGCAGCAGGGGAAGGGTGATCGGCCGCTTGCTTTCGAGGGATGCGCGGTCGAGCGCGTCGAAAACCGAAAGCAGGCTCGGCAGGTCGCGGTTGCCGTGTCGCAGGACGAAGTCGAGCACGTCGCCATCGAGGCGGATACCGCGCCGCCGGGCGAGGGAATCGATGATCGCGCGCCGACCGGAGTCGTCCGGTGGTCGTATCTCGAACACCAGGGCCTGGCCGATGCGGGTACGCAGATCCTCGCGCAGGGCGAGCTCGCGTGGCGCCGCAGATCCGGCCAGGACCAGGGTCAGGCCGTGTTCGCGCCGCCGATTGAAGGCATTGAACAGCGCGATCTGCTCGGCAGCGGGCAGCTGCTCGACATCGTCGACCAGCATCAACGCGGAACCCTGCCCGCCGCCGTCGCCGCCGGGAGCGAGCGACGGCCGGGTCTGGCTGCGGCGACCGGCCTCATCCGCCAGCAGAGCGGTGGCCGCCAGCAGGTGGGTCTTGCCGCTACCGACCGGGCCCCACAGGTAGATCGGCTCCGAACCGGCCAGCGCGGCTTCATGCAGCGAGGCGAGCAGGGCCGTGTTGGCGCCGGCGACGAAGTCCCCGAAGCCGGCCGGTGCGCTGCATTCGATGTCGAGGAGAAGCTGTTTCACGCCTGTTCTTCCTGCTCCTCGTCGCCGAGGTACAGGTGGCTGCTGAGGTAGCCCCCGCGCAGCTCGCGCAGGCCCACCAGCAAGGCGGCGCTGACCGGTAGCGCGACCAGCATGCCGACGAAGCCGAACAGGTGGCCGAAGGCCATCAGCGCGAAGATCACCGCCAGCGGATGCAGGCCGATGCGCTCGCCGACCAGATACGGCGTCAGGGCGAAACTCTCGATCAGCTGGCCGATCGCGAACACCACGACGACGCCGACGATCGGCCCCCAGCCGGCCTGCAGCGCCGCGGTCATCAGCGCCAGCAACAGCCCGGTCGTGAACCCCACGTAGGGGATGAACACCAGCAGCCCGGTGATGATCCCGACCGGCAATGCGAAGCGCAGGCCGGCGAGCCACAGGCCGACGCTGTAATAGAGCGCCAGCAGGAACATCACCGCCAGCTGGCCGCGCAGGAATTCGGACAGCACCGAATCGATCTCGGCGACCAGGGCCATCGTGCGGTCGTGCAGCGGCCGCGGGATGCTCTCCTCGACGTAGTCGAGGATCTTCGGCCATTCCTGCAGCAGGTAGAACATCACGATCGGAATCAGGAACAGGTTGCCGGCAATCGCCAGGGCCGCCAGGCCACTGGTCTTGGCCCGCGCCAGTACCAGGCCGAGCACGTCCTGGGCGGTATCCCAGTTGCCGGCGAGCCACTTGCGTACCGCGCCGACGTCCAGCTGCATCACGATGCCGAACTGATCTTCGAGCCACGGGCGCACGCGCAGGTTGAGCAGGTCGAGCAGGTCCGGCAGACGCTGGGCGAGCGCGATGCCCTCGCGGTAGACCATCGGTGCCAGGATCAGCAACAGCAACAGCAGCAGCAGACCGAGGGCCGAGATCACCATCAGTACCGCCACGGCTCGTGGTACGCGGCGCGCCACCAGCCAATTGACGCCGGGATCGCAGACGTAGGCGAACACCGCGGCGACCGCGAACGGGGTCAGCATCGGCGCCAGCAGCCAGGTGATCCACAGCAGGACCGCCCCGGCGGCGAGCCACCCCAGGGTCTGCATGCGGTAGGCACGGGCAATGGGCATTTCGGTTAAACTCGATCCTGGCGGGCACATCGGAGTCGCCGGAGTCGCGCGGCACGGGGCCGCCCCGCGCCCCCGGGTCGAGGGCGTCACTTTATCCGCTCGCGATAGCGCACTCAACCAGCACCCGGCGGCCGATACTTCCGCAACCCCGAAGGATTCCCCTTGAGCGCCAAATCCCCCCCGCTCTCATACCGTGACGCCGGTGTCGACATTGAAGCTGGCGATGCGCTGGTCGATCGCATCAAGCCGATGGCCCGGCGCACGCTGCGCCCCGAAGTGCTCGGCAGTCTCGGTGGTTTCGGCGCCCTGTTCGAACTCACCGGAAAGTACCGCGAACCGGTGCTGGTATCGGGCACCGACGGCGTCGGCACCAAGCTCAAGCTGGCGTTCCAACTGAACCGGCACGACACCGTTGGTCAGGATCTGGTGGCGATGAGCGTCAACGACATCCTGGTGCAGGGTGCGGAGCCGTTGTTCTTCCTCGACTACTTCGCCTGCGGACGGCTCGACGTGGACACGGCCGCCAGCGTCGTGTCGGGCATTGCACGCGGCTGCGAGCTCGCCGGCTGTGCGTTGATCGGTGGCGAGACCGCCGAGATGCCTGGCATGTACCCGGACGGCGAATACGATCTCGCCGGCTTCGCGGTCGGCGCCGTCGAGAAGGCCGAGATCGTCGACGGATCCGCCATCGGCGACGGTGACGTGCTGCTGGGACTGGCGTCGAGCGGGGCCCACTCCAACGGCTATTCGCTGATCCGCCGCATCATCGAGCTCACCCGGCCCAATCTGGACGGCGATTTCCACGGGCGGCCGCTTGCCGACGTGATCCTCGAACCGACCCGCATCTATGTCAAGCCCTTGCTGTCGCTGCTGCGCAGCATGCCCGGGGTGGTCAAGGGCATGGCCCACGTCACCGGTGGTGGACTCACCGAGAATCTGCCGCGGATCCTCGGCGACCACCTGTGTGCGCAGATCGACCGCAACAGCTGGCAGATGCCCTACCTGTTCCAGTGGTTGAAGGGGGCGGGCAACGTCGCCGACGACGAGATGTACCGGGTATTCAACTGCGGCATCGGCATGGTCGTGGTGACCTCCGAAGACCGGGCCGAGGCGGCCGCGGCACAGTTGGCGGCGGCCGGTGAGACGGTCTTCCGCATCGGCCGCATCGAAGCGCGCGGGCACGGCGGGGCTGCAGTACTGTTCGCCTGACGCAGGCCTCCCGGAACGGCTACCGCCCGCACGAGGGGTCGCGAACCGCGAGCCGAGGGGCGCGGTCACAGTACGGGGCGGCGGTTCCCGCCCTGAACGAGGTCGTTCGCATGTCATCGAGCAAGGTCGTGGTGGGTCTGTGTCTGGTCGGGCTGGCGGCACTGGCCGCCTACGCCTACCAGGCGCAGCGCACTCCGGTACCGCCCGCTCCGGCGGCGGCTGGTGCAAGTGCGCCCGCCAAGCCGGTCCCGCGGCCGACCGCGGTGGAGGCGGCCGAAGTGCGGATCGTGGCGATGCCCGACGAACTGTCGGCCGTCGGGACCCTGGCCTCCAGCCAGTCGGTGATCGTGCGGCCGGAGATCGCCGGCCGCGTCGCCGCGATCGGCTTCCGTGACGGTGCCCGCGTCGAGCGGGGGGCGTTGATGTTTCGCCTCGACGACGCCACCCAGAGGGCCGAGCTGGCCCAGGCGCTGGCGGCACTCGAGCTGGCGCGCAGTGACGCCACCCGCACCGAGGACCTGTTCCGGCGCAAGTTCGTCAGCGGCAGCGCGCGCGATCAGGCCGATGCCAACCTCCAGGTCGCGCGGGCGGCGGTCGAACTGGCGCGGGCGCGACTTGCGCGCAGTCGCATCCATGCCCCGTTCTCCGGTGTCGCCGGCATTCGCCGGGTCAGCGTCGGCGACTATGTCAAGGAGGGTGCGGATCTGGTCAACCTCGAGGATCTGTCGAGCCTGAAGGTGGATTTTCGGGTGCCCGAATCCAACCTCGGCAAGATCGGTACCGGCCAGTCGGTGGCGGTCAGCGTCGACGCATGGCCCTCTCGCAGCTTCGATGCCGTGGTCGAGGCGATCGACCCTCAGATCGACGCGCAGGGCCGCGCCGTGCTCCTGCGCGCGCGCATCGACAATCGCGACAATCTTCTGCGGCCGGGCCTGTTCGCGCGTGTGCGGCTTCTGCTGGAGGCGCGACCGGCGGTGCTGTCGGTGCCGGAGGAAGCCCTCATCCCGACCGCCGAGGGACAGTTCGTGTTCGTCGTGGACGGCGAACTCGTTCGCCGGATCGAGGTCGAGACCGGCGTCCGGCGTGATACCCGCGTCGAGATCCGCCATGGCCTCGAGCCGGGGATGAGGGTCGTCACTGCCGGACAGATCAAGCTTCGCGACGGCGCCCCGGTTACTGTCGCCGCGCCGCCGGCAGCGCGCGACGGCGCCGCCCGCTAGGTCCTCGCCATGGTGATCTCCGACCTCTGCATTCGCCGCCCGGTATTCGCCACCGTGCTGTCGTTGGCGGTCGTGCTGATCGGCCTGGTGTCCTGGACGCGTCTGACGATTCGCGAGTACCCCAACATCGACGAGCCGGTGGTGACGGTGCGCACCACCTACAAGGGGGCCAGTCCGGACATCATCGAATCCCAGGTGACGAAGCCGATGGAGGATTCGCTGGCCGGCATCGAGGGTGTCGATGTGCTGTCGTCGATCAGCCGGCAGGAAGAGAGCCAGATCACCATCAAGTTTCGCCTCGAGCGCGACCCGGACGGCGCGGCAGCCGACGTTCGCGATCGCGTCTCGCGGGTCCGCAACCGACTGCCGCAGGACGTCGAGGAGCCGGTCATCGCCAAGGTCGAGGCCGACGCCAACCCGATCATCTACCTGGCCTTTTCGTCCGACCGGCACTCGGCGCTGGATGTCACCGACGTCGCCAGCCGGATCGTCAAGCCGCGACTGCAGACGCTGCCGGGCGCGGCCGACGTGCGGGTGTTCGGCGAGCGCAAGTACTCGATGCGGATCTGGCTCGACCGGCAGCGACTGGCGGCCTTCGGCATGACCCCGCAGGACGTCGAGGGCGCGCTGCGCAACCAGAACGTCGAAGTGCCGGCGGGCCGCATCGAAAGCGCCGACCGGGAATTCTCGGTGGTCGCCCGCACCGATCTGACGACGCCGGCGCAGTTCGAGGCGGTGGTGGTGCGCGAGCCGCAGAGCGCCGATGGCTACCCGATCCGCATCCGCGACGTCGGCCGGGTCGAGATCGGCGCCGAATCCGAGAGAACCTCGGCGCGCTTCATCGGGCGGCCTGCGGTGGCACTGGGGCTGATCAAGCAAAGCACCGCCAACCCGCTGACCCTGTCCCATGCGCTGCGGGGGGAATTGCCGAACATCGTCGCCGATCTGCCCGAGGGCATGCGGGTAGACATCGCCAACGACTACACGGTGTTCATCGACCGCTCGATCAAGGCGGTGTTCATGACCATCGGCGAAGCGGTGGCGCTGGTGGCGGTGATCATCTTCGTGTTCCTGCGCAACTGGCGGGCGATGCTGATCCCGATGGTGACGATTCCGGTGTCGCTGATCGGCGCCTTCGCGCTGATGCTGGCATTCGGCTTCTCGATCAACACCTTGACCCTGCTGGCGCTGGTGCTGGCGGTCGGCATGGTGGTCGATGACGCCATCGTCGTGCTCGAGAACATCTATCGACACATCGAGGACGGCATGCCGCGGCTGCAGGCTGCGCTGACCGGCGCCAAGGAGATCGGCTTCGCCGTGGTGGCGATGACCATCACGCTGGCTGCGGTGTACGCGCCGGTGGCCTTCATGACCGGCCGCACCGGCAAGCTGTTTACCGAATTCGCGTTGACGCTGGCGGGCGCAGTGATCGTGTCGGGCTTCGTCGCGTTGACGCTGTCGCCGATGATGTGCTCGCTGATGTTGCGCCACGAGGCGCGTCATGGCCGACTCTACAACCTGGTCGAGCGCTTCTTCGGCGGCCTGACCGCCGGCTATCGTCGACTGCTGGGTCTGGCGCTGAGGGCCCGCTGGCTGGTGATGCTGGTGTTCGCCGGGGTCGCCGGCACGTCCTGGACCTTGCTCGGCGTGCTCAAGACCGAACTGTCCCCGGTCGAGGACCGCGGCTTCATCATCGGCGTGTTCAGCGGCCCCGAAGGGGCGACGCTCGAATTCATGGACCGCTATGCCCGCCAGCTCGAGGCCATCTACGCCGGCACGCCCGAGGTGACGCGCTACTTCATGGTGTCCGGCAGCCCGACGGTGTCGCAGGGCATCTCCTTTGCCGGCCTGGCCGACTGGAACGAGCGGGAGCTGCGCTCGACCCAGCTTGCCAAGCAGCTATTCCCGAAGTTCGCGTCGGTGCCGGGCGTGCTTGCCTTCCCGGTGACGCCGCCGTCGCTCGGCCAGAGTGCTCGCAACCGGCCGATCAACTTCGTCATCGTGACGTCGGCGAGCTACGGCGAACTGCAGCAATACACCGAGCGCCTGCTCGACGAGGTGGCCGACAATCCGGGACTGGTGGCGGTCGATACCGATCTCAAGCTGACCAAGCCCGAACTGGCGGTGAGCATCGATCGCGACAAGGCCACCGACCTGGGCGTATCGGTCGAGACCATCGGCCGCACCCTCGAGACCATGCTCGGCGGCCGCCAGGTCACACGATTCAAGCGCGATGCCGAGCAGTACGACGTGATCGTCCAGGTGGCACCCGGCGATCGGCGCGATCCCAGGGACATCCGCGACATCTTCGTGCGCAACCGCGACGGCGATATGCTGCCGCTGGCCGGCCTGCTGAAGGTGGACGAGACCGTTTCGCCGCGCGAACTGAACCACTTCGCCCAGCGCCGGGCAGTGACGCTGACCGCCAACCTGGCGCCGGAATACACCACCGGCGAGGCGCTGGCCTTTCTCGAGAATACCGCCGCCCGGGTGCTGCCGCCAGGCTACGCGGTCGACTACAACGGTCAGACCCGGGAATTCAAGACCACGTCGGCCGGCCTGGTGCTGACCTTCGTGCTGGCGCTGGCGTTCATCTATCTGGTGCTGGCGGCCCAGTTCGAGAGCTTTCGCGATCCGCTGACGATCATGCTCACCGTGCCGTTGTCGATGACAGGCGCCCTGGCGGCACTGTACCTGACCGGCGGCACTTTGAACGTCTATAGCCAGATCGGTCTGGTGACGCTGGTCGGGCTGATCACCAAGCACGGCATCCTGATCGTCGAGTTCGCCGAGCAGTTGCGTGGCCGCGGCAGCCAGCTCGGCGAGGCGGTGGTCGAGGCCGCGGTGCTGCGGCTGAGGCCGATCCTGATGACCACCGGCGCGATGGTGCTCGGTGCGGTGCCGCTGGCGCTGGCGACCGGTGCCGGCGCCGAAAGCCGCCAGCAGATCGGCTGGGTGATCGTCGGCGGCATGCTGCTCGGCACGCTGCTGACGTTGTTCGTCGTGCCCACTGTCTACACGCTGCTGGCCGGACGCCAGCACGCCGCGGCAGCGGAACTCGGCGAAGCCGCCACCGCGACCTGAGTCAGGCGTCTTCTTCGTCGTCGAGGTCGGGCTCGATCTCGCGCCAGTGATTGTCGCGCTGGCGGCAGAAGTGACGGCCACTGACCCGGCGAAAGCGCTCGGTGTCCGGTGTGCGCCGCCATGGCGACAGGGTGATCGCGTCCTCGCACAGGTCGACGCAGACGAAGGATTCGCCGGACGCCTCGCAGCGCGGCGAGGTCGGCGTCGCGGCGACGCAGCCGACGACGCAGCGCAGCCCCTCGTTGCGCAGGATGCCGATCCGCGTCTGGTGCAGATGCCCGCACAGCAGCAGATCGACGAGGCCGTCCGCGCACAGGATCTCGAGGGCACGACGGGCACCGCGCATGCCTTCCCGTCCGTCGGCGCTGAGGTCGTCGAACGGGTGGTGCGTCGCGATCACGCGGATCTGCCCGTCCTGGGCGCCGGACAGGTAGTCGGCTGCGGCGCTGGCCTGTGTGTCGCCGATGTGGCCGGCACGCCACGCCGACGGGTCGGTGCTGTCGAGAAAGGCAAGGCGCACCAACTCGCCATCGACCCGCGGCTCGGTGTGGGGCGAGAGGTAGCGCCGGTAGTCGCGCAGCGGATCGATCAGGCGCCGCCAAGGCAGCAGCGGCAGGTCGTGGTTGCCGGGGGTCGCCAGCCACGGTACCTGGACGCTGTCGAGAAAATCCCGTGCCGCACGCAACTGATCCGGGTGGCCGCGCTGGGTAAGATCACCGGTGGTCACCAGGAGCGATGGCGCGAGCGCTCGCAACGCCTCGCGCAGCGCGTCGAGGGCTCCCTGCGACTGGGCACCGAAATGCAGGTCGGAAAGGTGAATCAGGCGCAGAGTCTTCGCGCGTAGTTCCTGCTCCATCCAAGGGCTCCGGATCGGGAAGTCGGCCGTAGGCGGCCAGAGGACAATATTGGGGGCGGTCCGGCGCATTTGCAATGTGGCGCCTGATGTCCCGGCCTAAACTGTCGGCCATGCGATCCCGAGTCGTCACCCGCAGCGCGGCGGCCCTGCTGATGCTGATGGCGGCACTGGCCGCCAGCCACGGTGCGGGCGCGCCAGTGCCCGCCTGGCCGGCCGGGCTGGCGGCGTGGGCGGCCGGGGTGCTGCTGTGGCCCCGGCTCGATCCGCGGCAGCGACGCCAGGTCGGCTGGCTGATCGGCAGCGGCGTGCTGGCCCTGACGATCGCCGCGCTGCTCGGCGTCGCCGACGGCTGGCTCGGCGCGCTGACCCAGAACAACGCCCTGCTGGGCATGCTCGTCGGGGTCAGTTTCCTGCAACTGGTCGGCGTCGATGGCGACAGCGGGCGCCCGCCCATCGGCCGCCGCGCGCTGTGGCGGACCCTGGCCGGCGTTCATCTGTTCGGCGCCGTGATCAACCTGTCGGCGGTGTTCATCATGGCTGACCGGATGGCGGAGGCCGGTCGGCGTCTCGAAGCGCCCCAGGCGGCACTACTGGTGCGCGCCTTTCTCGCAGCGGCGATGTGGTCGCCGTTCTTCGCGGCCGTGGCGGTCGCGCTGACCTATGCGCCGGGCAGCACGCTGTACGGCGTGGTGGCCGCGGGCGCACCGTTCGCGCTGGCCCTGCTGCTGCTCGCCGGCCATCGGCTCGAACGGGAACTCGGCGCTGGCGTGGCCGCTTTCGTCGGTTACCCGATGCATGTCTCGGCCCTGTGGCTGCCCGCGCTGCTGGCGGTGACGGTGGCGGCCGGCCGCCAGTGGCTGCCGGGCTGGAGCGCGCTGGCCGTGATCACCGTCGCGGCGCCGTCGATCGCCATGCTTGCCTGCCTGCTGCGCTTCGGTGCCGCCGACGCGCTGCGTCGAACCGGCGACCAGGCCGTCACCCGGTTGCCGGCCATGTCCGGCGAGCTGGCGCTGTTTCTGGCCGCCGCGGTGTTCGCCGCCGGCCTGCAGTCACTGCTCACGGTCAGCGGCCACTGGTTGCCGTTCGCGCACCTCGGCGCCCTGCAGGCAGCGCTGGTGCTGGGCGCGATGATCGGCGCCGCGCTGCTCGGCGTCCATGCGGTGATCTCGATCTCGCTGGTTTCCGCATGGCTGGCGCCGATCGCGCCCGATCCGGTGTTGCTGGCGACAGTCTTTTCCCAATCGTGGGCGGTGGGGCTCGCGGTCAGTCCGCTGTCGGGCATCCATCTCGCGCTGCAGGGCCGCTACGGCCTGCCGGCCGCCGAACTGGCGCGCGCCAACGCCACCTACGGCCTGCAAGCCTACGCGCTGGCGGTGCTATGGCTGGCCGTGATCGCCGCCTGGCGCGGCGTGGCCCTCTACTGATTGGCGGGCGTAACGGCAGACTGCCTCGATCAGGTCTGGCGCCAGGCAGTCGAACTGCTGGAAATCCGGCCAGTCCTCGCGAAACTGTCGCATCCAGGTGAGCTGGCGCTTGGCCAGCTGGCGAGTCGCGACGATGCCGCGCTCGCGCAGGCCTTGCCGGTCGAGGGCGCCGTCCAGGTGGGCCCACGCCTGGCGATAGCCGACGCAGCGCATCGACGGCATCCCCGGGTGCAGCCGGTAACGGCTGCGCAGCGAGCACAATTCGTCCACCAGGCCGTCGGCCAGCATCGCGTCGAAGCGTTCGGCGATGCGCTGGTGGAGCCGCTCGCGGCGCGACGGCGCGAGGGCGATGGTCACCGGACGGAAGGGCAGGCCACGCGACCGGCGCCGGGCGTAGGCATCGGCCAGCGGGCGGCCGGTCAGGCGGACGATCTCGAGGGCGCGCTGGATGCGCTGGGCGTCGGTCGGCTCGAGGCGGGCTGCGGCCGCCGGATCGAGGCGCGTCAGTTCGGCGTGCAGCGCCGGCCAGCCCTCGCTGGCAGCCTGCCGGTCGATGTCGCCGCGCAGCCCGGCGTCGGCCCTCGGCAGATCGGAAAGTCCGTCGCGCAAAGCCTTGAAGTAGAGCATCGTGCCGCCGGCGAGCAGCGGAATGCGACCACGCCGGCAGATGGCCTCGATCAGCGCCAGCGCGTCGTCGGCGAAACGTGCCGCCGAGTAGCTGTGTTCGGGGCTTATGATGTCGATCAGATGGTGCGGGCAGCGAGCGCGTTCCGCCAAGCTGGGTTTGGCGGTGCCGATGTCCATGCCACGATAGACCAACGCCGAGTCCACGCTGACGATCTCCACCGGCAACTGCTCGGAGATGGCCAGCGCGCAGGCGGTCTTGCCGCTCGCGGTGGGACCGAGGACGAGCAGTGCGACCGGTGTCGCAGACGAGGGAGCGGGCATGGGGGGCATTGTATCGGCGTCACGGGCACTGGTCGTGCTGCTGGTGGCACTGGGCATGCTGCATGCTGCTGCGGCGGCCGGTGCCGAGGGCTTGCTGTGGCAGGTCCGCGATCGTCGCGGCACGGTATGCGGTCATCTGTTCGGCACCCTGCATCTGTGCGATCGCAGTTGCTTTCCATTGCCGCAACGGGTCGTGGCCGCCTTCGACGCCGCCGACACGCTGGTGCTCGAGATCGATCCCGAGGCGCCGGGGCTGGCCGAGGCGCTGATCGCCGCCGGTCGGCTGCCGGCCGGCGAGCGACTCGACGACCTGCTGCCGGCGGCCGATGCCGAGCGCCTGGCAAGGGCCGTCGCGGCGGTCGGCATCGATCCGACGCAGATGCAGGCGATGCGGCCCTGGCTGGCCGGTACCGTGCTGGCGATTGCCGCGGCGTCCCGGGCCGGCTTCGACGCGAGCTTCGGCATCGAGCCGTGGCTGGCCACGCGGGCGCGGCAGCACGGCATATCGCTGTTGGCGCTGGAGACCGTCGGGCGCCAGATCGAAGCCCTGTCCGCGGCCGGATTGGCGGCCGAGCTCGAATCCTTGCGACAGACCGCCGAGATGATCATCGATGACCGGGTCCGGGACCATTTCGAGCGGATTCGCGCCGCCTGGTTGCGCGGTGATGCCGACGAACTGCTGGCGATGATCAACGAGCAGGGCGACGAGGCGGTGCTGGCGCCGATGACCGAAGCGCTGATCGATCGTCGCAACCGGGAAATGGCGCTGCGGATCGCCGAACTCGGGTGCGGGCCGTCGCGCTATTTCGCCGCGGTCGGGAGCGCCCATTTCGGCGGCGAGCGGAGCCTGGTGCGGGAACTGGAGCGGTCGGGCCGGGTGCTGGCGCCGATCCGCTGAGGCCCGTGGCTATTGGCCGCGCATGAACAGGCGGTCGAGCTCGGCGAGCGAGAAGCGCGTCCAGGTCGGCCGGCCATGATTGCATTGGTCGGCGCGTTCGGTGCCTTCCATGTCGCGCAGCAGCGCGTTCATCTCGGGAATCGTCAACTGGCGGTTGGCGCGTACCGCGCCGTGGCAGGCCATCGTCGCGAGCAACTCGTTGCGCCGCGCAGTGACCACTTCCGAGGCCGGAAAGTCGTGCAGTTCCGCGAGCAGCGAGCGCATCAGCTCGCCGACCGCCGCGCGCGCCAGCAGGGCCGGCACCGAACGCACTGCAAGTTCCGCCGGGCCGGCGGCCGCGACCTCGAATCCCATCGCCAGCAGCGTGTCGTGGTGGGCCTCCGCGGTTGCCATCTCGCGCGTGCTGGCGGCGAACACGGCCGGAATCAGCAGGCGCTGGACGGCCGGCGTGCCGTCGAGCACGGTCTTGAGCTTCTCGTAGAGGATTCGCTCGTGGGCAGCGTGCATGTCCACCAGCACCAGGCCATCGTCGTTTTGCGCGAGCACGTAGACGCCGTGCAACTGGGCCAGCGCGAAGCCGAGGGGTGGTGATCGGGCGTCGTCGCCGGACGGCGACGTCGTGTCCCGACGCTGCCCGCCACCGGTCGCGGCGGCCGCGAAGTCGAAATAGGCGCGGCTCGCCGAATCCATCGCCAGCCGGCTCTGGCCCTGCGGCGACGGTCGATCGCTGAACCATGGGCCGGCGGTGGGCGCCGCTGGCGGCGCGCCGATCGCTGGCGGACCGGCGGCGGGGCCGATCGACGACGCAGCGGCCCCGCTGTCGGCCAGCGTGCGTCGCAGGGCGTGCAGCACGAACTGGTGTACGGCCCGCGATTCGCGGAAGCGCACCTCGACCTTGGCCGGGTGGACATTGACATCCACCGCCGCCGGGTCGAGTTCGAGAAACAGCACGAAGGCCGGTTGGCGGCTGCCGTGAAGGATGTCGGCGTAGGCTTCGCGCAACGCATGGGCGATCAGCTTGTCGCGCACGAAACGGCCATTCACGAAGAAGTACTGGGCGTCACGCCCGCTGCGCGAATAGGCGGGCAGCGAGGCCATGCCGGTCAGGCGCAGCGGGCCGGCGTCGGCCTCGAGCGCGCGCGCGTGAGCGACGAAGTCATCACCCATCAACGCGCCGATGCGCCGCGCGGCATCGCCGACCGGCAGGCGCAGGCTGACGCGACCGTTGTGGGACAGTTGCATCGCCAATTGCGGACGGGCCAGCGCGATCCGCCGGAAGGCCTCGTCGCAGTGGGCGTACTCGGTGGCTTCGGTCTTCAGGAACTTCCGGCGCGCCGGCGTGTTGTAGTAGAGGTCGGCGACGTCGACGACCGTGCCTTCGGCAAGTGCCGCCGGCACCGGCTCGCGCTGGCCGGCGTCGAGCTTCCAGGCATGGGATTCACCGCGCGCGCGACTGGTCAGCGCAAGGCGCGTGACACCGGCGATGGCGGCCAGCGCCTCACCGCGGAACCCCATCGTGCCGACCTGCTCGAGGTCGTCGAGGCTGGTGATCTTGGAGGTCGCGTGGCGGGCCAGTGCCAGCGGCAATTCGGCCGCTGGAATGCCGCAGCCGTCGTCGGCGACGCGGATGCGGCGGACGCCGCCCTGCTCGAGCTGAACCTCGATGCTGCGCCCGCCGGCATCGACCGCGTTCTCGAGCAGCTCCTTGAGGACCGAGGCGGGGCGTTCGACGACTTCGCCCGCGGCAATCTGGTTGATCAGGAGGTCGGACAGCAGATGGATCGGCGGCATCGTGGCGTCGATTATATCCGCCGCCATGCGCCGCGGCCGCTGCTGCGCTGCGCAAATCACCCGGCGCGTGCGCCGCACTGGGGTAAAATGGCAGGCTCGACCTTTCGACCGGGTTCCCATGGAGCTCATTGCCCAGTTCATCGACATCGTGCTGCACCTGGACAAGTACCTCGAGGTACTGCTGGCCCAGTACGGCACCTGGATCTACGCGATCCTGTTCCTGATCATCTTCTGCGAGACCGGCCTGGTGGTGACGCCGTTCCTGCCCGGCGACTCGCTGCTGTTCGTGTGCGGTGCGCTGGCGGCGACCGGCGGCATGGACATCGGCATCCTGTGTGCGGTGCTGCTGAGCGCCGCGGTGCTGGGCGACAATACCAACTACTGGATCGGCCGCTACATCGGCCCGCGGGTGTTCCGTTGGGAGGGCTCGCGCTTGTTCAACAAGGCCGCGTTCGACCGCACCCACCAGTTCTTCGAGACCCATGGCGGCAAGACCATCATCATCGCCCGCTTCCTGCCGCTGGTGCGCACCTTCGCGCCCTTCGTGGCCGGGGTCGCGGCGATGACCTACCCGCGCTTCGTGATGCTCGACTTCCTCGGCGGCTGCATCTGGATCTTCTCGCTGACCCTGGGTGGCTACTGGTTCGGCAACCTGCCCTTTGTCAAAGAGAACCTGACGGCGGTGATCCTGGTCATCATCGCGCTGTCGCTGCTGCCGCTGGCCTGGGCCTGGCTGCGTCAGCGCTGGGGCGCACGCATCGGTGTCGAACGTGTCTGAGACGGCTGCCCGCACCTGCCGTCCGACCTCACGGCGGCGAGCCGGCGGCGGCGACGTCGCTCGCTGGCCGCGGCGCCGCGCCGAGCCTGCCGGCCATGGCGGGCGGGGCGCCGATGCCGGGGACCGGCAGTGACACGCATCGTCGTACTGATCAGTGGTCGCGGTTCCAACATGCAGGCGATCGTCGATGCCGGCATCGCGGGCGCCGACGTCGTCGCGGTGATCAGCAACCGGGGCGATGCTGCGGGTCTCGTGTTCGCCCGCGAGCGGGGCATCGACACGCGGATCGTCGATCACAAGCAGTTCGCGGACCGTGCGGCGTTCGACACCGCGCTGGCCGCGACCATCGACACGTTCTCGCCGGACCTGGTGGTGCTGGCCGGTTTCATGCGTGTCCTCACCGACCCGTTCGTGCTGCGCTACCAGGGTCGCCTGCTCAATATCCATCCTTCCCTGCTGCCCGCGTTCAGTGGTCTGGATACCCACCGCCGCGCGATCGAGGCCGGGGTGCGGGTCCATGGTGCCACGGTACACCTGGTGACCCCTCGACTCGATGCCGGGCCGATCGTCGCGCAGGCCGTCGTGCCGGTGCTGCCCGGCGACGATCCGGCGGCGCTGGCCGCGCGCGTGCTGCGCGAGGAGCACCGGCTTTATCCGCAGGTGGTGCGCTGGTTCGTCGAGGGTCGGGTGGCCGTCGATGAACGCGGCGGCGTCCGGGTGCGCGGCGAAGGGCGCAGCGAGCAGACCATGTGCGTGCCCCAGGTCGATGCCGGTTGATGCCTTCAGTCCGTTGCGCAGACGCCTGCTGGCGTTTGCCGGCATCGGCATGATCGTCCCGGCTGCGCCGCTGCGTGCCGCGGTGGTCAAGCCGGGCGGGCCGTTGGCGGCGCCCGGGTCGGCGGTGCGCGCCTGGGCGCGCAGCGGCCGCATCGATTTCGAAGTGCTGTACGGGCGAATGGCGCTGCCGCTGGGACGCGCCGAACACCGCTGGTCCCACGACGGCGAGCGCTATCAGATGAGTTCCCGGGCTCGCGCGACGGGCCTGCTGTCGGCGATCGACGGACTGAGCTACGTCCAGCGCAGCGTAGGCCGGATCCGGGCGTGGGGCCTGCAGCCGGCGAGCTTCGAGGTCGAGCGCGGCGGCCGTCGCCGGGAATGGTCGGAGTTCGACTGGGACACCGGCGACGTGGCCCTGTACCGCGATGGGCAGGCGCGCCACGCGAACATCCGCAGTGGCGACCAGGATGTGCTGACCCTGTGGCACCAGATCGGTCTGGCCGAGCCCTGGGCGGGCGAAGTGTCGCTGACCGTGGTCACCGGCAAGTCGGCCGCGCCGAGCCGTCTCGACTATCTGCCGGACGAAGTCGTCGAGGTGCCGGCCGGGCGCTTCGACGCCCGGCACCTGCGGGCGGCGGCGCTCGACGGCAGCCTGGTGCTCGAAGTGTGGCTGGCCAAGGAGCGTGACGACGCGCCGGTGAGGATCCGGATGGCGGACAGGAAGGGCGAGATCCTCGACCAGCGCGCGTTGCGCGTCCAGCTCGGCGCCGACGCCGGCGCCGCGGAGCGGGGCCGGTGAGCGTGCAGGAAGGGGCCTTGTCGCGGGCCGTGCTCGACCAGTCGGTGCAGGTGCTGGGCAGTGTGCTCGCCTTCCGCCATCCGGCCGACGGTGTGCTTTCCCGCCACTTCCGGGAGCATCGCCGGCTCGGACAGCGCGACCGGGCCTTCATTGCCGAGGGTGTCTACTCGGTGCTTCGTCGGCTGCGCTGGCTGCGGCGCCTGGCCGGTTTTCACGCCACGCCGCGCCAGCTGCTGCTCGCATGGCTGGCTCGCGGCGAGGGCATGTCACTGCGCCGGCTGCACGAGGTGCTGAAGCCCCAGGAGCGCGACTGGCTGGCCGAGATCAAGGCCAAGACGGTCGCCGACGAGAGCCTCGGCGAGCGCTGCGACATGCCGGACTGGCTGGTCGATCGGCTGCTTCCGGAGTTCGGCGAGGAAGGCCTGCTGGCGCTGGCGCGCAGCCTGAATCGGCCCGCGCCGCTGGATCTGCGGGTCAATCCTCTGCGCGCCGAGCGCGAGGCGGTGCGCGAAGCGCTCGCCGGCGACGGCTTGATCGCCCAGCCGTGCCGGTTCTCGCCGCTGGCATTGCGTCTCGAACAGAAGCCGGCCCTGACCCGCCACCCGCTGTTCGTCGACGGCCATATCGAGGTCCAGGACGAAGGCAGCCAACTGCTGGCGATGCTGGTGGCTCCGCGGCGTGGCGAACTGGTGGTCGATTTCTGTGCCGGTGCGGGCGGCAAGACCCTGCACCTCGGCGCGCTGATGAAGAACACCGGGCGCCTGTACGCCTACGACGTCTCGGACCGGCGGCTGGCGAGGCTGAAGCCGCGGCTCGCCCGGGCCGGACTGTCCAACGTTCATCCGCTGGTCATCTCCGGCGAGAACGACGCCCGCGTCAAGCGGCTGTCCGGCAAGGCGGATCGGGTGCTGGTCGATGCGCCGTGCAGCGGCCTCGGTACGCTGCGTCGCAATCCCGATCTCAAATGGCGGCACAATCCGCAGTCGATTGCCGAACTCGCCACCAAGCAGGCCGCGATACTGGCGGCCGCGGCGCGGCTGCCGAAGCCGGGCGGCCGCCTCGTATACGCCACCTGCAGTCTGTTGCGCGAGGAAAACGACGGGATCGTCGATGCCTTCCTGGCGGATCATCCCGGCTACCGCGAGCTGCGCTCGGAAGACCTGCTGGGGGCGCAGGGCGTGAATCTCTCCTGCGGCGAGCGCCTGCGGCTGCAACCGGACCGGCACGACTGCGACGGCTTCTTCGCGGCGGTGATGGAACGATGCGCGGATTGATCGCGGCCGCACTGCTGCTCGGCGGCATCGGTGTCGCGGATGCCGGCGGCACGATGCCGGCGCGGGGCAGTGTCGAGGTGGCCTTCGCGCCGCACGACGACGCAGAGGGTGCGATCGTCAAGGCCATCGATGCCGCGCAGCGCGAGATCCTGGTGCAGATCTTCATCTTCACCAGCCGCCCGATCGCCCGCGCGCTGTTGCGTGCCACCGGCCGCGGCGTCAGGGTCGCGGTGCTGGCCGATGCTCAGATGCACAAGCGCCCCGCCGGCAATGTGCTGACGATGCTGATGGACGGCGGCATCCCGGTGGCGCTGGAGACCGAATTCGCCGCGGCCCACAACAAGGTGCTGATCGTCGACGTGGACGATGCCCGGCCGGTGGTGGTCACCGGCTCCTACAACTTCACCTGGTCGGCGAAGCGCAAGAATGCGGAGAACCTGCTGATCCTGCGCGGCAACCCCGAACTGGCCCGCGCCTATGCCGACAACTGGCACCGGCATCGGCGTCTGGCGCGCCCGGTGGCGACCCCGGCGGATCTGCGGCGCGGCGGCTGAGCCCGCGTGGACCTGCGCTGGCGGCCCCATCTGGATTCACATACACTGCGGCGACAACAACCAGAAGCCACCCCTCACACCAAGGATTCATAGCATCATGATCGGTATTTTCGCAGACCTCCCCTGGTGGGGATTCGTGCTCGCGGCACTGGCGCTGACCCACGTCACGATCGCCTCGGTGACGATCTTTCTGCATCGGCACCAGGCCCATCGCGCCCTGGACCTGCACCCGTTGCCGAGCCATTTCTTTCGCTTCTGGCTGTGGTTGACCACCGGCATGGTGACCCGCGAATGGGCGGCCATCCACCGCAAGCACCACGCCAAGTGTGAAACCGAGGACGATCCGCACAGCCCGCAGGTGCTCGGCATCAACCGCGTGCTGTGGGGCGGCGTGCTGTTGTACTGGAAGGAGCGCAGGAACCGCGAGACGATCACCCGCTACGGTCACGGCACACCCGACGACTGGATCGAGCGCCACCTCTACGCCCGCTACAATCAATACGGCATCGTCGTGATGCTGGCGATCGACGTGCTGCTGTTCGGCTGGGCCGGGGCCGCGATATGGGCCGTACAGATGGCATGGATCCCGTTCTGGGCGGCCGGCGTGATCAACGGCCTCGGGCATTACTGGGGCTACCGCAACTACGATTGCGACGACGCGTCGACCAATCTGCTGCCGTGGGGCATCCTGATCGGTGGCGAGGAGCTCCACAACAACCATCATGCCTTTGCCACCTCGGCCAGGCTGTCTGCCCGCTGGTACGAGTTCGACATCGGCTGGATGTATATCCGCACGCTCGAGATCCTGGGGCTGGCGCAGGTCCGCAAGGTCATCCCGAAGCCGCGCTTCGGCAACGTGCGCAAGGCACCGGACGCCGAGATGCTGCAGGCGATCATCACCCACCGCTACGACGTCATGCGGCGCTACATGGCCTCGCTACGCCAGGTGCTGCGGGAGGAGGCGGGGCGGCTGCGCGGTCGCGGCATCGAGCCCTCGGCGATGATGCGCTTCGTCACCCGCGGCGGCGATGCCCTCAGCGATGGTCAGTTGCAGGCCTGCCGGAATGCCGCCCAGGCGATTCCGCGGATCGCGCTGCTGCTTCACTTGCGCGACGAGCTGGCGGCGCTGTGGGCACGCTCCAGCGCCAGCAGCGAACAGTTGCTCAAGGATCTGCACGACTGGCTGCAGCGCGCAGAGCAAAGCGGCATCGAGCAACTCACGGAGTTCTCGCGGCGGCTTCGCAGCTACGCGCTGTGAGTCGTGCTCAGGGCAGCATGGCCGGATGGGTGAATACGTAGTCGTTGTCCTTGACCGGCAGGTGACAGCCGAAGCACTCCTGGACGAATTCCGCATTCTCGCCGTACGGGGTCTGCGCCATGCCCTTCCAGCGCGCGAAGCCCCAGCCGCCGGTGTCGGCGAAGCGCTTGCTGTCCTTGATCATGAACTCGGCATGGACGAAGGCCTCGGGCACGATCGCCGACTCCCAGGCGGCGTGGCGGCCGTCCTTCCACACCAGCTTGGCGAGCACGCTGCCGTCCGGCCACGGATTGGTGTTGCCGGCACGGGCGGCGGCGATCGCCGCGTCGTTGCCGAGGATCACGCGCAGGGTCTTGTTGTCCTCGCGGTGGGACGACGCGATGACGCGCCAGTCACGATAGCCGGCCGGCAGCTCGATGCCGTTGGGGGCGGCGGCCACTTGTGCGGCGGCCGGCGCCGCCGGCAGCACAGCGGCGGCAAATCCCAGCACGGCGAGAGCGGATCGGGTCATGGTGTACTCCAGATGTTGGTTCGAAATTGACGTCCGCATATGCGGTGTCGGTGAAACAGTCGACCGGCAGAAGATATTCCCCGCGCAAGGTCCGCGCGCTGGGCGCTGAGGGCGCCGAGTGTCGCGCCTGATCCTGTTCAACAAGCCGTTCGGCGTGCTCTGCCAGTTCAGCCGCGACGGCGACCGGCCCTGCCTGAAGGACTATGTCGAGGTCGACGGCGTCTATCCGGCCGGGCGTCTCGATACCGACAGCGAAGGGCTGCTGCTGCTGACCGACGACGGGCGCCTGCAGCACCGCGTCACCGATCCCCGCCACAAGCGGCCCAAGACCTACCTGGTGCAGGTCGAGGGCGAGGCCGACGCGGCGGCATGTGCGGCGCTGGCGGGCGGTGTGGCGCTGCGCGACGGCATGACCCGGCCGTGCCGGGCGTCGATCGTCGCGCCGCCCGACTGGTTGTGGCCGCGCACCCCGCCGGTACGCTTTCGCAAGCAGGTGCCCACCAGCTGGCTGAAGATCGAGTTGCGTGAAGGCCGCAATCGGCAGGTCAGGCGGATGACCGCCGCGGTCGGACTGCCGACGCTGCGGCTGCTGCGGATCGCGATCGACCGCTGGCGGCTGTCGGGCCTGGCGCCGGGAGAATGGCGCGAGGTCGAAGCGCCGGCGCCGGGCTGGCGCGCTGGCCAGGACATCTCCGTATAATCGCCTTTTCCGCTGCGGGATCGCGCCATGAAATCGAGACTGTTGGCCGCGCTGATCGGGTTCGCCGCGACCGGGCCGGCGCTGGCCGAGTTTCCTCGGGTCGAGCTTTCGGCCGGCATGCACCGGATCGATGCCGAGTTTGCCGACGACATGGCATCCCGTGCCCGCGGCCTGATGCACCGCCGCCAGTTGGCGCCGCAGGAAGGCATGCTGTTCGCGTTTCCGCGGGACGAGCGGCACTGCATGTGGATGCGCAATACCCTGATCCCGCTGTCGGTGGCCTTTCTCGACGACGGCGGGCGGATCGTCAATATTGAGCGCATGGCGCCGCGTACCGAGGACAGCCACTGCGCCAGCGCGCCGGCGCGCTTCGCGCTGGAGATGAACCAGGGCTGGTTTGCCGGCCGCGGGCTGAAGGCCGGCGACCTGATCCGCGGCGTCGCCGGCTTGCGCGCCGCCGACGCGGCCTACCGCTGATCCCGAATTGGCGGCAATTGCCGCCGCTATTCCTGGGCTCGCCCGCTCCAGGCACCGCCGATAATCGGCAGGGTCACCGGAGTGCCGGCGGATGGCCGAAGAAAGCGACCTCGAAAAGACCGAAGACCCCACGCCCAGGCGACTGAGCCAGGCCCGCGAAGAAGGGCAGGTGCCTCAGTCGCGCGAGCTGTCGACCTTCCTCGTGACGATGACCGGCGTGGCGTCGATCTGGGTACTCGGCGACTGGCTGTCCGAACGCCTGTTCGGCATCGTCCGCAGGGCATTCACGCTGAGTCGCGTCGAGGTCTTCGACGCCGGCGAGATGGCGTCGATCCTCGGCCGGCTGGGCAGCGAGGCCATGCTCACTGTGGCGCCGCTGTTCGGGATGCTGTTGCTCGCCTCGGTGGCCGGCCCGCTGATGCTCGGCGGCTTCGTGGTCGCGCCCAAGGTGCTGCGCCTCGATCTGACCCGCCTGGATCCGCTGAAGGGACTCGAGCGCATGTTCTCGGTGCATGGCCTGGCCGAGCTGGTCAAGGCGACCCTCAAGGCCGCCCTGGTCGGCGGCGTCGGCAGCTGGGTGATGTGGATGCAGAGCGACATGCTGTTCTCGCTGCTCAGTCAGCCCCTGCAGACCGGGATGAACAGCTTCGCCCGGCTGGTGCTGGTGTCGGCGCTGCTGATCACCGCCAGCCTCGCGCTGCTGGCGCTGCTCGACGTGCCGTTCCAGCTCTGGCAGTACCACCGGCGGCTGCGCATGAGCAAGGAGGAGGTGCGCAAGGAGGCCAAGGAGACCGAGGGCGATCCCCAGATCAAGGCCCGCATTCGCGGCATGCAGCGCGAGATGGCGCGCCGGCGGATGATGACGAAGGTGCCCGAGGCCGACGTCGTGATCACCAACCCGACCCACTTCTCGGTGGCCCTGAAATACGATGCCGAGCGGCACGGGGCGCCGGTGGTGATCGCCAAGGGCCGCAACATGATCGCCCTGAGGATTCGCGAACTGGCGGCCGAACACGGGGTCCCGATGCTCGAGGCTCCCCCGCTGGCCCGTGCCCTCTACCACCATTGCGAGCTGGAGCAGGCGGTGCCGACCGCCCTGTACACCGCGGTCGCGGAAGTCATGGCCTACGTGTACCAGCTCAACAGCTTCCATGCCGGTGCCGCCCAGGCGCCGCAACTGCCCGGCGACATCCGGGTTCCGCCCGACATGGATCCGGGCAGCCCTGACGATTCCGACGACCGGAGCCTCGCATGAACGACACCCTCGACCTGCGCCAACTGTTCGCGCCCGAGAACCTGCGCCAGCTGGCGGCACCGATGCTGATCATCATGGTGCTGTCGATGATGGTGCTGCCGCTGCCGGTGTTCCTGCTCGACCTGTTCTTCACGTTCAACATCGCGATGTCGGTGATGGTGATGCTGGTCGCGATGTACACCCGCAAGCCGCTCGACTTCTCGGTGTTTCCGACGGTGCTGCTGGTGACCACGCTGCTGCGCCTGTCGCTGAACGTGGCCTCGACCCGGATCGTGCTGCTCGAGGGCCACACCGGCCCCGACGCCGCCGGCAAGGTGATCCAGGCCTTCGGCCATTTCCTGGTCGGCGGCAACACCGCGGTTGGCATCGTCGTGTTCGTGATCCTCACGGTGATCAACTTCGTGGTCATCACCAAGGGCGCCGGGCGCATCGCCGAGGTCGGCGCACGATTCACGCTGGATGCGATGCCGGGCAAGCAGATGGCGATCGACGCCGACCTCAACGCCGGCCTGATCGACGACAAGGAGGCCAAGCGGCGGCGGGCCGAGATCGCCTCGGAAGCCGATTTCTACGGCGCCATGGACGGTGCCTCCAAGTTCGTCCGCGGCGATGCGGTGGCGGGCATCCTGATCCTGATCATCAACGTCATCGGCGGTCTCGTCGTCGGTGTCGCCCAGCACGGCATGGCCGTCGGCGAGGCCGGTCAGCGCTACACCCTGCTGACCATCGGTGATGGCCTGGTGGCCCAGATCCCGGCACTGATCATCTCGGTGGCGGCCGGCCTGGTGGTGTCGCGGGTCGGCGACGAGGGCGACATCGGCGGTCAGGTGGCGATGCAGGTGTTCAACAATCCGCAGGTGATACTGCTGACGGCCGCGATCATCGGCATCCTCGGGCTGATTCCCGGCATGCCCAACCTGGTGTTCCTGCTGCTCGCCTCGGGGCTGGCGACGCTGGCCTGGTGGAAGCGCCGGCAGGCGCGGGTCGGACCGGCACCGGTGGCCGGCGAGGCTGCCGCCGAGGGCGCGGTGGAGGTGCCGCCGGAGATGCAGGAAGCCAGCTGGAACGATGTCCAGCCGGTCGATGTGCTCGGACTCGAGGTCGGCTACCGGCTGATACCGATGGTGGACAAGGCCCAGGACGGCGAACTGCTGAAGCGCATCCGCGGCCTGCGCAAGAAGTTCGCCCAGGAGGTCGGCTTCCTGGCTTCGCCGGTACATATCCGCGACAACCTGGAGCTCAAGCCCAACGCCTACCGGATAACGCTGAAGGGGGTCGAGATCGGCACCGGCGAAGCATTCCCCGGCCAGTTCCTGGCGATCAACCCGGGGCGCGTCGCCGGTCCCCTCGGCGGGCGCGAGACCCGCGATCCGGCGTTCGGCCTGCAGGCCTTCTGGATCGACCCCAACCAGCGCGAGCAGGCCCATGCCCTGGGCTATACCGTGGTCGATGCCAGCACCGTGGTCGCCACCCATCTGAACCAGCTGGTGCTCGATCATGCGGCCGAGCTGCTGGGGCGGCAGGAGACCCAGTCCCTGCTCGACCACATCGGCCGCGACCAGCCGAAGATGGTCGAGGAACTGGTGCCGAAGGTACTGCCGCTGGGGACGCTGCAGCGGGTGTTGCAGAACCTGCTCGACGAGGGCATCAACATCCGCGACATGCGCACCGTCCTGGAGGTGCTGGCCGACCATGCCGGCCGCGTCAGCGATGCCAGCGAACTGACCGCCCTGGTGCGGACCGGGCTCGGCCGCGCGATCATGCAGAGCCTCTTCCCGGGGCAGGCCGAGGTCCAGGTCATGGCCCTCGATCCGCAACTGGAGCGCATCCTGCTGCAGGCGGTCAGCGGCGGGGGCGACGGCAGCGCGATCGAGCCCGGTCTGGCGGACGGCCTGCTCAGGAAAACCGCCGAGCTGGCACAGCGCCAGGAGGACATGGGACTGCCGCCGGTGCTGCTGGTGCCGGCGCAACTGCGCATGTTGCTGTCGCGCTTCCTGCGCAGGACGGTGCCCAGCCTCAAGGTCGTGGCCAACTCGGAAGTGCCCGAAAACCGCACGATCCGGGTTACCGGCCTGGTCGGCGCCCAGTGAGCTCGTCGTCGAAGCCGTTGGTCATCGCGCTGTCGCGGAAATCGAAGACCAGGGTCGGTGCGCCGCTGCCTCCGCCGGCCCGCAGAACGCGGGCGAGTTCGCCGTCGAGCCACATCTCGACGCGGTAGGTGTCCGGCATCGTCCGCGCCCAGTTCGGCAATACCTGCGCCAGGTAGTCGCGCTGGCCCTGCGGATCGATGATCACACCGAGGGTCTCGAGCAGGCTCAGCTTGGGCCAGCTTTCGCCACCCGGCCGGCCGTAGGTCACCACGCCCATGAAGCGGGCGAGCGCGTCGAAGTGGCGGCTGGTCTCGTCGATACCCTTGCCGTTGGAGTAGATCGCATCCATGAAGATCGTCAGCACCCGGTCGTGCGGCGGCCGGCGGGCCCATTGCAGCAGGATCTCGTGCCAGGTGGTCGACAGGCACATCTCCAGATGTCCGCCGACCGACAGCACCTGCTCGTCGGGTACCTCGAATCCCAGTTCGCCGCCCTGCGAGCGCACCCGGAAGTCGGCGGCACAGTCGCCGGCGAAATAACTCTCGGCCGGGCCATCGTCCTGCAATTGCACGACCGGCAGGCCCCGCGCACGGGCGAGCGCGATGGCCGCGTCGAGCCCCGGCCTGGTGACCATCCGCGGGTCGTGCACGGTGCTGGCGTGGGTCACGATCAATGCCGCCGGCGAATGCAGCGCGATGTCGGCGGCGGCCACCGGTTCGGTCGGCGGACATGCGGCGATCGCCAAGATCGGCAGGAGCAGCAGGGTCGGAACCGGCAGCGCACGCATCGACATCGTTCGAGGCACCGCGGATCGCGGCGCGCGAATTATGCCGAGCGTGTCCCGCAGCCGCCAGTGCCGGTCGGCGGCTGGCAGCCGGTCGCGGCTAGCGGCTCAGTCTTGCCCAGGAATCCTTGAGCGTCACGGTGCGGTTGAAGACCGGGCGGTGCTGGCGCGAGTCGACGCGGTCGGCGACGAAATAGCCGTGGCGCTCGAACTGGAAGCGGTCCTCGGCCTTCGCCTCGCGCAGCGCGGGTTCGAGCTGGGCCTGCACGACGACCCGCGAACTCCGGTTGAGGTCGTCGACAAAGTCGCGCACGAGATCCGGGGCGTCGCCTTCGCGGCGGGCACCCGGTGCCGGCACCGCGAACAGTCGGTCGAACAGGCGCACGTCGCACGGATAGGCGTGGGCGGCTGCGACCCAGTGCAGATTGCCCTTGACCTTGTAGTTGTCGGCCCCCGGCGTGCCCGAACGGGAGTCGGGCAGGTAATCGCAATGGACCGCGACGACATTGCCGTCGTCGTCCTTGTCGCAGCTGGTGCATCTGACCACGTAGCCGTAGCGCAGACGCGCCATGTTGCCCGGGTAGAGCCGGTGGTATTTCTTCGGCGGGTCTTCCACGAAGTCCTCGCGCTCGATCCACAGTTCGCGGCCGAAGGGCATCGCGCGCCGGCCCAGTTCCGGCTTGAGCGGATGGTTCGGCGCGAAGCACTCCTCGGTCTGGTCCTCGGGGTAGTTGTCGATGATCAGCTTGAGGGGGTCGAGCACCGCGACCCGCCGTTCGGCCGAGTCGTTGAGCACCTCCCGCATGCATTCCTCGAGGACCGAGTACTCGATCAGTGAGTCGGCCTTGGAAACGCCGATCCGTTCGGCGAACAGGCGGAAACCCTCCGGCGGATAGCCCCGCCGCCGGCCGCCGGCCAGGGTCGGCAGTCGCGGGTCGTCCCAGCCGTCCACATGGCGCTCATCCACGAGCTGGATCAGCTTGCGCTTGGAGAGCACGACATAGCTCAGGTTCAGCCGCGAGAACTCGATCTGCTGCGGCGCCGGTGGTGGAAAGAATCCGCCCGCGTACAGTTGCTCCAGCAACCAGTCGTAGAACGGGCGTTGATCCTCGAACTCGAGGGTGCAGAACGAATGGGTGATGTTCTCGAGGGCGTCCTCGATCGGGTGGGCGTAGGTGTACATCGGGTAGATGCACCAGTCGTCACCCGAGCGATGGTGGTGGGCGTGGCGAATGCGGTAGATCGCCGGGTCGCGCATGTTGATGTTGGGCGAGGCCATGTCGATCCTGGCCCGCAGAACGTGGCTGCCGTCGGCGAACTCGCCGGCGCGCATGCGGCGGAACAGGTCGAGGTTCTCCTCGATGCCGCGGTTTCGAAAGGGGCTGTCCTTGCCGGGCTCGGTCAGGGTGCCCCGATGGGCCCGCATCTCGTCGGCCGACAGCGAATCGACATAGGCCTTGCCGGCACCGATCAGGAACTCGGCGAATTCGTACATCCGGCCGAAGTAATCCGACGCGAAGTATTCGTCGTCACCCCAGTCGAAGCCCAGCCAGCGTACCGCGTCGATGATCGCGTCGACGTATTCCTGCTCCTCCTTGGTGGGGTTGGTGTCGTCGAAGCGCAGGTGGCAGGCGCCGCCGAATTCCTCGGCGAGTCCGAAATTCAGGCAGATCGACTTGGCATGGCCGAAGTGCAGGTAGCCGTTGGGTTCCGGCGGAAAACGGGTTCGCACGGGCTGGTCATCCGCGCGGGGCAGGTAGCGGCCGCCGCGCAGGTCGGCTTCGATCGCGGCGCGCAGGAAGTTCGACGCGGCGCTCGGCTCTTTGGGTGATTGGGTCACGATGCTCGGATGCTGTGAAGGCTGCCGCGCAGCCAAATCGCGAAATTCTAACGCGTAAGCCGGCATTCCGTGCGGCGCTCCGGTCGACGCTGGCCCCAGGGCGAGACCTGCGAAGGCTTTGTGACGGACCGTGAAAGCGAGCGCAGGTCGCCTGTCCGCGGCTCAAGATGGGCCCGGGCTTGCCGATCATCAATCGCTGAAGGGGCACTTTGGCCGGATGCGGACAGGGTGGTCACGGAGCAGTTTCGGCGGCGGGATGCCGATCCCGCAGCCGGATTCGAGGCGGACGCGATTTGAACGGAATTTTCCTCGTGGATCATCGGTCGGCCGCGGTCGGCGGGCCGCCGCAGCGCGATCGGGATCCGGCCCGCAGCGGCGCACCGCCCGCCCGCCGAGGCTTGCTCGCGGTTCGCGCCGGCGTACCTGCGGCCGAACCCTGGGCGGGACTCCCGCCGGGGCCCGCCGCCAATTGTCGCGCGCTCGCGGGCCGCGGCGGCGATGGCGATCGGGCGCGTCACGGCGCCTGCCGGCCGGCGATGGGTGCGGTTCCAAGATGAGCTGCCGGCTGGCTGTCTGCCTGGTGGTCCTGCTGAGCGGGCTGGCGGTCGCCCAGTCGGCGCGGGCCGATCTGACTGAATACCAGCTGAAGGCGGTGTTCCTGCTCAATTTCGCACGTTACGTCGAGTGGCCGGACGACAAGCTGCCAGCCGGTGCCGAGATCGAGCTGTGCGTGCTGGGCCGTGACCCGTTCGGTGGCGCGCTCGCGGCGATCGACGGCAAGCGCGCCCAGGGACATGTCGTGCGCGTCCGGCGGCTGGCCTTGCCGGAGCAGGCCGAAGCCTGTCATCTTCTTTTCCTGGCAGGATCGGAGGCGCAGCAGGTGGGCGCATCGCTGAGGGTTCTCGGTCACCAGCCGGTGCTCACGGTCAGTGACATGGACGGTTTCATCGATGCCGGCGGCGGCATCGGGTTCGCGATTGTCGAAGACCGGGTGCGATTCGACATCAACCTCCGGGTACTGGAAGCGACCAAGCTCAAGGCAAGTGCGCAGCTGATGAAGATCGCTCGCGCGGTGATCGGGATCGGGGGAACACGGCAGTGACGGAATCGTCGCGCATTGCGATCAGGCTGAGGCGCATCCTGATGATCTGCATCGGCGCCGCGCTGCTGCTCGAGACGCTGATCATGCTCGCCGCCGAGGTCCGTCAGGAAATGGCCGACGTCGAACGGGAGATCACCACCGTGGCCGAACTGGTGATCGAGAACGCCGCAGCGTCGATCCGCTTCGAGGATGTGGACACCGCGAACCAGATGCTGCAGTCGCTGCGTCACATGCAGAGCGTCACCCGCGCGTCGCTGCTGAGGCCGAACCGGGAGGTGTTCGCGCGCTACCGGCACGACACCGGCGAGGCGCCGGTCGATCCTCCCGAATATGCGCTCCCCGCCGACGGCCTACCGCGACGGGACGGCCTTGACATGTATCTGGTCCGCGCCATTCGCGCCGATGGCGAACTGGTCGGCTATGTCGCGCTCGCCCTCGGCCTCTCGCAGCGCGCGTGGGATGTCGCGGCGGCAGCCGCGACCTCGCTGGCGGCGCTGGTCCTTGCCGCCACGGTTGCATTGATCTTGCTGCAGCGGCTGATCCGGTCGATCGTCGGCCCGCTGCAGTCGCTCGCCGAGACGGTGCGCGAGATCGGTACGACGCGACGCTACGGCACCCGGGTGCCGAGCGGCGGCCAGGGGGAGGTCGGCGAGGTGATCGCGGGTGTCAACGCCATGCTCGGCGAGATCGAGCAGCGGGATCGCGAGCTCGAGCAGCACCGTGACCGTCTCGGGGCGGAGGTCGCCGAACGAACCGCGGAACTGGTACAGGCCAAGGATCAGGCGGAGAGCGCCAATCGTGCCAAGAGCCTGTTTCTGGCCAACATGAGCCACGAGATTCGAACCCCGCTCAATGGTATTCTCGGCATGGCCGACCTGATGCGGGACACGCAGCTCGACAGTCGTCAGCTGCGCCTCGTGAAGATGCTGCAGGGCTCCGGCGAGTCGCTGCTGAGCATCATCTCGGACATCCTCGATTTCTCGAAGATCGAGGCCGGCAAGCTCGACCTGGAGGACGTCGAATTCTCGCCGGCCAGGATCGTCGAGGACGTCGCGACGATGTTTGCCGACCAGGCCGAAGCCAAGAAGCTCGAGCTGGTGGCGGTGATCGCGCCGGGCTTGCCGGAACGGGTCCGGGGCGATCCGCACCGTTTCCGTCAGGTGATTGGCAATCTGGTGTCGAATGCGGTCAAGTTCACGCCGTCGGGCGAGATTCGGCTCGGCCTCGAGCCCGGCGGCGAAGGCGCGGGGCAGGGCCGGCACGCGCTGCAGGTGGACGTCTCGGACACCGGCATCGGCATTCCGGAGGAGGCGCGTGCCACCCTGTTCGAGTCCTTTTCCCAGGCCGACAGCTCGATGGCGCGCCGTTTCGGCGGCAGTGGACTGGGCCTGGCAATCGCCCGCCAGTTGGCGCGCTGCATGGGCGGAGAGCTCCGATTTCGCCCCGGCGAACTCGGCGGTTCGGTGTTCTCCGCGAGCTTTGTCTTCAATGTGGTCGGCGAGGCGGAAGTGCGAACGGCCGATGCGGGCTCGTTGAAGGTCGCGGTGCTGTCGGCGAGTGCGCTGGTGCGCGAGGGGATCTGCACCTTGGGCAGGAGCTTCGGGTGGCGGATGATCGAAGCCGGGCGTCTGGGCGAACTGCTGTCGGGCGACGCCGCGACCGACTGCGACTGGGTCGTGGTGGATCGCTCCGTCGATGACGCCGACAGCCTCGGCGCGATTGCCGGCCTGAATCGGCGCGGGCTGCGGGTTGCGGCGCTGACCCGCATCAACGGCGCGATCGATGCCGAGGAGGCAAGCCGTGCCGGGGCCCGGCTGGCCCTTCCCAAGCCGGTGACGCGGCGCGACCTGCTTCGCCTGGCGGACGAATCGGCGCGCTTCTCCGAGGATTCCCAGGCCCCCCTCGAGCATTTCGACGTGCGTGTCCTGCTGGCCGAGGATCACCTCGTCAACCTGGAGATCGCGAGTGCTATCCTGCGCTCCCTGGGATGCCGGGTGACGAGCGCCGCGAACGGCCAGCAAGCCGTCAATTTCGCGTCGACCGAATCGTTCGATCTGATCCTGATGGACCTGCAGATGCCGATCATGGATGGGCTGACCGCGACCAGCATGATCCGCGAGGAGGAACGGGCCTCGGCACGTCCGCGAGTGCCGATCGTGGCCTTGACCGCAAATGCGCTGAAGGATGACCGGGACGCGTGCGTTGCCGCCGGCATGGACGACTATCTGACCAAGCCGGTCAGTCGCGACCGTATCGCGGCAGGGCTCAAGCGGCTGCTGCCGGATGCCGCGTCGCGGGTACGTGCGCCGGCGACCCGGCCCGCTCCGAAACCCCATACGCTGTCATCGAGCGAGCGCGTGGAGGCACCCAGCGGACGGGTGCCGGCGTTCTCGTGGGAGCCGCTGTTGTCGCTGCCCGGTGTCAATGGCAATCGCGAGGCACCTTTGTTGCCGAAGGTCACCAGGATGTTCATCGACGAGACCGGGCCGTCGCTGCGCATCGCTCGCCTGCGCGCCGATGCGGGCGACTGGGAAGAAGTGCGCAAGATCGCCCACAAGACCAAGTCGGCTGCGGCGTCGGTCGGTGCATTGCGGCTGTCGGCCCTTGCCACCGAGCTGGACGGGATGGTCAAGGCGGGGCGGGAGGATGCCGCCGAGGGGCTGCCGACACGGATGGAGGCGGCGTTCCGTGACTACCTGCGGGCGCTGTTGCGGGAGGGCCTGGTGGACGAGGAGAGCCTCGCAGACTGGAGGTTCGAGAAATGACGGATGCGGTGCCGCCGCGTGCGCTGCTGATCGATGACGACGCGACCACGCGGATGCTGACCGCGACCGCGCTGGCCAATGCCGGCCTCGACGTCGTCGAGGTGTCCGGCGGCAAGGCGGCTCTGGCCGAATTCGAACGATGGCTTCCGGATCTGATCGTGCTCGACGTGATGATGCCCGATCTCGACGGATTCTCGGTGTGCCGGGCGATCCGCGCGAGTCGTCGCGGCGCCTATGTGCCGGTGCTGATGCTGACCGGCCTCGAGGGCAGCGAATCGATCGACGAGGCCTACGAGGCTGGCGCCACCGACTACATTTCGAAGCCGATCAACTGGACCCTGCTGAGCCATCGGGTGCGCTACGTGTTGCGTGCGGCAGCCACCCGGCAGGCGCTGGCGGTCAGCGAGGCACGGCTGCTGGAGGCCCAGCGGGTCGCTCGCATGGGAAGCTGGAACTGGCATGCGGCATCGTCACGACTGGAATTCTCCCAGACCTATCCGAAACTGTTCGGCGTCGACGAGGCCCGTTTCGGCCATCATTGCGAGGCGCCCCTGTGCCACGTCCATCCGGCGGACCGCGAGGTGCTCGAGGACGCCCTCGAGCGCCTGCACGAGGGCGATGCCTACCAGCTCGACTATCGGTCCGTCTGGCCGGACGGCTCGGTCCACATCCTGCGCGACATCGCGATACCCGACGTCGATCCCGCCGGCAGCGTGGTCGGCGCCCACGGCATCGTGCAGGATGTCACCGACCAGGTCGAGGCCGAGCGCCGCATTCGCTATCTGGCCTACTTCGACTCGCTCACCGGTCTGCCCAACCGCCACGCCTTCAGCGAGGCGCTCGACGCGACCCTGGTTCGGGCGGGACGTCAGCAGGAGCAGGTGGTGGTGCTGCTGCTCGACCTGCACCGCTTCGGCCTGCTCAACGACAGTCTCGGTCGCGATGCGGCCGATCATGTGCTGCAGGTGGTCGCCGCCCGCGTGCGGGAATTTGCCAGCGAAGTGCTGGGAAGCGGCGACGTCACCGACGATACCGAGCTGGCCGTGGCTGCCCGCTACGGTCCTGACCAGTTCGCATTGATGTTGAGCGGTGCCCAGGCCGCCAACGACCGGGCGATCATGGCGCGCGTCGATGGCCTGCGGGGCGCGGTCGGGGCGCCGATCGACGTGCTGCGCCATTCGCTGGTGATGCAGGTGAGCATCGGCATGGCGCGCTTCCCGGTGCACGCGCGCGACGCGGAATCCTCGCTGAAGTGCGCCGAGACCGCACTGCGCCAGGCAAAGCTCGACCCCGCGCGCGGTTGCGTCCTCGAGTATTCGGCGAGCATGCGGGAAAGTTCGGTCAGCCGGCTGCAACTCGAGAGCGCGCTGCGGTCGGCGCTCGATCTGAACATCGGCCTGTCGATGCACTATCAGCCGAAGATCGACCTGGCGAAGCGCTGCGTGGTCGGTGCCGAGGCCCTGCTGCGCTGGCGTGATCCGGTCCTCGGCGACATCTCGCCGGGCGATTTCGTGCCGATGGCGGAAGAGATGGGGCTGATCATCCAGCTCTCGGAGTGGGTCATCGACGCGGTCTGTCGCCAGGTCGCGCAATGGCGCGATCGGGGTCTGCCGCGCCACAGCGTCGCGATCAACCTGTCGGCGGCCCATTTTCGCTTCGCGGGCCTGGTCGAGACCGTCGCCGCCGTCCTCGATCGCTATGGCCTGGACGGCGAGGACATCGAGTTCGAACTGACCGAGAGCGCGCTGCTGGGCGACCCGGAACTTGCCAGGCAGATCCTGTTCGACCTGCATCAGCGGGCCCTCCGGGTCGCGGTGGACGACTTCGGCACCGGCTATTCCTCGCTCGCCTATCTCAAGCGGTTCCGCCTCAACACGCTGAAGATCGACCGTTCCTTCGTGCGCGACATGGAGGTCGATCGATCCGACGTGGCGATCATCTCGTCGATCGTGGCGATGGCCAGGACCCTGGGTCTCGGGCTGGTCGCCGAAGGCGTCGAGACCATCCATCAGGCGCGCCATCTGATGAGCGTCGGCTGCCACGTGATGCAGGGACATCTGTTCGCGCCGGCCCTGCCTCCCGAAACCTATGCGGCGCTGCTCGGCGGCCAGCTCGACACCCTCGCCTCGCTGCCGGCGATCGAGGCCTGATCAGATCCGCCAGGAAACCCGGCGCTGCAGCATCGCGTCGATCGCGTCGCGCGACCGCGCAGAATCGGTGACCACCGCATACCAGCCGGCCCCGGCCCGGCGCGCGGTCGCCGCGAGGCTGCGCAACTGCGCCGCGACGCTGCCTGCCGCCCGTCCGCGTCCCGGAATCAGCAACAGGGTCGCGGTGCCGTGCTCGGTATCCAGCACGATGTGCCAGCCGGTGCCGCCCGGGACCGGGCACAGCTTCATGTAGCGCACGGTACCGACCGGCGCCAGCATTTCACCACCGAAGCGCGTCAGCACCGCGCCGAATTCGCGCGCGTCGGCGAGCCGTCGGGAACTCAGTGCATCGGGCTCGTGCAGCACGTGCTCGATCGCGAACTGCGCGAAGTGCTGATGGCCGGCCGGCAGCCACGTCGCCAGCCCGAGCCCGATGCTGAACACCACCGTCGCCGCCACCGCGATCAGGCGCCACGCCGGCCCCTGGCGAAGGGTGCGATTGCGCAGCAACACGCGCTCGGCGAGGCCATCGGGTACCGTCACCGCGAGCGCGTCGGCAATGCGCCGCTCGTCGGCATCGACCTGGCGCGCGAACGCCTGGCAGGATCGGCAGGCCGCCAGATGGGCGCGCGCGTCGAGCGCCAGGCGGGCAGGGTCGGCGAGCTTCGCCCGGCGGAAGTCGAGGCAGTGGAAATCGGCTTGCGGCTCAGCCACGCCCGTGCCCCCGCTGCCGTCGCGCTGGCGCGTCACCACCGGCGATCAGCCGGCGCAGCGCCTGCCTCGCGCGCGTCAGCCGGACCATCGCGGCCCCTTCGCTGATCTCCAACTGCTCGGCGATCTCGGCGCACGAGAAGCCGCCGAGAGTCTGCATCAGGAAGGGCTCGCGCAGGCCGATCGGCAGGGCCTCGATGAGCTGTCCGATCTCCAGTTCGCCGGCCACGCTGCGGTTGTCGGTGATCGCCAGCTCCTCGAGTTCCTCGTCGCAGTAGTCGAGGCGCTTGCGCTCGTAGAGTCGCGCGTGCTCGTTTCTCAGGATCCTCATCAACCAGGGCTTCGGATTGCCGGGGTCGCGCAGACTCTCCCACGCGCTCCATGCCCGCGCGAAGGTTTCCTGCACGAGTTCCTCGGCGACAAAGCGGTCGCGGCACAGCCACAGCGCAAAGCGGAACAAGTCGGCGCCGAACGCCCGCACGGTGCGTTCGAAGGTGCGCTGTTTCCCGATCGATAGCAGCAATTGCCGATCCTCCCGGTATGTCGACGCGCGTGGCGCGACGATCCTTACGCGGTCCGCCGTTCGGGTGTGCGGGATGCCTGCGGTCCAGCAGTTACAATCACGCGCTGATCGATTGTCGAACTGCTGCGATGAATGCTGCCGCCTTTCTCGCCGTCGGCCTGGGTGCCGCCTGTGGCGCCTGGACCCGCTGGTGGCTGAGTACCCGTTTCAACCCGGTGCTCGCCCACCTGCCGCTGGGCACCCTGGTCGCCAACCTGGCCGGTGGCTACCTGATCGGCGTCGCGCTGGCGCTGTTCACCGTCCACCATGGTCTGCCCCATGAGCTTCGCCTGTTCGTGATCACCGGTTTTCTGGGCGCCCTGACGACCTTCTCGACCTTCTCGGCCGAGGTCGTGCAGCTGTTTCACGCCGCCCACTACGGCTGGGCCGTGCTCACCGCGAGCGTGCACCTCGTCGGCTCGCTGTCGATGACCGCGCTCGGCTTCTGGACGATCGCCCGGCTCCAGGCCTGATGTCGCAAGCCCCCCTCGCGCTGCTCGATGCCTGCCTCAGCGCCGATCGGCCCCGGCTTGCCAAGGGGCTGCGCGGGCTGAAACGGCGGCCGGCGACCATGGACGACCTGCCGGCGAAGCTGCGGGCCGATCTGGAAGCATCGGCAGCGGCCTGCGCGGCCCGTCGTGCGCGGCTGCCCGAGCCGGACTTTCCGGACCAACTGCCGGTCAATCAGCGCCGTGCCGAGATCGCGGCGGCGATCCGCGATCACCAGGTGGTGATCGTGTGCGGCGAGACCGGTTCCGGCAAGACCACCCAGTTGCCGAAGATCTGTCTCGCCCTCGGCCGCGGCGCGGCGGGCCTGATCGGCCATACCCAGCCGCGACGGCTGGCGGCGCGGGCGACCGCCGGACGCATCGCCCAGGAGCTGGGCTGCGAACTCGGCCAGGCCGTCGGTTACAAGATCCGATTCACCGACCGCCTGTCGCCGGCGAGCCACATCAAGCTGATGACCGACGGCATCCTGCTGGCCGAGACCCAGGGCGACCCCGGGCTGTCCGCCTACGACACCCTGATCCTGGACGAAGCCCACGAGCGCAGCCTGAACATCGATTTCCTGCTCGGCTTTCTCGGCAAGCTGCTGCCGCGGCGCCCCGACCTCAAGCTGATCGTCACCTCGGCGACCCTCGACGCCGAGCGCTTCGCCCGGCATTTCGCCGACCGTGACGGCCGACCGGCGCCGATACTCGAGGTTTCCGGCCGCCTGTATCCGATCGAGATCCGCTACCGGCCGCCCGAGGTGGCGGACCGGGAGGTCGCGCGGGGCCAGCGCCGCAAGAGCGAAGAGCTCTACGACGCGGTGGTCGATGCGGTGGACGAGGCGCAGCGCTGCGGCCCCGGCGACGTCCTGGTGTTCCTGCCCGGGGAGCGCGAGATCCGCGAGGCGGCCGAGGCCTTGCGCAAGTCGCAGCACGCCGCCGGCACCGAGATCCTGCCGCTGTTCGCGCGGCAGTCGGCCACCGAGCAGGCGCGCGTGTTCGCGCCCAGCCACGGGCGCCGGGTGGTTCTCGCCACCAACGTCGCCGAGACGTCGCTGACCGTGCCGGGCATTCGGTACGTCGTCGACAGCGGCCTGGCGCGGGTCAAGCGCTACTCGCATCGCAACAAGGTCGAGCAGCTGCAGGTCGAAAGGATCGCACGCTCGGCGGCCAGCCAGCGCGCCGGGCGCTGCGGCCGGGTCGCCGACGGCGTCTGCCTGAGGCTGTACGCGGAGGACGACTTCGAAAGCCGGCCGCCGCACACCGACCCCGAATTGCTGCGCTCGTCGCTGGCCGGCGTGATTCTGCGCATGAAGTCGCTGCGTCTCGGCGAGGACGCGGATTTTCCGTTCATCGACCGGCCGGCCGACAAGATGGTCTCCGACGGCTTCAACCTGCTGTCCGAGCTGGGGGCGGTCGACGACAGCCCGTCGAAGTCCCTGACCACGATCGGTCGTGAACTCGCCCACCTGCCGCTGGATCCGAAGATCGGCCGGATGATTCTCGCGGGTCGCGATCTCGGCTGCCTCGCCGAGCTGCTGGTGATCGCCGCGGCGCTGGCCGTCCAGGATCCACGCGAGCGGCCGCAGGATGGCGGTGCGGCAGCGGATCAGGCGCACGCGCGCTTCCGCGGCGGGGAACAGGACAGCCGCTCCGAATTCCTGTGGTATCTCCACCTGTGGAAGGCGTGGGGCGAAGTGCAGCGTCACCAGACCGGAAGCAAGCAGAAGGCCTGGTGTCGGCAACACTTCCTGTCGTGGCTGCGGCTGCGCGAGTGGCGCGACGTGCATAACCAGCTCCATGCCCTGTGCGCCGAGCATGGCTGGCAGGAGAATCGCCTGCCGGCGACCTACGAGCAGATCCACAAGGCCTTGCTGAGTGGTCTGCTGGGCAACCTCGGCTGCCGCGTCGAGGACGCCAGCGGCACCCAGGCCGGCGCCTATCTCGGCGCGCGGGGGATCAAGTTCTGGCCGCATCCCGGCTCCAGCCTGGCGCGCAAGGCCGGCAAGTGGATCGTCGTCGCGGAACTGGTCGACACCTCGAGACTGTTCGGGCGCTGCCTCGCGCGCATCGAGCCGGAATGGGTCGAGGCCGTCGGCGCGCACCTGGTGCGGCGCCACGTGTTCGACCCCCACTGGGAAAAGTCCCAGGGCGCGGCGCGGGCCTGGGAGCGTGGGACGCTGCACGGGCTGGTGTTGTATCCGCGCCGCGGGGTCGCCTACGCGGGGGTGGATCCGGCGCTGTGCCGCGAGCTGCTGATCCGTGACGGCCTGATCGCCGGCCAGATCGCCGAGGGAGCGGCCAGGGAGATGGCGTTCCTGCGCCACAACCGGCGGATGGTCGCCGAGATCGAACGGCTCGAGCACAAGTCGCGAAGGCCCGACGTGCTGGTGGACGAGGAGCTGATGTTCGCCTTCTACGATGCCAAGCTGCCCGCCACCGCCGTCGATGTGCGCAGCTTCGAGGCGTGGCGCCGGCATGCCGAGCTCGAGGATCCGCGGTGCCTGTTCCTGTCGCGCGACCAGTTGATGCGCCACGAGGCCGAGGGCATCACGACCGACCGCTTCCCGGCGCGCATGCAGGTGCTCGGTCAGTCGCTCAAGCTGGGCTACCTGCACGCGCCGGGCCAGGCCGACGACGGCGTGACGATGACGGTGCCGCTGGAGATGCTGAACCAGGTGCCGGCCGCCCGCTGCGAATGGCTGGTGCCGGGCCTGCTGGCGGAAAAGGTCACGGCGCTGTTGCGGACCGTGCCGCAGAAGCATCGCCACCGGCTGCAGCCGATCGCCGCCAGCGCCGAAGAATTCATCACCCGCGTCGAGGCCGGCGAGGTGGCGCCCGACGAGCCGCTGGCCCGCGCCCTGCAGCAGTTCGTCGAAGCCCGGGTCGGCCTGAGCCTGCCGACCGAGAGCTTCCGCCCGGAGAATCTCAAGCCCCATTGCTTCATGAACTTCCGGGTGATCGACGGCCATGGCCGGGTGCTCGGCCAGTCGCGCAATCTGGCGGAGCTGCGTGCCCGCTTCCACGGCAGTGTCGCCGCCGCCTTTCGGGACGCGCGAATCGATCCCGGCTCGCTGCCGGCGGCCGACGACGCCCGGTCCGGGGATGGCGCGGCGCCGAGCGTGCGGCCGCCAGCCGAGGCGCTGGCCGGCTTGAAGGCGTGGACCTTCGGCGACTTGCCGGAACTGCTCGAGGTTCGCATCGGCAGTCGCGAGGTGATCGGCTTTCCGGCGCTGC
Source organism: Rhodocyclaceae bacterium (assembly GCA_020445745.1). Lineage (GTDB taxonomy): Bacteria > Pseudomonadota > Gammaproteobacteria > Burkholderiales > Rhodocyclaceae > Cognatazoarcus. The sequence goes on along the minus strand of JAGRGB010000200.1, from coordinate 27,600 downwards.
ACGACGATGGCGATGCGGTCAGCCTGCGCCCCTACGACACGCCGGAACAGGCCGCGCAGATCCATCGCCAGGGCCTGACGCGGCTGTTCGCGCTGGCGCTGAAGGATCAGGTCCGGGCGGTCGAGCGCCTGCCGGGGATCCGCGAACTGGCATTGAAGTTCATCGCCTTCGGCGGCGAAGCGGATCTCAAGTCGCAACTGCTGTCGGCGGCGATCGACCGCGCCTGTCTCACCGAGCCGCTGCCGGGCTCTGCGACCGCCTTCGAAGGGCGCTGCGCAGAGGCCAAGCCGCGCTTGAGCCTGATCGCCCAGGAATTGATGCGCCTGCTCGGGCAGATCCTCGACCTCCATGCCACCGTGCGGCGGCGGCTGGGCCAATTGAAGGCCTTCCCCGAGGTGGTCGAGGATATCCAGGCGCAGATCGACGGCCTGATGCCGAAGCGCTTCCTGCTCGACCAGCCGTGGGCCCGCCTGAGCCACTTTCCGCGCTATCTGAAGGGTGCGCTGGCCCGCATCGAAAAGCTGCGCACCAATCCGCAGCGCGATGCCGGTCTGATGGCCGACTGGCGGCGTCTCGCCCAGCCGTGGCAGCGCGAACGGCTCGCCAAGTGCCGGGCCGGTGTCCATGATCCGTCACTCGAGGAGTTTCGCTGGCTGCTGGAGGAGCTGCGGGTCGGCCTGTTCGCCCAGGAGCTGAAGACGCCGATGCCGGTGAGCGTGAAGCGCCTGTCGCGCATCTGGGAAAGCCGGCCACGCTGACGCCGACACCGGCAGCGAGAGGCCGTGCGGAGCGGCAATCAGGGCCGCCGCGCTATGATGTTATGATTTTCCGGCCTGCTGGCGGCTCCCGCATTCCGCATTCACCGTTCAGATGACGAGCACTGCACGCGACGTTACAGCGCAGGATCGATCGGCCCAGTCTGCCGGGGTCGATGCTCCGGGGGTCCTGCTGCCGCACAAGGCGATGATCTTCGTCGCGGCGGGCGTGTGCGTGGCGGTGCTGGTCGCCATCTTTGCCTACGACTACTACCTGACGCGGGGCCAGCAATTGCAGGAGGGGCGCCGGCGGGCGGCGGACTACGGTCACATCTTCGCCGAGCACGCCGCCCGCAGTTTCTATGCCGTCGACGCGATCGCCAACGAGATGCGGCTGGCGATCCAGAGCGCCGGCGACTGGCGCTCGTGGGACGAGGCCCGTGGCCACCAGCTGCTCGCCCGGCGCAAGACCGGCGCGCTGCCGCAACTGCGCGACTTCGTCGTGTTCGACAGCACCGGCGCCCAGCGCTTCCACTCTTCGCTGTTCCCGGCTCCGCCCTTGAACGTCACCTCGCGACCGTACTTCCAGGCCTTGTCGGAGGGCGCCCAGCGGATGCGTTGGGGACCGTTCGTCGGCGGAAACAGCGGCCGCCTGACCTACGCGCTGACGCTGCGCATCAACGACGCCGCCGGGGCCTTTGCCGGCGTCATGTTCTCGGCGATCGAACCGCGCTATTTCGACATGCTGTGCGACAACGTCCATCTGGCGAACGACTTCGAAATCGCACTGGCCAACAACGAGGGCAAGATCATCGCGGCCTGCAATCTTCCGGTCGACGGCAGTGCGACGCGGGTCCGCTACGTCGGCGAGTCGCTGGCCGGTGGACGCTTCGACGGGAGCTGGCAGGCGCGCGGATGGCAGCGGCGCGACGGTTATTTCTTCGAGCAGCTGCCGGTGCCGGGCTTTCCGGAAATGGCCGTCTTCTCCGCGGTATCCGAGAGTTCGCTGCTGACCGCCCTGAAACAGCGCCAGCAGCGACTGACGGCGATGATGGTCGCCGCGGTCGCGGTCATCCTGTTCTGCTTCTATTTCGTGTATATCCAGTACTCGCGAATCGAGGCGGTGTCGCGCGACCACCGCGAAACGCTCGAATCGCGGGTCCGGCGGGCGACCTCGGCGCTGCACCAGAAGATTCGCGAGGCCGAGGCGGCGAATCAGGCGAAGACGGCGTTTCTCGCCAACATGAGCCACGAGATCAGGACGCCGATGAACAGCGTCCTCGGCATGGCCCATCTCGCCCTCAATACCTCGCTGTCGCCGGCCCAGCGGGACTATCTCGAAAAGATTCGGATCTCCGGCGAGCATCTGCTCGGCATCATCGACGACATCCTCGATTTCTCCAAGATCGAGGCCGGCAAGCTGACGCTCGAGCAGACCCCGTTCACGGTCAGGGAATTGACCGAAGGGCTGACGATGATGCTGGCGCCGCGCGCCGAGAGCAAAGGGCTCGCCTTCGAGATCGATGTCGCCGAGGGTGTCCCGCGACGGCTGCGGGGCGACCTGTTGCGGGTCAGCCAGGTGTTGCTGAACTACGCCAACAACGCGGTCAAGTTCTCCGACAGCGGGTCGGTCACGATTTGCATACTGCCGCTGGCGCGCCGCGGCAGCCAGGTCCAGCTCAGGTTCGAAGTGATCGACACCGGAATCGGCATGCAGCGTGGCGACATCGCACGCCTGTTCCAGCCCTTTCAGCAGGCCGACACGACCACTACCCGGCGTTTCGGGGGGACCGGCCTGGGCCTGGCGATCAGCAAGCAGCTGGTCGAACTGATGGACGGCGAAGTGGGTGTGGACAGCAAGCCTGGCGCGGGCTCCACGTTCTGGTTCAGCTGCTGGATGGAAGAGGACGTCGGCGGCACGGACGCGCGGCCGGTCGACAGCGAGGTCGAGGATGCCGCGCCGGCGTCGGCGTCGGCGTCGCTCAGCGGACGGCGGGTGCTGCTGGCGGAGGACAACGAGTTCAATCAGCAGGTGGCGGCCGAAATCCTCGAACAGGCGGGCATCGAGGTGTTTCTGGCCTGCAACGGCCGCGAAGCGCTGACCATGTTGCAGCGCGAATCGATGGATTGCGTGCTGATGGACGTCCAGATGCCGCACATGGACGGCTACGAGGCGACCCGTGAAATTCGTGCCAGCGACTCGCTCAAGGGGCTTCCGGTGATCGCCATGACCGCCAACGCCAGCAATGAAGACCGCCAGGCCTGCCTGGATGCCGGCATGGACGATTTCCTGACCAAGCCGGTACGCCCCGAGCAGCTGTATCGCACGCTCGGGCGCTGGATCGGCCGGGGCGCAGACTTCAAGCTCGCCCATGCCGGCGGCGGCGAGCTCGTGAGCACGGGCGATGCCGGGGGAGGCGATGTCGTGAGCACGGGCGATGCCGCGGGAGGCGATGTCGATGTGCGCGCCTTCGCGCGCCTCGGTCTGGGCGATCCGGAAAAATCCCGGCGCTTCGCCGACGCGTTCCTGAAGAGCGTCGACCGGGCGATCGAGGAATGCGACCGGGGACTTTCGAACGCCGATCTGGGTCTGCTGCGCGAGGTCGCGCACCGCATGAAGTCCACCGCGCGCTGGGTCGAGGCCGAGTCCCTCGCGCGAAGCTTCGAGACCCTCGAACGTGCCTGCGCCGAGGGCGCGCAGGCCGAGTCCCTCGAAATGGCGACCACTCTTCGTACCCGGCTCGAGCGCGCCGTCGGCCAGGTTCGCGCCGCGACGCCGGCGCGGGATGCCGCGCGCCGCGCCTGAGGGCGGATTGGCTGGCTACGCTAGCCGGCCGCCGCCCCGGTCACGATACGCAGGCCGGCCAGGCGGTGGCCGCCGGAGACCAGACGCTGTCGCAGGCGAACCGCGGTGGCTACCGCCGACGGCCCGTCGCCATGGACGCAGATGCTGTGTATCTCGCTCGGGATGCGCCGGCCGTCATGGCTCAGCAGGCAGCCGGCGTCGAGCATCGCCTCGACATGGCGGACGCAGTCGTCGGGATCGTGGATGACCGCGCCGGGCTCGCTGCGTGGCTGCAGCCTGCCGTCGGCGAGATAGCGGCGATCGGCGAACACTTCGAGTGCCACCGGCAGCCCCAGGTGGCGGCCGGCGTCGGCCAGCGCGGAGGCCGCCGGTGCGAGCAGGATGAGCTGCGGATCTACCGCGTGGATAGCTTGCGCGATGGCGGTCGCCAGGGCGACGTCGGCACAGGCCTCGTTGCTCAGTGCACCGTGGGGCTTGACGTGGGACAGGGAGCCGCCCTCGGCGGCGGCGAAGGCGGACAGCGCCCCCAGCTGGTAGATCACCAGCGCCTCGACCTCGTGGGGCGCGAAACGCATCGCGCGCCGGCCGAAACCCTGCAGGTCCGGGTAGGAGGGGTGGGCACCGGTCTCGACGCCGGCCGCGACCGCCCGGCGCAGGGTGGCACGCATCACCTCCGGGTCGCCGGCATGGAAGCCGCACGCGATGCTGGCCGAGTCGATCAAGGGCAGCAGTGCGGCATCGTCGCCCATCCGCCAGGGGCCGAACGATTCGCCGAGGTCGGCGTTCAGGTTGATCAGCATCATGCGCTCCAGGTTCGTGGGTCGAGGGCGTTGACCGCGTCACCGGCCAGGTTGGCACCCTGCAGTTCGACCGCCTCCGGGGCGATTTCGTCGCCGCAGCCGACGATTTCGTCGAGCAGCGTGCGCAGCTGGTGCGCGCGGACGCGGACGATGGCCTGGGCACTCGCCACGTCCACCCACGCGAAACGTACCGTACTGCCGGGCCGGAGGGTACCGATCGCCGCCAGATCGGCGCTGATCACGGTGGCGATCTTGGGATAGCCGCCGGCGGTCTGGCCATCGGCCAGCAGCACGATCGGCTGTCCGTTGCCCGGTACCTGGATGCTGCCGGGCACCGTGGCATCCGAGACGATCTCGCGACTTGCCGCGTCGCGATGTTCCAGCGCGGGTCCCGCCAGGCGCAATCCCATGCGGTCGGCTTCGATGCCTACCCGATACGCCTCCGTCGTCAGCCGCGCCAGTGCGGCGGCGGTGAAGTGATCGTCCTGCGGGCCGGCCACGATGCGGATCGGATCGTTTCCGTCCTCCGGCGGCCTGGCGAGCCGGCGTTCGCCCTGCCGGCGGTCGGCGGCGCTCGCCGGAACGAGGTCGCCGACCTCCAGATTGCGGCCGCAAAGGCCACCGAGGCCGGCGCGCACGTAGGTCGAGGCGCTGCCGAGGTGGTCGGCGACGTGGATGCCGGCGATCGCCACGATGGCGCAGCGCCGCGCACCGGTGCATGCCAGCAGCCTGAGCTCGTCACCCTCGGCCAGCAGATGGCTGCGCCACGGCGCGACGGGCGCGGTGCCGCCCGCGCCGCGACGCTCGGCCGTGATAGAGCCGGCCAGCGCTAGGCGGATCGGACCGCCCTCGACGCGCAGGTGCAGTCCGCCGTCGAAGGTCTCCAGCACCGGCGCATCGACGGCATTGCCGACCAGCCGATTGGCGATCTGCATCGCCTCCGGGTCGAGGACGCCGGAGGCCGGCACGCCAAGGTGACGCCAGCCATGGCGACCGAGGTCCTGAATCGAGGTCATCGCCCCGGCGGCGAGCACGCGGACTCCGCTCACGGCGCCTCCGCCGCCGACTCGTCGGCCCACTCGCGCGGGTCCACCCCGAGCTCGGCACAGCGGCGCGACAGGGCCTCGAACTGGTCCACGCCGATCGCCGCGAAGCGGACCCGGTCGCCGGGTGCGAGCAGCGCCGGCGCCGGGCGCGAGGCATCGAACAGGGGCAGGGGGCAGCGACCGAGGAGGTGCCAGCCGCCGGGGCTCTGCCACGGATAGATCGCCGTCAGGCGGCCGGCGATGGCGACGCTGCCGGGCGGAACGCGCAGGCGCGGATCCTGCCGGCGGGGCAGGCGCAGGTACGGGGAGACGCCGTCCATGAACGCGAATCCGGGCAGAAAGCCCAGCATCGCCACCCGGTAGCGGGTGGCGGCATGGTCGGCGCAAACCTGCGCCGGGGTCCGTCCGGTGGCGTGCGCGACGTCGGCCAGGTCGGGGCCGAAGGCGCCGCCGTAGCACACCGGCAGGCGCCAGCGGCGATCCGTCGCCGGCGCACCGGTCGGTGGCGCGTCGAGGAATTCGCCGACGCGGCTGCAGAGCTCCTCGAAGGACAGGACGAGCGGATCGTAGCGCAGCGTGACCGAGCGGAAGGTCTGCACGATGTCGTGAACGCCTGCCGGGCGACCAGCCTGCGCCGCTTCGCGAAGCGCATCCGCGAACGCCTCGACGCGGGCCAGCACCTGTTCGTCGATCGAGCGGCCGAACTCGACCGTGAGCGCGCCGTCCCCGCATGGCAGCAGGCGCACGCCGTCGCTCATGGCCTTCCCCGTGGCATGGTTCGGTCGCCCCGCCGGGCGGCATTCCGCCGTGGCGCAGCGAACCTCGGCGCCGGACGCCTGTCTGCTGTCGGTGGGTGGGCGGGCCGAAGCGGCCGCTCGCGATAGAATGTGCCGAAGGAGGTCATACACGCAACATGTCAGCGGTCATTCAAGCTCTCGCCCGAGCATTTCGCAGCCTCACCCGCGGTGACGTCATCTGGCATCTGATCTGGCCCGGACTGGCGTCGCTGGCCCTGTGGGCGGTCCTGGCGACGGTGTTCTGGGGTTCCCTGGTCGCCGGCGTGATGGGCTGGCTCGACGACTGGCAGTGGCTGGCTTCGTGGATGAGCGATTCGGAACTCGGTGCCGGATTCGTCATGGTGCTCGTGCATATCGTCATCGGCCTGCTCGTGCTGCCGTTGATCTACGTGACCGCGGCCCTGATCGTCGCGGCGGTGTCGTTGCCGATGATGCTCGAGAAGGTCGCTGCGACGGACTACGCGGCGATCGAGCGTCGTGCCGGCGGCACCCAGGTCGGCAGCGTGACCAACGCCCTGAGCGCGGGTGCGCTGTTCGTCGTCGCGATGCTGCTGTCGCTGCCGCTGTGGCTCGTGCCCGGCCTGGGAATCGTGATTCCATTGCTGCTCACCGCCTGGCTCAACCGTCAGGCGTTTCGCTACGATGCCCTGATGATGCACGCGGATCGTGACGAAATGAAGCTGATCCCGGAAAAGAACGCCAGCGGACTGATGATGCTGGGTGTCGGCTGCGCCGCCCTCGGCTACGTGCCAATACTGAATCTGTTCGCGCCGGCCTTCTGTGGCCTGGCCTTCGTCCATTATCTGCTCGAAGCGCTGCAGCAGCATCGCCAGGCCAGCGGCTGGGTGGTGCTGGACAAGGCCTCGTGAGGTGGCCGGATGGCCTTCGGCGCGCTGATCATCGGTGACGAGATCCTGTCCGGGCGGCGGCAGGATCGCCACCTCGAGAAACTCATCGAACTGCTCGCTGCCCGCGGGCTGCGCCTCGCCTGGGCGCGCTACGCCGGCGACGAGCCGGGACGGCTGACCGCGACCCTGCGCGAGAGCTTCGCGAGCGGCGACGTCGTGTTCTCGTTCGGCGGCATCGGCGCGACGCCGGACGACCATACCCGCCAGTGTGCGGCCGAGGCGCTCGGCCTGGAGCTGGCGCTGCACCCCGACGCCGAGCGCGAGATTCGTGCCCAGTTCGGTGCCGAGACCACCGCGCACCGCCTGCGCATGGGCGTCTTCCCCCGCGGCAGCGAGATCATTCCGAATCCCTACAACCGCATTCCGGGGTTCGCGTTGCGCGATCATTACTTCGTGCCGGGCTTCCCGGTGATGGCCTGGCCGATGGTCGAGTGGGTGCTCGACGGGCGCTTCGCCGACCTGCACAACCGCGACGACTACGTCGAACGGGCGATCGTGGTGTGGGAAGCGATGGAAGGGCGCCTGGTGGACCTGATGGAGCGGATCAGCGCGGACTATCCGGCGCTGACCCTGTTCAGCCTGCCGAGCTTTGCCGAAGAGGGCCGCCGCCGGTCGCTCGAGCTCGGGCTCAAGGGCGCCAGCGCCGCGGTCGAGGTCGCCATGGCGGAGCTGTGCAACGAGGTCACCCAGCGCGGATACGAATGGCAGGACAAGCCCTGAACGCCGGCTCAGGCGTCGCGCTTGAGGCCCAGCGCGGCCAGTTCCTCGGGCGACAGCCGCGACAGGGCCTGGGCGCGCAATTCGTCCTTGCGCATCTTGTGCTGGAAGTCCACATCGACGGCGATCAGCGGATCGGACGGGTCGCCGAGCAGGTAGGCCTCCCGTGCATCGACATTGACCAGGACCCGGATCTGGCGGACCTCCGCCAGGTTTTGCGTGCCCGCCGCCTGGCGGGCGAAGGCCCGGGCGTCGGTCTCGCGGGTGAACACCCCCTTCAGGTGGTCCCGGTTGAGCAGGCGCAGCCAGACGCCCCAGACATTGGCGATGCGGGCGCGAAACGGCGTGTCGGTGGCCTGGACGGCGCGGTGGGTGGCGGTTTCGATGTGGCTCATCGGCATCGGGTCGAAATTCAACTGGCTGCATTATCGTCTTTGCCGAGGGCGAGTTGAAAGTGCTGAAGCGAATGCGTGACCGGCGCCACGGCGATCCCGAACGTCATGTCGTGGAGATCGGCGGGCGCGAGCTGACGATCGAGCTCGTGCGCTCGCCGCGCCGCACCCTGAGCCTGCGGATCGACGAGCGCGGCCTGCGGGTCAACGCGCCCCACGCCGCGAAGCTCGGCACCATCGACGGGTTCATCCGCGGCCATGCCGAATGGATCGGCCGCCAGGTGGGGCGCCTCGAGCGGGCGCGGCTGGGCGCGCGCCTGGTGATCGACGACGGCGCGCGGCTGCCGGTGTTCGGCGAGGAGGTCGGCGTGCGGCTGGTCGATGGGCGGCGCAGCGCGGCCTGGCAGCAGGGCAGCCAGGGGGCCGAGCTGCTGCTGCCGCGGGGGTGTCCGCTGCCGGCGCTGGAGCGCGCGCTGCGCCGGCGCGCACGGGTGTGGTTCGGGCAGCGCGTTGAGGCGTATTGTGATCGTCTCGGCGAACCGGTGCCGGCGGTCGCGCTCAGTTCCGCGCGCCGGCGCTGGGGCAGCTGCAGCCGCCGCAGCGGCATCCGCCTGCACTGGAAGCTGGCGCTGCTGCCGGCCGCGCTGGCCGACTACGTGGTCGCCCACGAGGTTTCGCACCTGCGGGAGATGAATCACTCGAAGGGCTTCTGGGACCTGCTGGCCACCCTCTATCCGGACTGGCGCGGCGCCCGCGAGGCACTGCGTGCCCGGGCCGGCTGCCTGCCGGAGTTCGTTCTGGCCGCCGATCCCGGCGGCGAAGCTGGAGAGCGGTGACGATGAGACTGCTGCACACGATGTTGCGGGTCGGCGACCTGGATCGATCGATCGCGTTCTACACGGAGATCCTCGGGATGCGCCTGCTCAGGCGCAAGGATTACCCGGACGGGCGCTTCACCCTGGCCTTCGTCGGCTATCGACCGGAAAGCGAGGAGGCCGCTATCGAGCTGACCCACAACTGGGACACCTCCGCATACGAGCTCGGCGACGGCTTCGGCCATGTCGCGGTCGAGGTGCGGGACGCCTATCGGGCCTGTGACGAGATCCGCGCCCGCGGCGGCAAGGTGGTCCGCGAGGCGGGCCCGATGAAGCACGGCAGCACGGTTATCGCCTTCGTCGAGGACCCGGACGGCTACAAGGTCGAACTGATCCAGCGTCAGGCCTGAGCGCTGGTGCTGGTCTTGTCCTGCAGGTGCTTGCCGAGCACGGCGGCGAGGGTGTCCATTTCCGACCACAGGGTCTTGAGGTCGTCGCCCATGCCCTTGGCGTTGCCGGCGCGGCACCGCTTCTCGATGCGCGAGACCGCGGCCAGGGTCGCTTCGGCCATCAGCGCGCCGACCGATCCTCCGATCGCATGGACGGCCGAGTGGGCGGCGTGGAGATCGCCCAGCGCCGCCGCCTCCCGCAGCCGCATGCGCAGCGACAGGTCGCTTTCGAGATAGACCTGGATCAACTGATCGAGCAGCTCCTCGTCGTGATCGAGGTATTGCAGGGCCTTGGCCTCGTCGAAGATCTTCAGCGTCGAACCGCCCGCGCCGCCCTGCAGCGCGGATACTTCCTCCCGCGGTGCGGATTCCTGCGAGAACTTGCCGAGCGCCCCGACCAGCGCGGCGACGTTCGGCGGCGAATCGAGGGTCAGGGTCGCGCCGGCCGATTCCAGGGACATCGCCATTTCGCGGTGGCCGGACGGCACCAGGACGATGATCGGCAGGTCGCTGGCGGTGGCACTGTCGGACGCGCGCAGGCGGATCAGCACGGTCACCGCGTCCGGCGAGCCGAGCAGGGCATCCAGGATGATCAGGTCGAAATGGGCGGCGTGGCAGGATTCGACCGCCTCGACGCCGTTGCCGACCCAGTGCACCACGTGCCCGAGGGCTTCCAGCGGGGCCACCACGTTGCTGCCGCTGGCGTTGGTGGCCACCAGGACCTGCAGGCTGCGGCGCTTTTCCCGCAGGCTGTGGCGGGTGATCAGGTTGTCGTTGCGCCGGTTGCCGAGGGCGAGCATGATCGCGTCGAGCAGGTCGAGCGGTCTGATCGGCCGGGTCAGGTAGGCATTGATTCCGATCTGTCGGCACTGGGCGGCATCGCCGCGCTGGCCGGACGACGCCGCGAGCATGATGATCGGCTGCTCGATGCTGGTGTCGCGGCGCATGCTGCGGGCAAGTTCGAAGGGGTCCATGTCGGTGATCCGATCGCTCAGCAGGACCACGTGAACCGGTGATCCCGAGGCCGGACCCTGGCGCAGCCGTGCCAGCACGCGTGCGCCGCTGGCCTCGATCTCGGGCTTGAGCTGCCACTCGGCGAGGGCGTTGATCAGGTGGCTGGTCTCGTGACCGGCCTCGCCGACGACCATGATGCGCAGCGACTCGAGCGCCACTTCGGCGCTTTCGTCGGCCCGCTCGGGCTGGCGCGGCAGGCGCACGCCGAACGCAAACGTGCTGCCGATGCCGGGCTCGCTGATCAGCTGCAGGCGACCGCCCATGCGGTCCACCAGCCGGCTGGCGATGGCGAGGCCGAGGCCGGTGCCACCGAATCGCCGCGTCGCGGATTCGTCCACCTGGGTGAAGGCCTCGAAGATCCTTTCGTGCTGGTCGGCCGCGATGCCGATGCCGCTGTCCTCGACCGCGATGCACAGCGTGCACTCGGCATCGTCGACCTGATCGGCGGTGACCCGGGCGACGACATGGCCGCTGTCGGTGAACTTGATCGCGTTGTCCACCAGGATGTGCAGCACCTGGCGCAGCCGATGGGGGTCGCCCTCCAGATTGTCGGGCACGGTCGGGTCGATGCGGTATTCGAGCGAGAGGTTCTTGTCGGCCGCGTCGGTGCGCAGGTCGGCGACGGCCTGTTCGACACAGTCCCGCAGGCCGAAGGCAATCTGCTCGAAATCCAGCTTGCCGGATTCGATCTTGGAGAAGTCGAGGATTTCGTTGATGATCGCCAGCAGCCGCTCGGCCGCGTTGCGCACCTGCCCCATGAATTCGGCCTGCTCCTCGCTGAGTCCGGATTCGAGGGCGAGATCGGTCATGCCGATGATCGCGTTCATCGGCGTGCGCAACTCATGGCTCATGTTGGCCAGGAACGAGTTCTTGGTGCGGTTGGCCTCCTCGGCCATTTCCTTGCCTTCGACCAGGCCGAGTTCGTTCTGCTTCTGGGCGGTGATGTCGGCCGCCGAGCCGGAATAGCCGAGCAGCGTGCCGCCTTCGATGCGCGGGCGGATCCTGACGTTGTACCAGTGGGGCGTGCCCCGTTCGTCCTCGATGCGGATCTCGAGGGCCTCGTCGGCGTTGGCGCGCTCGGCGAGGGCCTGCAGGTCGGTGGTCAGCTTCTCGACCTCGGCGCTGGAACTGCAGAGGAGGCTGGCCAAGGGCTGGCCGACCATCTGCCCGGTGCCGCGGCTGATGAACTTCTGCCATGCCGGGTTCAGGTATTCGACCTGGAATCCGGCGTCCACCTCGAACGCAAGCTCGCGCAGATTGTCGAGCATCTGGCGGAAGCGGCGTTCGCTCTTGGCGAGCGACTCGCGGTCCTGGCGCAGGCGGTGGGCCGTGTTGTTGAGCACCTTTTCGAGGCGCACCAGCTCGGCGGCCCGGTAGTTGATCCGCAGATCGCTGTCGGAATCGCCGAGGTTTTCGGCGAAGGTCGCGATTCGCGACAGGGCCCGCATCGGCCTGGTCAGCGCCAGCATCGCGCAGACCGCACCGATCACCAGCAGCAGGGTGCAGACGATCGCGGAATCCTGCAGCAAGTGTTCCCGCGCCAGTCTGGCTGGCCGGTTGTCCACCGCGACGCGCAGCCACTCGCTGGCCACGAAGCCCGGTGCCAGCGGAACCCATGCCGAGACGTGGCGATCCTCACTGATCGTCGTGGCCATCGGCGATCGCGGGACCCGGCGCGGTGTCGCGCCCGACGAGCCATCGTCGGTGCCGAGGAGCTGGGCGCGGATGCTGCCGTCCGGGCGCACCAGCTCGACCGCGAGCAGGCCATGGGATCGCCCATGCCGGTTCAGCTGGGCGATCATCGCGCTCGGCTGCTGGTTGATCTGCGCGCGGCTGTCCCGGGCTGCCAGATCGTCCGCGATCAGGCGTGCGACGACGGCGGCTTCGGAGCGCAGCACGCCTTCGATGAACTCGGCCTGCTCGCTCGCCGTGTACCACGTGTAGGCGCCCAGCACGGCGAGCAGCAGGCCGCAGATCAGCGCCGCGAGTCGAAATCGAAAGGACGTCACCAGGGCGTGCATCGGGGTCAGTCCTCGCCGAAGCGCTCGCGAATGGCGAGCACCTGGGGCCAGGCGCCGAGAAACGCGTCGATGCATGCCGGGTCGAAATGGCGGCTGCGGCCGGACTCGAGATGCGCGCGGGCGTCGTCCAGGCTCCACGCCTTCTTGTACGGCCGGCTCGACGTCAGCGCATCGAAGACGTCGGCGACCGCCACGATGCGCCCCTCCAGCGGGATGTCTTCGGCCGCCAGCCCGTGCGGATAGCCGTCACCGTCGAATCGCTCGTGGTGGGAGAGCGCGATGCTGGCGGCCAGCTGGATCACCGGCGAACTCGATTCGTTGAGGATGTCGAAGCCGTGCTTCGGGTGCCGCTTCATGACCTCGAACTCGTCGCTGGTCAGGCGTCCGGGCTTGAGCAGGACACTGTCCGGGATGCCGAGCTTGCCGACGTCGTGCATCGGCGCGGCCAGCAGGATCGCGCGCTGATACTCCGCGTCGACGCCGAGCTGGCGGGCGATCAGTTCGGAGTAGTGGGACATGCGCTGGATGTGGGCGCCGGTCTCCGGATCGCGAAACTCGGCGGCGCGTGCCAGGCGCGTGACCATTTCCCGTTCGCGGGCATGGATCTCGCGGGTCGCGTGGGCCACCTCGTCGGCCAGCAGGCGGGCGCGTTCGCGCGTCTGCAGATGGGCCCGGCGCAGGGCGAGCATGTTGCGCACCCGCGGCAGGAACTCGTGGCGGTCGATCGGCTTGTTGAGGAAATCGGTGGCGCCGCTCTGCAGCGCATCGTAGCGGGTCTGCTTTTCGTGGTCGGCCGTCACCATCAGGATCGGCACGTCCTCGTGCGCTGGCAAGGCCTTGAATCTGCTTATGAATTCTATGCCGTCGATGATCGGCATCATGTAGTCGACGATCAGCAGGTCCAGGCGGTGCGTGGCACACCAGTCGAGCGCCTGGCGGGGATCCGAGAACGCCACCGGCTCACCGTCCATCAGCTTGCCGATCAAGGTCTGCATCAGCGTCAGGTTGAGCGGTGTGTCGTCGACGATCAGTACCTGCATGAACCCTTCCGTTGTCGCCATACGGGCGATGGTTCCTTAACGGCAGGGACGGTGCGGAATTGATGGCGCCGGGGCGGCGGGGGCCACGGAATCGCGCGCGAACGTGCACTTTTTCGCGGCCCTCGCGACGCCCCGGTCGATGGTCGCGGGAGTGCGCGTGACGACCACCCGGCCAGCCGGACTGCCCAGCGGCATACTGCCCGGCGCGGCCCGCGGCGGCGTCCGGGTCGGCGCCGTGGGCAGGACGGAATGGGTGGGCGCCGCGGGGCTCGAACCCGCAAGCGACGGGTCCGGAGTCCGCGAAGATTCACCGTCGTCGACCTTGGTCTGCCCGTGGACGCCGCCTGCAAGGCCGCAACAGGACGGCCTTGCGGCGATCGAGTGGCGCATCCCGTGCCGGCGTGCTGCCCGAATCTTGCTGCCTGGTGGCCACCCACAAGGGCGCCAGTCCCTCGAACGGCTCAACGGGCGCGGCCTCCGGCGCCAGGGAGCGGGCGCTTGACCGGCTGCGGCCAATGCGGTCGAATGCAGTCGCCATGCCGCCGAGCCCCCCAGCGATGCCCGCCGCCTCCGAATTCGTCGGTCGCCAAGTCTTCGTCAGCTACCCGCGGGGCGGCCACGCCCACGCCTGGGCCGCCCGGGTGCAGGCGCGCGTCGAGCGTCTGGGCGCGAGGGCGTGGCGCGACGAGGTGTCGATGGCGGAGGGCATCGCGGATTTCGCCGACCAGATCGAGCAGGCCCTGCGCCGCGCCGACCTGGTGCTGGCAGTGGTCGGCGAGGATTCGGCGGCGTGCACGTGGCAGAAGCGCGAGCTGCTGCTGGCCGACCGGATCGGGAAGCCGGTCGTCGTGCTGCTGATCGACGGCGCGGAACTGCCGTTCGTTGTCTGCGAATGCCAGCTGGTCGGCTGCAGGGCGGACGAGGCGGCCACGCTGGACGCGCTGATGGATGCCGTCCGCGCCCGGCTGCCCGCCGCGCAGTCGGGCGACGCGGTGCAGGAAGGCCGTGCCGAGGTCGTGCCCGAGCCGCAGCGGCGCGCCGAACTCGACGCCCTCGGCCTGCTGGTGCACAGCCACTACTCCGACCGCGAGGCGCGCTACGTGCCGCTCGAAGGCCACGAGCACCGCTCGCTGCTGTCGGCCGAACGTGCGCTCAAGTCGGTGCGCATCGACACCCATGCGGTGTGGCAGGCGTTCGGCGTCGAGCCGCAGGCGGAGCAGGCGGAAGCCCGCCGCTACGAGGATGTGCTCGACGCCTACCGCGATCTGCCGGGGCGCAAGGTGCGCCGCCTGGCGGTGCTGGGCGAGCCCGGCGCGGGCAAGTCCTTTTCGCTCCAGCGCATCGCGGTCGAATATGCCCGCGCCGCCCTCGGCAGTGTCGATGCGCCGGTGCCGGTGCTGCTCGAACTCGGGCGCTGGACCCGGGCCGGCATGTCGCTGGCCGATTTCGCGGCCCACGCGCTGCCCGCCTTCGGCAAGCACCTGGAGGCGCTGCGCGACCAGGGCCGGCTGGTGCTGCTGCTCGACGCGGTGAACGAGATCCCGCCCCGCCAGCGACACGGCAAGGCCGAAGAGATCAAGGATTTCGCGGCCGACGAGCGGATCGCCGCGGTGATCGTGAGCTGCCGCGAGAAGGATTTCGGCGAGCTGTCGCTGCCGTTCGATACGCTCGGCCTGCAGCCGCTGTCGCCGCCGCAGGTGCGCGACTTCCTGCACCGGCTACATGATGCGATGGACAAGCCGCAGGCCGAGGCCGAGGGGCTGTTCTGGCGCATTGCGGGCGGCGAGGCGGTGGCGTCGGCCTGGCGCAAGTGGGAGGCGGCCGGCGCGGGCGCGCTGTTCTGGACAGTCGACGAGATTCCGCGACAATCGCCGGACGTCCATTCGACCACCACTGGCGAGGAGGACCATGCCTGGCGCACCGTGCGCTTTGATCCGCGCAATCTGCTGCGCATCGCCGGCAATCCCTACCTGCTGCAGATCATCGCCGCATTGCCCCAGCTGCCGCACAACCGCGCCCAGCTCTTCCGCGGCTTCCTGTCGGTGCTGTACCGTCGCGAGGGGGAGGCCCGTGCGCAGCGCAACGATGCCGACGGCGTCCCGGACGAGGGCGCGTGGATCGCCGGGCTGACCGCTCTGGCCGAGCAGCTGCAGCGGCTCGCGGGCGTCGCCGAACAGGACGGCGCCCAGACCGCGCTGCCACGCGCAGACGTCGCGCTGGATGACGCCCTGCTGGATTTCTCGCGGGACGCCAGTGTGCTCGAACATAGCGGCGACGACCTGCGCTTCACTCACCAGCTGCTGCAGGAATACCTCGCCAGCCACGTGCTGATCGAGGCGAGCCGCGGCGGCCGGCGCGTCGCCGCCGATTTCTGGCCCTCGGATCGCTGGTGGGCGCGCAGCGGCTGGGAGGTGGTGGCCGAGATCGCCGCCGAGGCCTGCGCCGGCGATGTCGCCGCGACCGCACGGCTGGTCGGCTGGCTGGCCGCGGCCAATCCGGAGCTCGCCTCGGCGGTGTGGCAGCACGTCGGTTCGCCCGAACTTGCGCCGGCCCTGCTGAGCCGCATCGACAAACAGTGGGGCCACGCGATCGACGACATCGAGCGCTGGCCGGACCCGCGCCCCCGTGCCGCCGCCGGGCGCGCGCTCGGCCGCTTCGGCCTCGACCGGCGGCCCGGCGTCGGCCTCGACGCGCGGGGGCTGCCGGACATCGCCTGGGTCGAGATCCCGGGGCCGGCGCCGTTTGGCTACCAGGAGCAAACCCACCCCGGCCTGCCGGCTTTCGCGATCGCCCGTCATCCGGTCACGGTGGCCCAGTACCAGGCCTTCATCGACGCCAGCGGCTACCGCGAGGAACGGTTCTGGGCGGGGCTCGATCGGCGCATCGATGCCCCGGACGAGCCGTCGTGGCCGGAGCCGAACATGCCGCGCAGCGATGTCTCGTGGTTCGAGGCGATGGCCTTCTGTCGCTGGCTGTCGGACGCGCTGGGCGAGCCGATCCGCCTGCCAACCGAGTGGGAGTGGGAGCGCGCGGCGGGCGGCACCGAGGGATGGAGCTATCCCTGGGGCGAGGACTACCGGGCGGGCCACGCCAACTGCGACGAGAGCGATTGGGAAGGTGGCGTCTATCTCGGAGCGGCCAGCGCGGTCGGCTGCTATCCGCAGGGCGCGAGCGTCGAGGGCGCGCTTGATCTGGCCGGCAACGTCTGGGAGTGGTGCCTGAACGAATTTCACGATCCGGAGCGCGTCGGCCCCGGCGGCGAAGCGTCCCGGGTGTTGCGCGGCGGGTCGTGGTACTTCCATCCGCAGGACTGTCGCGCGGCCGACCGCTTCAACCTCTCCCCCGACTTCCGCTTCATCAGCATCGGCTTTCGGGTGTGTCGTGGTTCCCCCATCGTTCCACCGCCCGCCGCGCCGCCGGACGCTGGCTCGCCGCAACGCTGACCCACTGGGCGCCGCGCAGCGGCGCCGCGAATTCTTCGGGGGTAGGGCCGGCCGTATCAGCGCCGCCGGGGCCGCCCCGGCACGTCGCCGGGCGCGAGCACGAACGGCGCCAGCACGTCTCGTCGCAGGCCCCAGCTGTCCGCATGCGCAGCGTGGGCGAGCCAGCCACGCACGCTGGCGTCGAACTCGGCGAAGGAGATCTCGCCGGCGCAGTAGGCCCGGTAGCGGGCTTCGAGGCGGCGGCGGGCGAAGCGCAGCTTGCGCGCCTTCAGCCGGCGCCGTGTCGGGTAGATCACCTGGCCGAGCCACGGCGTGCCGGCGGCGCTCGGCGCGACCTGGGTGCTGCCCTCGTGCAGCGTCAGGCGCAGGCTGGCCAGGCGCTCGCGGATCGCTGCCTTCCACGCCCACAGCGTGGCCTTGTCCTCGGCGAACAGCGCGAAATCGTCCACGTAGCGCAGATAGGCGCGGCAGCCGAGCTCGCGCTTGACGAACAGGTCGAAGGGGTGGAGGTAGCAATTCGACCAGAACTGCGAAGTCAGGTTGCCGATCGGAAGGCCCCGCGGCCGGCACTGCGCGAGCAGGTCGTCGCCGGCGAACCACACCATGTCGTACTCGTGGCGCAGAGCGTCGCGGCCGCCTGCGAGGATGTGCTCGATCAGCGCGATCAGGTCCGGCTCGGGGACCTTGCGCGTCAGGCCGTCGAGCAGGATCGCGTGGTCGATCGAGGCGAAGTGCTGGCGGATGTCGGCACGTAGCACGTAGCGGTGGCAGCGCGCGAAATGCTGCAGCCGGGCGATCGCGCGGTGGGTGCCCTTGCCGACGCGGTTGGCGTAGCTGTCGGCGATGAACACTCGCTCGAAGCGCGGCTCGATGATGGCGCACAGCGCAAGATCCTGGAAACCGCAGTTGACCGCTCTCGGGCCAGTGTGAAATCTCGCGCATGAATGACATATGCGATCTTTCTGGGCTGACCCGCCGGGCGGGTCCGCTACGTGCCCGATGGCGCGACTGGCACGCCGCCTGGCGGCGTTGCTCCTCGTTGCAGGGGGCGGCCCTGCGGCCTCGTCGCGCCTTGCCAGACAGCACGCCCGCCGCACCCTCGGGCATGTCCAACCACGGTTTCCAGGATGCTGCACGATCCGATCGCGAAAGCGCGCGGCGCTGATGCGCCGGCGCTTGGGCTCGTGGATCACGAAGTGGGTGTAACGGCCGGGGCGGTAGTCGCCGTCGAGCAGCTCGCGCTGCAGCTCGAGCAGCCGGTCGGCGATGCGGTGGTCGAGGGCCGCCACCGCGCTCCGGCGCCGCTTGGCGCGTGCCGCCCGGGCGTAGGCCTGCAGCAAGGCGGGCCAGTTGCACATGGCTTCGAAGGCCGGGCTATGACTTGGAGGAGACGATGGCACAGGAGCTGGTGTTGCTGACCCGATTGTTCGACCTGCTGGCGTGGTTGCTCCCTAAGGTGGAGCGTTTTCCGAAACCCTACCGGACCACCGTCACGCGGCGCCTGGCCGATGCCGCGCTGGACTGCCAGGAGGCCGTGTTCGCGGCCCGCAGCGCGCGGGGCGAGCACCGCGTGCAGGCGCTTGCCGAGGCCGACGCGGCGCTCGACCGGTTGCGCCTGTACCTGCGCCTGGCACACCGCTGGGCGTGGTTCAGTGACGGGCAGTACCAGCATGTAAGCGGCATGGTCGCCGAGATCGGCAAGCTGCTGGGCGGCTGGATCAAGCAGGCCGGCAGCGGTTGAAGGTGGGCGCCGCGGGAACGGATCCAGGCGGCGCCCGGCACGACTCTGCGCCCGACGCGATGCCGCCGCGTGCGGACGGGACGGGCCTGCGCCATCGTTTTGCCCCCCGGCCTCGGCCGGCAAACCGTGGTCGGCCGGCAATTCCGGACTGCCCGCGCAGGCGCGGGCCCCGGGGTGCTGACGATGTGGGAACCACGACACACCCGAAAGCCGATGTTGTTGTTGCGGTTGTCGGGGGAGTTGTTGTTGCGGTTGGCCGCGCGACAGTTCTGCGGATGGTTGTTCCACGACCCGCCGCGCAACACCCGGGACCGGTTCCAGGCCGCCCCGCAGGCCGAAGCCTGCCCAGCCAGTATGGTCGACGCCTGCCGAGAACGCCGCAAAAAAATGCGCGGCGCCGCTGCGCGGCGCCGACAGTGTTCAGCGCGCCGGCGAGCCAGCGTCCAGCGGCGCGGCGGCCGGCGGAACGATGGGGGAACCACGACACACCCGAAAGCCGATGCCGTCGAGGCGGTTGCCGGGGGAGAGGTCGTCGCGGTGGGCCGCGCGACAGCTCCGCGGATGGTTGCCCCACGACCCGCCGCGCAACACCCGGGACGCGCCAACGCCGGGATCGACGCGGTCTGGGACATCGTACTCGTTCAGGCACCACTCCCACACGTTGCCGGCCAGGTCCATGACCGGCAGCTTGGCCGTTGCGCCGAGCGGGTACATGCCGACCGCCGTGGTTCGGCCGATGCCGGATTCGAACGAGTTTACGCGCGCCGGCTGCCAATCCTTGCCCCACGGGTATTCACGCGCCTCGCTACCGGCCTGCGCCACCCATTGCCATTCCCACTCGGTCGGCAGGCGGATCACCGTGCCGTTTGCGCACTCCAACTGCCGCGTGAGCCAGGCGCAGAAAGCCATCGCATCGAACCACGAGACCATGATCGCCGGGTGGTTCAGGAAGGCCCACTTCGGCTCGCCAAAATCCTCCGGCGGCTCGCACAGGCCCTGCCAGTTCTGGGCGTCGCGGAAGCCGTCTGCGGCGTGCAGGAAGGCGTAGTACTGTTCCCAGGTCACCGGGTAGCGCGCGATTTCGAAGGCCGTGACCGGGAAGCTGCTCGGTGGATCGCTCTCCAGCGTGACTTCGCCGGCAGGGATCTCAATCCAAGCGATATCGGGCAGGCCTTGTTCGTCGAGACCGACGCCGCGGCGCGGGTCGCCCATCTGGTCCAGGCGGCGGCCGATGTCCTCGCGGCGGTTGTGGGGCGTGTCGTCGCTGCTCAACTCGGCCAGCAGGCGCAGCGGCTCGGGTTGGAGGAAGCTCTTCAGCGGCTCGTCGAGTGTGGCTTCCAGGGCGCGCCAGGCGGCGATGCCAGGGTCGATGAAGTCCGGGTCCCGTCTCGGTTCGATCTGATGGATTGCCTGCAGGGCCAGCAGGGCCTGGCGCTGTCGCTCCCAACCCCACTGGTGGAGGCGTGCCGAGCCGAGGCCCTCGCCGGCGCGCGCCCATTCGGCTGAAGCGTGCTCCGCCTGGCGCCGCAGCGCGAGCTTGTCGGCGTAGCGCTCGCACCACTGGCGCAGGCGCGGCCAGTGCAGCAGCAGGCTCTCGTGGGCCAGCTCGACGTGGCCTTCGTCCGGGTCGGTGGCAAAGCCGATCGCGCGCAGCGCATCGAGCAGTGTGGCAATGCCCGGCTCGCGCCGCAGCCGCTCGCTGTCGGCGCTGCGGCGGGTGGCGATGCCGTCGATCACCGTGGCCAGTTCGGCGAACAGTCGCTCGCTCGCCGCCGCCAGCGCCTCATCGGCCTCGATCGCCGCGTCGATCGGTGCGACGGCGGTAAGGACGACGCCCTCCAGGCCGCCGATGGCCCGATAGCAGGCCGCCGTCATCCCATGCGACCCGCCTCCGCCGCCGAACAGGCGTTGCAGCGCCAGCGCCAGCAGCGGCAGTGCGCCAGCGAGCGCACGCGCGGCTGGCAGCAGCTCGTCCAGCAGCGCCGGCTCGACGGGGACGCCCACCGCCTCGGCCGGCGCCTCGATGATGCGGCGCAGCCGGGCGTCGTCGCGGATAGGGTCGAGCGGCACCAGCGAGCGGGCGAAGGCTTGGCCGCCGAGCCACTGCATCCAAGGCGCCATGAACTCGACGCGCAGCGTGACGACGAGCCGGATCGCCTGGTGGCGCAGCAGTGCCTCGAATACCGGCCGGAAGGCGTCTCGCCGCTGCGAATCGCTCTGCGTGAACAACTCTTCGAACTGATCGCCGAAGACCAGCAGCGGCGCGGCATCGGCGAGCAGGTAGCCGCGGACCGCGTCATCGGGTGCCTGCGCGAGGGCCGCCGCGATGCGCTCCCCGCGCGCCTTGCCGAGCTGGACCTTGTCCTCGGGCAGCATGGCGTCGATTGCCTCGGCGAGCCGACGCAGCGGGTCGGTTCGCGGCTTGAAGCGCAGGTAGTGCGTCTGCGGCGCCTGTTGCCTCAACGCCGGCAGAACGCCCGCCGCGACCAGCGAGGACTTGCCGGTGCCCGAGCCGCCGATGACGCTGGCGAATCCGTCGCGGCGTAGCTGCTCGACGACAGCGGCGGTGTCCTCGTCGCGGCCGAAGAAGAGTTCATGCTGCTCGGGCGTGAAGGCGGCGAGGCCGGGGTAGGGGTTGGCGATCGAACCATCCGGAGCGGGCGTCTTGGCTCGTGTGTTCTTTGCGGCTGCCTTGGCGTCGTTGCCCCCATGGTGGCGCAGGCGGCTTACAAGACCTGCGAATTCGAGCTCCATCGAGTAATGGAGGTATTGATTCAGCGGATGCGGGACATCGCCCTTTTGGCCCGATGGCGGCAGTATGGGCACGATGCGCGTGTTGGCTCCCTTGTTCGCGAAAAGCTCGTTACGGATAAGCCGGGCCTCATGGGCGACGCCGAGCCCCTCGTTGCCGGTGTCGGCTTCCGCCTCGAAATACCGCGAGTAAGTCGAGTTGCAGACACAAACGACCCAGTCTGCCTGCCGAAAACGATCGTCGATCCAGGCAATAAGGCCCTTGGGGTGGACGTCGTCTTCCTGGTCGAGGATCGGGTCGAAGCCGGCCTCCTCGAGCCGCTTCGAGAAATCCCTGACCCAGGCGGAAACCAAGCCCTTGTCCTGGGCGTAGCTGATGAAGACCCGTGGTGGTGTATCCGTCATCGGCCCGTGCCATCTCTGTGCGCTTGCCGCGATCATACGGCCGGGCGTTGCAAGCGTGAAGGCCGGGCCGGCCGCATGGCGCCGGCATTGCCGCGGTGGCGTGAACGAGATGCGCCAGGTGCTCGCGGACGCCGGCCCGGATGCCGTCCGCATCGCCGCCGTGGCGATCGCGTTCCTGAACCAGGTACTGCGGCCAGTCACTTCTTGGTGGCATCCGCGGCTGCTGACGGGAGATTTCGACACCGCAAAAGGCAAGGCAGAGTTTCGATGGCAGCAGGGCGCCCGCCGGGTGCGGGCAGCGGCATGCCGTCGGGCTTTGAGGATGCCGCCGGGTTTGCGATCATCGGGGCGGATCGACATTGAAGCGCCCAGGCTTGCGATGGCCCACGACATCTTCCTGTGCTACGCCCGCAGCGACCGCAAGATTGCGGATCTCGTTGCGGCCGCGTTGCGCTCGCGCGGCTGGCGCGTCTTCCAGGACGTGAACACCCGGGTCGGCCGGCGCTGGCACGATGAGATCGAGCGCGAACTGGATGATGCGCGCGCCGTCGTCGTGCTGTGGTCGGCGGCCTCTCTTCGCAGCGACTACGTGCTCGAAGAGGCCGACACCGGAAAGAGCAAGGACATCCTGTTCCCGGCCTTGATCGAAGATGTCAAGCCTCCCTACGGCTTCCGTCGACTCCAGGCCGCCGACCTGATCGGCTGGGGAGGGGAGGACGGGCATGGCGGGCTCGTGCAGCTGCTCGAACCGCTGGCACTGCATCTCGACGGTGACGCAGGCAAGACGACGGCTCCGTCCGGCGCATCGCCCCCGCCCGAAACGCCGGCTCCACGCAAAACATCGGCTCCGCGCAAAACACCGGCGCCACGCAAAACACCGGCGCCACGCAAAACACCGGCCCCGCCCGCGCCGGGCACGACCTTCCGCGATCGGCTCGCAGACGGCGGCGAAGGGCCGCTGATGGTGGTGATTCCGGCCGGTTGTTTCCTGATGGGCTCGCCGCCGGATGAGCCGGAGCGCAGCGATGACGAAGGGCCACGGCACGAGGTGTGCATTGCGAAGCCATTCGCGATGGGCGTGCATGCGGTCACCTTCGACGACTACGATCGATTCGTCCGCGCGACGGGCGACGAGTTGCCGGGCGACGAGGGCTGGGGTCGGGGAGACCGACCGGTCATCAACGTGAGCTGGAACGACGGGCAGGCCTATTGTGCGTGGCTGTCTACGCAGACCGGCGAAGCCTACCGGCTGCCAAGCGAGGCCGAATGGGAATACGCCTGCCGCGCCGGCACGACCACGCCGTTTCATTTCGGCGAGCGCCTGAGTACGGCGCAGGCGAACTTCAACGGCCATTACACATACAACGGCTCGAAGAAGGGCAAGTGCCGGGAAAAGACCATGCCGGTCGGCAGCTTCCCGGCCAACGCCTTCGGCCTGCACGACATGCACGGCAACGTCTGGGAGTGGTGCCAGGACGGCTGGCATGACGACTACCAGGGTGCGCCTTCGGACGGTTCGGCCTGGGAGTCCGATGGCTCTAGGTCCCGGGTGTTGCGCGGCGGGTCGTGGGACTTCCATCCGCTGGGCTGTCGCGCGGCCGACCGCCTCAACTTCTCCCCCGGCTACCGCTTCGACTTCATCGGCTTTCGGGTGTGTCGTGGTTCCCCCATCGTTTAGCTGACCACCGGCGCGCTGGCCGCTGGTTCGCGGAGACGCTGTTCACTGGGCGCCGCGCAGCGGCGCCGCGATGTGTTTCGGGCCACATGCCATGCCGCGGGCAGCGTCCTGCGCAGCCGCCGCTCCCGCAGCTCGGCACCGCGGCGAGTCCCCGGAACCAGAGCTTGACGCTCGCGGGCAGCAGGCGATCGGCTCGCCTACGGCACCCCCGCACCGTTGACGCGGGCCAGCCCGGTCAGCAGCAATTCGACGATGCGCCCAAGGTCGCGGCAGGCGAACAACTCGCGGTTCTCGGCGGCGCTGAGCCGGTTGCCCGCGGCCAGCCCATCGACGCCGCTGTCGGCGAAGAACTCAGCCATCTGCTCGTAGTCCTCCCAGTCCTGCCCATGCTTCAGGTAGAGCGCGCGCATCGCCTCGGCGTGCGGCGCCTGCTTCTGGAAGTCCCACGAGAAGGCTGCCGGCCGCCGGCCCTGGAGCAGCTCGGCGACCATCGCGGCGGCGCCGCCGAAGGCGCCGATCACGAACAGCGGCTGGCCGTGGCGCAGGCTCAGCAGCGCCTCCTCGATCACGCCGGGGATGCGCCCCGAATACCACTTGTCGACGGGCGAGCCGTCGGCCTGGGCGCCGGTCTGGCCGCCCAGCACGATGCGCGCGCGGGCGCCTTCGCCGCCGCACTGGAAGGCGCGCATCGCGCTCATGCCGCGCGCCCAGGCGTAGCGGCGCTCCGCGCTGTCGGCTGGGAAGTAGGCCGGCTCATCGACGAAGGTCGCCGGGTCGAGCGCCTCGACGCCCTCGGGGCGCGCGATGCGGCGGAAGACGCCGACGCGCTGGTTCTTCGCGCGAGTCTCGGGCAGCAGGGTCTCCAGCGGCAGCGGCCAGCCGACGTCGTTGATGATGCGTTCGGCCGGCGGCAGCCCGCTCAGCGCGGCGTATTCGCGCGCCATGTCGAACAGCGCCTGCGTGTAGCCGTCGCTGCCCAGGTGGCCGCCGTATTCGAGCACCGCGCCGCGCACCAGCAATTGCCTGGAGATCTCGACCAGTGCGGCATCCAGGTGCTTTGCGGTGAGACCATGGTGCGCCAGGTCCGGGCTGACCGAGATCGACAGGGCGACCGGCATCTTCGCCAGCGCATGCCCCTCGGCGGCGCGCTGCAGCGGTGTCTCGATGGTGAGGTCGAGGGGCGCCAGTTCCTCCATCTCCTCGTCGCCGAGGGGCGGGTCGGGGTAGAGCACGTGGCTGCCCTTCGCCAGCCGCACGACGGTGGCGAGTTCCGGAGGTGCCGCGAGCACCACGTCGCCTGCGCGCTGCAACTGCGCCAGCACCAGCCGCGCGTGCTGGTGGCGCAGCGTCTCCTTCAGCAGCAGATCGACCGCGCGCTCGGCCGCGCCGGCCTCCCAGCGCAGTTTCGGCGCGTTGCCGGCGTACGGAAAGCTGCGGGTCTCGACGCCGGTCAGCGCATCGACGACGACGAAGGGGCGCTGGTGGCGCTTGGCCAGCAACATCTCCTTGCGGCACCACGGCCGGGCACCGTAGTGGCGGGTGGCGAGGATCAGCAGCGCCGAATCCTCGACGCCGGCCTCGATCTCCTCGGCGAAACGCGAGCCGCCGGGGATCGACCCGCTGTCGATCCAGGCGCGCACCGGCTGGCGGTTGTCGAGGTGCTCGGCGATCTCGTCGAAGACCCGCGGCTCGCTGTCCACGTCCTGCTTGGCGTGGCTCAGGAACAGTCGCACCGGCGCCCGCTCGCCACGCGCCTCGCCCTGCAGGTAGCGCGAGGTCTCCACCACCAGCGCGCGGGCCATCCAGGCAGCGCGCGAGGCCTCGCTGCGCGCATAGGCTCGCAGAAAGCTGGTTTCGCCGAGGCGGGGGTCGATCGGCCAGGCGTAGGGCGACAGCTGGAACGGAAGCAGCCGGCACCGGCCGCCGTCGCACTGCGCTCCCAGCCAGCCGGCGAAGTCCGGCCAAGAGCGCCGGCCGGCCGGCAGCTGGCTCGCCTCGATCGCCATGCGGTCGTCGGCGAGCAGCACGATGACATTGCGTTCGGCTTCAAGGAAACGGTAGTCGGCCGGTGGCAATCCACTGCCGTCCTCGGCGACCAGCACGGTCGGCACGCGCAGGCCGGGAATCGCTGGGTCGTCGTTCAGTGCGTCGTGCAAGGACATCGCGAGCTTGCGGGCATCATCCGATGCGGGGTGGAAGATCAGATGGACGAGCAACGGTAGCGGCATGGCAATGGCTTCCTTCGTGCAGCAGTCACGGGCGGACGTGGCGGGATCGCTTTGGTGGCCGTTGGGGCCAGCTCCAGATCTTCTAATCTAGTCTGCGCGGGCGCCGTATCCGGGATCCTGCGCAACGGCGTGGTCGGTCGCGAAGACGGGCCGCTAGAATGAAGGCCTCCTCAACAGGGAATGCCGGCCGAGTGATGAGCGAGTTCCTCACAGTGTATCTTTCGTCGAGCTTCCAGGACCTGCAGCAGCACAGGGAGGCAGTGGTACGGGCGCTGAACCAGACGCATGGGGTCATGGTCATCGCGATGGAGAAAGACTTGGCGCGCGACGACCGTCCGCTCGATGTCTGCCTGAAGCGGGTCGCCGAGTGCGACATCTATGTCGGGCTCATCGCGTGGCGCTACGGTTTCGTGCCGTCCGGCGCCGGGAATCCGGAAGGCCTGTCGATCACCGAATTGGAGATGAAGGCGGCCAGCGCTGCCGGCAAGCTTCTGCTCATCTTCATGCTGCGCGAGGATGCGCCTTGGGTCCCAACCATGATGGACAGCGTGACCGGCGACAACGAGCGCGGCAAGCGTATCGAGGCCTGGCGCCGACGCCTGCTCGAAACCGCGGTGGTCAAGGAGTTTTCCGATGCGGCAGAGCTCGCACTGGCCGTCCGGAATTCAGTGTCTAGGATCGCGGCCGAGCGTTCGATCCGTCGCCCGTCGGCCACTCGCCGGGCAGCGACCTTGTTGCCCGACATCGACTGGGTCGAGATCCCGACCGGTGCGTTCCGCTACCAGGGCGGCCAATCGATCGAGCTGCCGCGTTTCTTCATCGCGCGCTATCCGGTCACCAACATCCAGTACCAGTGCTTTATTGACGCCGGCGGCTACGATGACGCGCGCTGGTGGCAGGCCCTAAAGAAGATGCCCGGGCCCGCGGAATCCTCTTGGCCGCAGCCCAACCGCCCGCGCACCGATGTCAGCTGGTACGAGGCGACCGCCTTCTGCCGCTGGCTGTCCGCGCAACTGGGTGACGACGAGATCCGCCTGTCCTCCGAGCAGGAGTGGGAGCGGGCCGCGGCGGGGCCCGACGGGCGCGAGTTTCCGTGGGGCGGTCGCTACCAGCCCGGGATGGCCAACGTGAATGAGAAGCTGGACAACCTTGGCCCCTGGTATCTCGAACAGACCACCGCGGTGGGCGTGTATCCGCAGGGTGGCTCGGCGGAGGGGGTGCTCGACTTGGCCGGCAATGTCTGGGAGTGGTGCCTGAACGAATCCGATGAGCCGCCCAGGACCGCGCCGGGTGGTGACGCGTTCCGGGTGTTGCGCGGCGGGTCGTGGGACTTCCGTCCGCAGGGCTGTCGCGCGGCCGACCGCAGCGGCCTCCCCCCCGTCTACCGCGACAACATCATCGGCTTTCGGGTGTGTCGCGGTTCCCCCATCGTTTCGCCGGCCGCCGCGCCGCTGGGCGCTGGCCCGCGGAAGCGCTGAACAGTGGGCGCCGCGCAGCGGCGCCGCGATTTTTTCGGGCCAGGCCGGCGCAGGCGTCAGGTGTCCATGTCGGCTCGGCGGGTTGCGCTGATTCGGGCGCTCACTGCGTCAGCAGGCGGCTGCGCAGGCGCCGGCGGTTGGCCGTGGGAATCATCGGCGATCCTGACAGGCATGCCGGCGTCGAACGCGATGGCGGGTGATTCTCCCCTGCGCTGCCCGATTCGTCGCCTGCCCGAAGGGCGGTGCGCTGCGTGTGGTCCCGGCTGTCGGGAAACCGCTGTGTGTGATCCACGCCCTTCGCGCACCCGAGCCGCTT
>JAGRGB010000199.1 GCA_020445745.1 Rhodocyclaceae bacterium | reverse complement strand
GCGCTTGGCGCCGTCGTCCGTCAGGCCCGCCCATTCGGCGATCGGCAGCACCTTGTAGCCGCCGTCGAGATTGGTGGAGTGATACACCGCGACAGTCTGCGAGATCTTCGGGTCGGGGTGCAGCGGGCTGTCGACATAGAGGTGCTTCGACTTCGGACGGGTCTTGATGAACAGCGAGCCGCCACCCTGGCTCTTCAGCGTCTCGACCATCTTCCAGGCCTGGTCCGGATGGCCCTTCGGATCGGTGCCGATCAGCGCGATCGAGTCGTCGCCGAGGTGGCCGGTGGCCCACACCGGACCGAACTTCGGATGCATGAAGTTGACGCCGCGGCCGGGATGCGGAATCGCACCGACTTCCACCACGCCGGCCAGCTTGCCTTCCTTGGCGTCGATAGCCGCAATCTTGTTGGACTTGTTCGCGGCCACCAGGAAGTAGCGCTTGGAGCTGTCCCAGCCGCCGTCATGGAGGAAGCGGGCCGACCCGATCTCGGTCACCTTGAGGTTGTCGATGTCGGAGTAATCGACCATCAGCGTCTTGCCGGTCTCCTTCACATTGACGACGAATTCCGGCTTGAAGTGCGAGGCGACGATCGACGCCACGCGCGGCTCCGGATGGTATTCCTGGGTGTCCACGGTCATGCCGCGGGTGGACACGATCTTCAGCGGTTCCAATGTGTCGCCCTTCATGACGACGTACTGGGGTGGCCAGTACGATCCGGCGATCGCATACTTGTCCTCGAAACCCTTGTACTTGGAGGTATCGACCGAGCGCGCCTCGAGACCGATGCGGATCTCGGCGACGTTGTCGGGCTTCGCCATCCACAGGTCGATCATGTTGACCTTGGCGTCTCGTCCGATCACGTACAGGTAGCGCCCGGAAGCCGACAGCCGCGAGATGTGCACCGCATAGCCGGTCTTGACGATGCTGATGATCTGCTTGGTGTCGCCGTCGATCAGCGCAACTTCGCCGGTATCGCGCAGCGTCGTCGAGAAGATGTTGCTGATGTCGTAGCCGTTCATCTTCTTGGTCGGGCGCTGCTCGGGCGGCACGATCACCTTCCAGGTCGCCTTCATCTCGGCCATGCCGTACTCGGGCGGCGTCGGCGGCGTCTGCTGGATGTAGCGGGCCATCAGGTCCACTTCGTCGTCGCTCAGCTCGCCCGAGGTCCCCCAGTTCGGCATGCCGGCCGCCGAACCGTATTTGATGAAGGTCTTCAGGTACTCGGTGCCGTTGGTGATGGTCTTGTCCGGTGTCAGGGGCTTGCCGGTGGCACCCTTGCGCAGCACACCGTGGCAGCCGGCACAGCGCTCGAAGTAGATCTTGCGCGCCTGGTCGAACTCGGCCTTGGTCATCGGCGGCGCCTTCGGATTGATGTCCTGGTACATGTCGACGTCGGCCAGCGGCGAGCTCGCCGCCTCGTAATTGACCTCGGCCGGCGAGACCTTGTTGCCGGCCAGCGCGTCGCCCGCCGCGATCAGCATCGGCATCGCTGCCAGAGCAAGGACGCGCAGCCCTTGCGTGCCACCCCGTTTCATAGCCTTTCTCCCTAGAAGAATTCAGGACAGCGGCCATTTCCGCTGGGTCGCAGGATGCCGAGCCGGCGTTCCCCCTTCCTTGACGCGGGTCAATCCGCAAGGCCGGGACAGTTCGCTAGAGTCTGTTTGAGACCTGAAATGACATTTGCCGGGAGCGAGGACATGAGCAGATCGGCGGCATCGGAGCGGCTCGACACGCCGGCGGCGGCGGGCGACGGAATACCGGCCCGCGGCCGTGGCGGCAGCTACCGCGGACAGCACGATTGTGACGGTCGGCGCGAACGGCGCCGACCGACGGCCGGAACCGGGCGCGTGATCCTCGTCGGTGCCGGGCCGGGCGACCCGGACCTGCTGACCCTGCGCGCGATCCAGCGCCTCGGCGAAGCCGACGTGGTGGTGTTCGATCACCTGGTCGGCCGCGAGGTCCTCGCCCTGATCCCGGCCGGCACCCGGCGCATCTATGTGGGCAAGCGCGCCGGTCGCCACACCATGCCCCAGGAGCATATCAACCAGTTGCTGGCCGAACTCGCCGGCACCGGCGCCTGCGTGGTCCGGCTCAAGGGTGGCGATCCGTTCGTGTTCGGGCGCGGCGGCGAGGAACTCGAGGAAATGGCTGCGGCCGGCATCGATTTCGAAGTGGTGCCAGGCATCACCGCCGCCAGCGGCGTCGCCGCCTACGCCGGCATCCCGCTGACCCATCGCGACCACGCCCAGTCCTGCGTGCTGGTCACCGGTCACCTCAAGGAAGGCAGCCTGGATCTGGACTGGCCGAGCCTGGCCCGGCCACGCCAGACCGTGGTGTTCTACATGGGCGTGGGCGCCCTCGAACAGATCTGCAGCAATCTACGGACCCACGGCCTGCCGGCCGGACATCCCGCGGCGCTGGTCGAGAACGGCACGCTGCCGAACCAGCGCACGATCGCCGGCACGCTGTGGAACCTGCCGGCGCTGGCCCGTGCCGCCGGGGTCAGGCCGCCGGCACTGCTGATCGTCGGCACCGTGGTGTCGCTGGGCGAAACGATCGCCTGGTACGAGCGGCGCGCGACCGACTGCGAGGCGGCATGAACCGCCATTTGACCCTGCCGGTCAGGGGCACCGGAGAACGACCATGAACAATCCCGCCGCTCCCCGCATCAACATAGCGCAGACCCTGCGGCGCTTGCCGCTGTTCAGCGAAATCACCGACGAACAGCTCGCCATGCTGGCCACCGCCACCCACGAGCGCGACCTCGCCCGCGGCGAGATCCTGTTCCAGCAGGGTGATCCGCCGAAGGGCTTCTACTACGTGATCGGCGGCCAGATAAAGCTCGCGTTCGCCTCCCGCCAGGGCAACGAGAAGGTCGTCGAGGTGCTCGGGCCCAATCAGAGCTTCGGCGAGGCCGTGCTGTTCATGGACCGCAACTATCCGGTGTTCGCCGAGGCCCTGGCCGACAGTCAGTTGCTGCTGATCGACCGGGGCGTGGTGTTCGCGCTGATCGAGGCGGATTTCCACTTCGCCCGCGCGCTGCTGGCCGGCATGGCGATCCGGCTGCACGGCATGGTGCGAGACGTCGAGGCCTACTCGCTCAACACCGGCGCCCAGCGCGTGGTCTCGTACCTGATCTCGCTCGGCGAAGGGCACGCGCCGGGGACTTCCCTGCCCTGCAGCCGCGTGCAGGGTCATCCGCCGATGGTCACCCTGCCGGTCAGCAAGCATGTGCTGGCTTCCCGCCTCAATCTGGTGCCGGAGACGCTGTCGCGCATCTTTCACGACCTCGCCGATCGCGGCCTGATCCACGTGCATGGCAGCGACATCACCTTGACCGACGTCGCCGGGCTGCGCGAGATAAGGGATTGAGGCGCCGCCGGATGGGGGCGAGCCGGCGGCTGGGCCGCGCTCGAAGCAGCGCGGCGGCCTGCCCGGTGCGGCGGCGGATCGAGCCTGCTTGACGGCCGCTATTATTTCCATATTATTCGAATTATGGAAGAAGATGCGGTCGTCAAGGCCTTGTCCGCGCTGGCCCAGGCCAGTCGCCTGCGGGCGTTCCGGCTGCTGGTGGTCGCCGGCGACGCCGGTGCGACACCGGGCGCGCTTGCCGAGGCCCTGGACCTGCCGGCTGCAACCCTTTCCTTCCATCTCAAGGAATTGCTCGTCGCCGGATTGATCGGCCAGCAACGCCGGGGGCGCAACCTGATCTACCGGGCCGACTACGCGCGGATGGGCGCGCTGCTGGCCTATCTGACCGACAACTGCTGCCAGGGCGAGGCGTGCGCCGAACCGGCGACGCTGCGCTGCCAGTGCTGAAGGAGTTCCGATGAAACGTTTCCACGTCCATCTCAAGGTCGCCGATCTCGACGCGAGCATCGCCTTCTATTCGCGCCTGCTCGGCGCCGAACCGACGCGGATCGAGGGCGATTACGCCAAATGGATGCTCGACGAGCCGCGGATCAACTTCGCGATCTCGTGCCGCGGCGGCACGCCCGGCGTCGACCACCTCGGTTTCCAGGTCGACTCCGAACCGGAACTCGCAGCGATCAAGGAGGCCGCACGCGCGGCCGGTACCGTCGGCCTCGACGAAGGCGAGACCACCTGCTGCTATGCGCGCAGCGAAAAGCACTGGGTCGTCGATCCGGACGGGCTCGCCTGGGAGCATTTTCATACGCTGGCCGACATCCCGGTATTCTCGAGCGGGACGTCGGCGAGCGACAACGCCTGCTGCGCCGCCACGGCACCGACCGAGGCAGCAAGCGCGAAGTCGGCCTGCCGCGCGCCGGCACCGGCGGTCGCCGCAGGCAGCTGCCGACCGAGCGGCAATTCCTCGTGTTGCTGAGCACGGCGATGCCCTCGACAAGTTGCTCGGCCGACGCATGACGGGCACCGGCATCCTGATCCTGTGCACCCACAACTCGGCGCGCAGCGTGCTGGCCGAAGGCATGCTCGCCCACTGGGCACACCGGCTCGGCCTGGACGTCCGCGCCTACAGCGCCGGCAGTGCCCCATCCGGCCGCGTCCATCCGCTGGCGCTCGAGGTTCTCGAAGGCGCCGGCGTCGATTGCGCGGATCTGCACAGCAAGTCCTGGGACGCCTTCAGCGGCCCCGATGCACCACCCCTCGACGCGGTGATCACCGTCTGCGACAACGCCGCGGCCGAGGTCTGCCCGGCGTTTTCCGCCACCGCCGGCCGGCCGGTGCGCGTCCATTGGGGCTACCCCGACCCTTCCGCGGCCGAAGGTGACGAGGAAGTCCGCCGCCGCGCCTTCGAACTGACCCGCCAGGCGATCGGCTATCGCATGCTTCAACTGCTGGCATTGCCGCTCGCCAATCTGACACCGCCCGAACTGCAGGCCGCCCTGCAGCACATCGGCACCACCTGAGAAATCCGGAATGACCGCCTGTTCGCCTGCCGCGGGGAGCGCCCCGGCGCCGATGAGCCTGTTCGAACGCTACCTGACCGTCTGGGTGGCGCTGTGCATCGCTGCCGGCATCATCCTCGGCCAGTGGCTGCCGGCTCCGGTGCAGTTCATCGGACGCCTCGAGATCGCCAGGGTCAATCTGCCGGTCGGCGCGCTGATCTGGGTGATGATCATCCCGATGCTCGCCAAGGTCGATTTCGGCGCCCTCGGCGAGATCCGCCAGCACGTGCGCGGCATCGGCGTCACGCTGTTCGTGAACTGGCTGGTCAAGCCGTTCTCGATGGCGCTGCTAGGCTGGCTGTTCATCCGCCACCTGTTCGCGCCGTGGCTGCCGGCCGCAGAGCTCGACAGCTACATCGCCGGACTGATCCTGCTTGCCGCGGCGCCGTGCACGGCGATGGTCTTCGTGTGGAGCCGGCTGTCCAACGGCGACCCGCTGTTCACGCTGACCCAGGTCGCCGTCAACGACACCATCATGGTGTTCGCGTTCGCGCCCCTGGTCGGCCTGCTGCTAGGCATTTCGGCGATCACCGTGCCTTGGGAGACCCTGCTGACCTCGGTGGTGCTCTACATCCTGATCCCGGTGATCCTCGCCCAGCTGTGGCGGCGCGCCCTGCTGGCGAGGGGCCAGGCCGCCTTCGACGCGGCGATGGCCAGCGCCGGCCACTGGTCGATCGTCGCCCTGCTCGCCACTCTGGTGCTGCTGTTCGCCTTCCAGGGCGAGGCGATCCTCGCCCAGCCGCTGGTGATCGCCCTGCTCGCGGTGCCGATCCTGATCCAGGTGCTGTTCAACTCGTCGCTGGCCTACTACCTCAACCGCCTGGTCGGCGAGAAGCACTCGGTGGCCTGCCCGTCGGCGCTGATCGGCGCGTCGAACTTCTTCGAGCTCGCCGTCGCCGCCGCGATCAGCCTGTTCGGCTTCGAATCCGGCGCCGCGCTGGCCACCGTCGTCGGCGTACTGATCGAGGTGCCGGTGATGCTGTTGGTGGTGCGCGCGGTCAATCACAGCAAGGGGTGGTACGAGAAGGGTGCCGGCCGTGCGCCGGTGACGACGCAGGCGTGACATGCCGTCGCTCGTTGCGCCGATCGACGTGGCGGGCGGAGCGACGGTCGATCCCGGCTACGCGCCGCCGCTGGGCACCCGCGCCAGCCAGAACCGCACGGTGCGCTCGAACATGGCCGAATCCACCGGCTTGGGCAGAAAATCGTTCATCCCGACCGCGAGGCAAGCCTCCCGGTCCTCGTCGAACACGTTGGCAGTCAGCGCCACGATCGGTACCTCGGCGCCGTTGGGCATGCCGCGCACGCGGCGGGCGACCTCGTAGCCGTCCATCACCGGCAAGCGGATGTCGAGCAGGATGAGGTCGTAGGCCTGCTGATCGATCCGACTGATCGCAGCCGATGCGTCCTCGGCCACGTCGGCGCCGAGGCCCAGTTCGGCAAGCAGGCCGAGGGTATAGGCGCGATTTAGGGCGTCGTCCTCGACCACCAGGATTCTCGCGCGCTCGCCGTCGACCAGCGGCCGCGCGACGGCCGGTTCTGCAGCCGGGGCCGGGGTGGCGGCCGGGCACGGCAGCTCGAACCAGAACAGGCTGCCGTCGCCGAGCCTGCTGTCGACGCCGATCCGCCCCCCCATCAGTTCGACGAGCTGCCGGCAGATGGAAAGGCCAAGGCCGGTGCCGCCGTAACGCCGCGTGCTCGAGTTGTCCGCCTGTTCGAAGGGCATGAACAGACGATTCACCTGGTTCCGATCGACGCCGATACCACTATCCTGGACCTCGAAGCGCAGGAGCTGCGGGCCCTTCGCGGGCTCGACCGGAGCGAGGCGCGCGGCGATCCATCCCTGGTGGGTGAACTTGACGGCGTTGCCGAGCAGGTTGAGCAAGACCTGGCCGACACGCAGCCCGTCGATCTCGAACCAGGCGGCTTCGACGCTTGCATCGACCGTGACATCGACGCGCAGCCCCTTGTCGCGCGCCTGCCCCTCGACGAGCGCGACCTGTTCGCGCAGCAGGCGGGCCACGGCCGTCGGCCGCGGCCGCAGCGTGAGACGCTGGGCCTCGATGCGGGATATGTCGAGCACGTCGTTGACGATGCCCAGCAACTGCATGCCGGCGCTGCCGACCATCTCGAGGTGCTCGAGGATGCCCGGGTCCGTGCTGCGCTGGCGCACGAGCTCCGACAGGCCGATAACGGCATTGAGCGGAGTCCGCAATTCATGGCTCATGTTGGCAAGGAACGCGCTCTTGGCGCGGCTGGCTGCCTGGGCCATCTCCTTGGCCGAGCGAAGCTCCGACTCGTGCATCTCGACGCGATCGAGCAAGCGGTTGAAGCTGGTCGAGATCCGGTCGAATTCCTTGAGGCCTTCCCGCGGCAAACGCTGGCCGGGCTTGTTGTCGCCTTGGCGCAGCAACTCGATCGAAGCCAGCAGCCGCGACATCGGGGTCGTCACGAAGCGCGACACGCCGACCCCGAGCAGCAGCAGGCCGACGCCGATCGCGATCGCGGAGCCGCCCACGGCGATGGCGATCAGCCGGTCCCGCTGGCCGGTGATCCGTTCGATCGGAAAGCCGACGATGATCCAGGCTGGATCCATCCCGCTGCGCACCACCTCGCTGGCCGCGAAGTAGAGGCCCGTGTCGCCATCGTGTCCGTTGCGCGCGCCCTCCACCACGGCCCGCCACAGGGACGTCCCGGCGAGGCTGCGGCCGTCGGGCTGCGGCGGGTTCTGGAACAGGATGCGCCCGTCCGGCGACAGCACCATCGCATGGGACAGGCCTTCGTTGTTGCTGACGGCATCCGCGCACTGGGCCTCGAATCCGACCAGATGCTCCAGGTCGATGCCCAGGGCCAGCAGCCGCTCGAGTTGAACCCGCAGTCCGGCCGCGATGGCATCCGCACGCGCCAGCTCGGTCTGCTTCAGCTGGTCGAGAAACAGGTATCCGCTCGATCCCACCGCAGTGACGCTGGCGAGCAGCATCGCCGCCAGGGCCAGGGCCAGTATCCGGGCCGCGAGCTGACCGGGCCTCACCCGGATTCTTGCCATTGGAATCCCTGGATGACCTCTGCGGAGAGCAGCAGCGAGGAGCTGACGGCGAGTCCAAGCTGCTGGGCCCGCGTCAGGTTGATGGCGGGATGGCCCTTGACGGAGGGACCGACCGGCAGCTGCGCGGGCGCCACCCCCTCGACCAGGATCCGACGCGCCAGATCACCCGCCGCCCGTCCCTGAACCCGCTCCGACACGGTCACCGAGGCCAGCACGCCGAACGCAATGCGATCGATCCAGAAGCTGATGTCGGGCAGCCGCGAATGCTCGCACACCCAGCGTTGGACCTGCTGGTAGGGAACGTTCTGCCCGGACTCGCCACGCAGGGCGAAGATGCCCAACTGCACCATCGCATCGGCCTCCCCTGGGTAGGCCAGGACGCGCCCCTGGAAGCTCGCGAAATCTTCGCAGTGGTCCACGGCGACCAACTCGACGCCGTGAATGCGCGCCATCGCATCCCGGATCCGGGCGATGACGGGAGGCCACTGCAGACCGGTGTCCGAGATCACGGCCAGGCGGCGAACCTGCGGCGCGATCTGCCTGAGCAGTGCGACCGACTCGACGAAGTGCTCCCGCTCGAGCACCCCCGTGATGTTGGCAGCGCCTTCGATTCCGTGCTCTGCAAGGGTCTTGTTGGCACCGCTGAAAACACACGGCAGCGACGTGCCGGCATAGCGGGCCGCGACGTAGGCCAGTGCATCGTCGTCCGAGGTATAGAGCAGATCGGGCTGCCAGCTGTCGATGATTGCCCTGGCCTCGCCGGCGACCCGCTGCTTGGCCTCGACACTGCTGTTCTTCTTGACGTTCATCTGGAAGACGCGCAGTTCGACATCGACATCCTGAAGACCGTCGCGGAAGCCGGCGAGCTGTCCGTCGGTCCAGCGCCACGGCGAATCGAAGCTCATCACATGGAAGATCCGCAACGGACGCCGGGTGGCGGCGCGCAGCCCCGGCGCGGCAGCCAGGAACAACGCAGCCGCGCCGCCAGCGACTACGCGGCGGCGGCTAGGGGAATCGGGATGGGGCATGGTGTCCTCCGGTCAGTCCGTGCGTGCCCGGCGTCAACGCTGGCGCCGTGATCGCATCGGTGACTATTACGGCCGACGCGGGACCGGGTTGAGCAAGACCTTCGGCGGGCTGGGGTCAGGTCTAGCAAAGCTGCACCTCGATTCGAGCTTCTCCCCACCTCGAAGGGCGATGCCCCGCCATCGGCCGCATCTGCTCTCGCCGGAACGCACTCCCGCCTAGCGCAGCATCAACCGCAGGGCGATGGCTGCCGTCGTCACGACGATCACCGGCCGCACCAGCGCGGTGCCGCGGTTGATGACGAGGCCCGAGCCGAGGCGGGCGCCGATGATCTGGGCGACGGCCATCGCCGCCACCAGCGGCCACACCACGTGACCGCCGACGATGAAGACGGTCATCGACGCGAAGTTGGTGGCCAGCACCACCGGCTTGGTGCTGGCCGTGGCGCGGCGCATGTTGAAGCCGCGCAGGCCGGCGAAGGCGGCGGCCGAGATCGAGCCCATGCCGGGTCCGAAGAAGCCGCCGTAAATCCCGAGACCACCGCCGACCAGTGGCGCGAACAGGTGGGTCGACAGCCGCGGCGGGCCATCGTCGTCGGAGATCCTCGGCGAGAACGCGAAGTAGCCGGCGAGCAGGATCAGCATCGGCGGCAGCAGCGCGTCGAGCACCGCGGCGTCGAGCTGTTGCACCAGCCAGGTGCCGGCCAGCGCGCCGGCCAAGGCCCACATCAGGGTCGAGCGCAGCGGGGCGAGCTGCAATTGGCCGCTGCGAAAGTAGTTGATCGCGGACGACAAGGTCCCGAACACGCTCTGGCATTTGTTGGTGGCCAGCGCCTGCACCGGCGGCAGGCCGGCCCACAGCAGGCACGGCAACACGATCATGCCGCCGGCACCGGCGATCGAGCTGACGAAGCCGCCGGTGAATGCGGCCAGCACCAGTCCGGCGAAGGCGAGCAGCGAGATTTCAGCCACCGGCCGGCCGACGGGCGACGAAGCGCAGGCGCACGTAGTCGGCATGCCAGCGGCCGGCTTCGTCGCACAGTTCATCGCGCAGGTCTTCGACGATCTCCGCAATGCAGGACTCACGATGGCCGGCAGGCAAGCGCGACAGGTAAGGCCTGCCGAAGGTGCGCAGCCAGCCACCGACGTCCCCAGGAAGGGGTGTCGGCCGGTCAAACGACTCGATGTGGTCCACCTCCAGCCCGCTCGCCTCGAGGCGGGCGCGATAGTCGGACGGCGTCGGGAAATACCACGGGCAATCGCCGCCAATGCCGCGGGCGGCGAGCGCACGATGCAGTGCCGCGACGATGCGCGCGACGTTGCCGTCGCCGCCGAACTCGCCGACCACGCGCCCGCCCGGCACCAGTGCGCGGAAAACGCCGGCGAGCACCTCGTCCGGCGCG
The DNA here is from genome assembly GCA_020445745.1 of Rhodocyclaceae bacterium. Lineage (GTDB taxonomy): Bacteria > Pseudomonadota > Gammaproteobacteria > Burkholderiales > Rhodocyclaceae > Cognatazoarcus. The sequence goes on along the minus strand of JAGRGB010000199.1, from coordinate 41,538 downwards.
GTCATCCAGTGCAGCGCGGCATTCGAGAACACTGCGTCGAAGCAAGCCTGGAAGGTCAGGCGCTGGCCGTCCATGACGCGAGCGTCGAGCCCGAGTGCGCGCGCAGCGGCGACCATCTCGGCACTGGCGTCGACGCCGACCACCACGCAGCCGGCGTCGGCCAGCCGCCGCGTCAGCACGCCATCGCCGCAGCCCAGGTCGAGGACGCGTTCGCCGGGCTGCGGCGCCAGCAGCCGCAGCAGCGGCTCGCCGAGTTCGGGCACGAAGCCCGCATTGCACCGGTACTGGCCGGGATCCCACGCCCAGGCACTGCCTTGCGACATCGCCGTTCCTTGATCTTCTGTTCGCGGAGCCCGCGAGTGTGCCACGCGCGGCAGCGGCATGCCTTTCCGGTCGGCACGCTCACCAGGCCTCCTCGGCGAAGCGCGCCACCAGGAAATCGAGCAGCGCACGCACCGCCGGGCTCAGCCGGCGGCGCGACGGATACAGTGCCTGGATCGTCAGTTCCGGCGGTTGCCAGTCGGGCAGCACCGCCACCAGCGAGCCGTCGGCGATCAACGGCTCGGCCAGGTAGCGCGGCTGCAGGCCGATGCCCGCGCCGGCCCGGGCCGCGCTGGTCATCATCATCGTCTCGTTGGTGCCGAAGCGCACCGGCACCTGCACTTCGCGCACTTCGCCGGCACGCACCAGCCGCCACAGGCCGCGCCCGAAGCGGGCATGGCCGAGGCAGCGGTGGCCGGCGAGATCTTCCGGCCGGCGCGGCACGCCGTTGCGGCCGAGATAGGCCGGCGCCGCGACCAGCAGCGAGCGACAGCGGGCCAGCGGCCGCGCGACCAGGCCGGGATCGGCCTCGGCGGTGATGCGGATCGCCAGATCGATGCGCTCGCGCACCAGGTCGACCGCCGCGTCACCGACCTCGAGGGTCACCGTCAGCCGAGGGTGCAACGCCAGGAAACCCGCGATCGCCGGCGCCAGGTGCGCCTGACCGAAAGAGGCCGCACAGGTGATGCGCAGCTCGCCGCGCAGCTCGCCTGCCTGCTGTGCGACATCGGCCTCGAGTTCGTCGGCCAGTTCCAGCACCTGGCGGCAGCGGCGCAGGCATTGCTCGCCGGCATCGGTCAGGGACAGGCGGCGGGTCGTACGCTGCATCAGGCGCACGTCGAGCCACTGCTCCAGCGCAGCGACATGGCGGGTCACCATCGCCCGCGACAGCTCGAGGCGTTCAGCCGCGGCACTGAAGCTGCCGCGCTCGACCACCTCGGAGAACACCCGCATGGCAGTCAGTCGATCCATCAATTAGTCCGATTTGTGCAACAAATAAGCGTGATTTTAGCCGTTTATCCGGCATTCAATCGCACATAAAGTCAGCCCAGTCGCACTGCAAGCCCCGACTCGACCGACATGAGGATTCCGACCATGAAGCACACCATCGCCGGCGCAGCGCTCGCCGCTGCCATCACCACCGCCCACGCCGGACAAGCGCTGGAGCTCACCGTCATCAACGGCGACGCCGCCAGCTTCCACGTCAATGCGGTCCTGGTCAGCGGACCGACCGAAGCGATCCTGGTCGACACCGGCTTCACCCGCGCCGACGCCCTGCGCATCGCCGCCCGGGTACTCGACAGCGGCAAGCGGCTGAAGGCGATCTACGTCAGCCAGGCCGACCCCGACTACTACTTTGGCGCCGCCACCCTGGCCGCGATCTTTCCGGATGCGCCGATCGTGGCGGCGCCCGCAGTGCTCGACCGGATGCGCGCCAAGGCCGAGGGCAAGCGCGAGTTCTGGTGGCCGAAGATGGGCGACAACGCGCCGCGCGCCATGGTGCTGCCGCAGCCGCTGTCAGGCAGCACCCTCAGCATCGACGGCGAGGTCCTCGAGATTCGTGGTCTGCAGGGTCCGCTGGCCGACCGCCCCTACCTCTGGATCCCGTCCAACCAGGCGGTGGTCGGCAACGTCGCGGTGTTTTCGGGGCTGCACGTGTGGACCGCCGACACCCCGGGTGAGGCGCTGCGCCAGGCGTGGCTGGCCCAGCTCGACGAGATCGCCGCGCTGGATCCGACCACCGTCGTGCCGGGACACATGGCGGCGGGCAGCGCGACCGACCTGTCGGCCGTAGGCTTTACCCGCGACTACCTGCGGCGTTTCGACGTCGAGGCCAGGCAAGCGAAGGACAGTGGCGCGCTGATCGCCGCGATGCGACGCGCCTACCCCGAAGCGGGGCTCGGCATTGCGCTGGACATCGGCGCCAAGGTCGCCACCGGCGAGATGGCCTGGTAGTGCGGCCGGCCTGGCCGACGGCCGTCCCGTCGCCGCGCGTCATCGGCGGGCCGGCTTCGCGCAGCCGGGGCGGGCGGGGGCGCTCAGGCCGCCGCGCGCACGAACAGCAGGGCGCCGTCGCGGCTTGCGAGTTCGCTGTGGCCGCTGTCGCCGGAGACGCTGCGCTGGTAGTCGCCGGGCTGCATCGCCCAGTCGTCGATGCCGAGATCGCCCTCGACCAGCAGACATTCGTCACCAAGCGCCGGCAATCCGCCGGAGACCCGGGTGCCGGGCGCGATGCGCAGCATCTCCGAGCGGCCGGCGCCATCGCGATGCAGCAGCCGCCCATCGATGCCGTCGCCGTGGGAATGCCAGCCATCGTCGCCGGCGCGGATCGTTCGCGCCGGCGCGCCATCGCCAGGCACCAACGCGGTGACCAGGTCACGCAGCGCTTCGACCGGGTGGCCGATCGGCGTGCCCCGCAGGTAGAACAGCGCGCCCTCGTGGCTGGTGACCCGGCCGTGGCGACTGTCGGCCGGTGCCAGATGGTAGTCACCCGGATGGACGACGATCTCGCCGAGGCGCACGTCGCCGCGCAACACCACGCACTCCTCGTCCTCGTGATGGCGGTGGAAGGGCAGCGAAGCGCCGGGGGCGAGTTCGATCATCACCGCCCGCCGCTCCGGATCGAGGTGATGGACCCGCACGCCGGGCAGCATGTGCTGCCAGTCGGCCTGCGACAGCGGTACGCGGATGAAGCCCTCGCCGGCCGCGCGCGCCTTGGCGACCCGCGCCAGCAGGCGACTTCGCAGCGGCGCCCTGCGCGATGGCTCGAGGGGAATCGGTGTCAGTGCTTCGGACAATGCCCGCTCCACGGTTTCTTCCCGGTCATCGGGATCCAAGGGACTCGATTTGTTCATGATGCGGGTGCACTCCCCTGCGCTCCGGCCAGCAGCGCGCTCTTCAATGTCGACAGCGAGCGCCGGATGTGTGACTTGACGGTTCCCAGCGGCAGGCACGATTGCTGCGCGATCTCCTCGTGCGACAGCCCTCGGAAGAAGGCCAGCGCCACCAGTTGCCGCGGCAAGGCGCCGAGTTCGAGCAGCGCCTCGTGCAGGCGCTGGTGATCCCGCGCCACGTCCAGCAGTTCCGGCACCCCGACCTCGGTGAGCGGCTCGTCGCCGGCGATCTGCGATGGCTCTGGGTGGCAGACCGCGCTGTCACGGCGCCGCAGCGCATCGAGGGCTCGGCTGCGGGCCATCACCATCAGCCAGCCGAGGGGCCGCCCGCGCGTCGGCTCGAATCGTGAAGCCTGCTGCCAGGCTGCGAAGAACACGTCCTCGACCACCTCCTCGGCGAGCATCGCCTCGCCGACGATGCGCAGCGCCAGACCGTGGACCCGCGCCGCCGTCAGATCGTAGAACTCGCCCAGCGCCTGTTCGTCACCGGCCGCCATGCGCCCGATGAGGGCTTCGAGATTTGCCTGGTCCTGGGCCCGCGCCGCGGCTTCGCTCATGTCGGTATCTTCCGCCACTCCTTTTCCCGGTCTACGCACGCATCGCCGCCCCGGATGCAAGGGACGGCGGATTCGTCGAGTTTTCTTGCGGCCCGCATCCGGTCTGCTCCGCGCTGCGTATCAGGCACAAGCAGCGCCACATCCGGGGCTGCTGCAGCGCGGGTCGTGTCCGTCGCCGCCCGCGATGCCGACCAACGAAATGGAGAGACCATGAACCCGACACCCACCCCCACCCGCTGGCGCCGCCGGGCACTGTTCGCCCTGTCCACTGCACTGGCTGCAACCGCAGTGTACGCGTCGAGCCACCGCGAGGCGCCGTTCATCACCACCGCCCCCAAGGTGGACGGCACCGACTTCTACATGTTCCGCAGCTACGAGCCCGGACGCGGCGATTTCGTGACCCTGATCGCCAACTACCAGCCGCTGCAGGACGCCTACGGCGGCCCCAACTATTTCTCGATGGATCCGGACGCCCTCTACGAGATCCACGTCGACCAGGACGGCGACGCCCGCGAGGACATCAGCTTCCAGTTCCGCTTCAGGAACGACCTGCAGGATATCGCGCTGGACATCGGCGGCAAGCCGGTGGCGATCCCGCTGGTACAGGCCGGCACGCTGTCCGGGGTCAATCCGGCGGCGTCGAACCTGCGCGAGACCTATACCGTCGACGTCGTGTACGGCGGCCGCCGCTCGGGACGACGCGAGCCACTGGCCAGCCTGGACGGTGCGACACGCTTCGACAAGCCGGTGGACAACATCGGCGACAAGACCTTCGGCGGTGCCGGCGCCTATGCCGACTACGCGATGCAGCACGTCTACGAGGTCACGGTGCCGGGCTGCGGCATGCCGGCACGGCTCTTCGTCGGCCAGCGCAAGGATCCGTTCGCGGTCAATCTCGGCAGAATCTTCGACCTCGTCAATCTCGACCCGCTGGGCCCGCCCGACGCCGCGCCCAGCACCATCGACGACAAGAACGTGACGACGCTGGCGCTGGAGATGCCGATCGCCTGTCTGCGGGCGAGCGACCCGGTGATCGGCGCGTGGACCACTTCCAGCCTGCGCCAGGGCCGGCTGCTGGCGCCCCGTCCGGGCCGCGGCCACAAGAAGAACGAACGCAACGGCGGCGCCTGGGTCCAGGTGTCGCGGCTCGGCATGCCGCTGGTGAATGAAGTGGTGATCGGCCTCGGCGACAAGGACACCTTCAACGGGTCTCGGCCGGTCGACGACGGTCAGTTCGCCGACTACGTCACCAACCCGACGCTGCCGGCGCTGCTCGAGTTGCTGTTCTCGGTACCGGCGCCGACCAACTTCCCGCGCACCGATCTGGTCGCTGCCTTCCTGACCGGCGTGCAGGGCGTCAACCAGCCGACCGTTGTCACGCCATCCGAGATGCTGCGCCTGAACACCGCGGTCGCCCCGACCCCGCCCACTGCCCAGCACAGCCTGGGCGTGCTCGGCGGTGACCTGGCGGGCTTTCCGAACGGCCGCCGGCCGGGCGACGACGTGGTCGACGTGGCGCTGCGGGCGGTGATGGGTGCGCTGTGCGTCGCCACCGGCGACACCGACAGCCTGCAGGTCGGCTGCCGGCCGGTGGATGCGCCGGTCGGTGGCGCACCGCTCAACGACGGCGTCGCCCAGCATGTCGGCCAGTTCACGACCGGCTTCCCCTATCTCCAGACCCCGATCCCGGGTTCCGACTGAGGAGGACGACGGCATGCGAACCAGCAATTGCACGTTCGTTGCCACCCTCGCCGCGCTCGCCCTGGGCGCGTGCGGGGGTGGTGGTGGCGACAAGGACACCGACCGGCCCGGCGCCGACCAGCCGCCGGCCTCGGCGGCCGCCTCGGTGAATGGCTTCATCGGCTACCTGCAGGGGATCACCGCGGACCGGAGCGAGACCGCGACGCCGGTGGATGTCAGCGCCTTCACCGCGCCGACCAGTGACACCGACGAGCCGGCGGCACTATGACGACGACGCGAACGATCGCCCTGGCGCTGCTGTGGGGCGGGCTCAACGCCCTGGCGGTGGCCGCGCCGACGCTGCCGGCGGACGACGACACCGTGGTCGCCCGGTTGCCCGCCCGCGTCGCTTCACCCTCCGACAGGCGCACTGACTTCGCCGACCCGGGCCGCGCGCTGCGGATCGCCCGCGGCTACCTGGAAGCCGCCCGTGCCCAGGGCGATGCCCGATTCGCGGGCCTGGCGATGGGCGCGCTGCAGGCCTGGCGGCAGCCGCAGCGCGACCCGCTCGGCGTGGTCGTGATGCAGGCGACGGTTGCCCAGCACATGCACGACTTCGAGCGGGCGGCGGACCTGCTGCAGGTGGCGGTGGCCCGCGATCCCGGCGACGCCCAGGCATGGCTGACGCTGGCCACCGTGCGGCGGGTGCAGGGCCGGCTCGACGCGTCCGACACCGCCTGCGCGCGCCTCGCGGCCGCCGGTCAGCCGGCGTACGGCACTGCCTGCCTGGCCGACAACCGCGCGTTGCGGGGCGACACCGGCGCTGCCCGCGCCGCCTTCCAGCGCCTGCTCGCCGGCAGCCACGATGCGGCCCTGAGCGCGTGGTTGCGGGTCGGCCTCGCGCAGGCCTGCGAGCTCGCCGGCGAAACGTCCGCGGCCGAGGCCCACTACCGGCACGCCCTGGCACTGGCGCCGACCCCGTTCGCCCGCCTCGCGCTGGCCGACCTGCTGCTCGACGCTCGCCGGCCGGTCGAGGCGGAGAGCGTGCTCCGCGGCATGCCGGCCAACGACGCCGTGCTGCTGCGCCGGGCGATCGCGGCGCGGGCCCTCGGGGGCGACGACGCGGCCGAGCTGGCGAGGCAGATCGGCGAGCGCTTCGACGCCGCCGCGGCGCGCGGCGACGGCGGCAGCCATCTGCGCGAGCAGGCGCGCCACGCCCTCGAGCTGCGCGGCGATGCCGACGCCGCCCGACGGCTCGCCCGACGCAACTTCGAACGACAGCGCGAACCGGCCGACTGGCTGATCCTCGCCCGGGCCAACGCCGCCCTCGGCGACCACGACGGACAGCGACGGCTGGTCGCGACGATGACCGACATGGGGGTGCGCGATGTTCGCGTCGATGCCTTGTACTAGACGATGCCGCGACGCGGCCGCGACGATCCTGGTGCTGGTGCTGCTGCTGCCGGCGATCGCGCTGGCCCACAAGGTCAGTGACAGCTACCTGACGATCGGGCCGGTGCGCGACGGCGAGGCCGAGCTGCGCTGGGACATCGCGCTGCGCGACCTCGACCTGGCACTGGACCTCGACGCCGATGGCGACCGTCGGCTGCGCTGGGGCGAGCTGCGCGCACGACTGCCGGAGATCATGGCCCACGCCGCGGCAGCGCTGGCCTTCGACCAGGGCGAATGTCCCGTCGCGTTTCACACTCTCGGCATCGAGACCCGCAGCGACGGCAACTACCTGGCGATGGGCGCCCCCCTGCGCTGCCCGGCGGGCGGCCCGACCAGCGTCGGCTACCGCCTCCTCGGCGACCTCGACCCCACCCACCGCGGCCTGTTGCGCATCGACCGTGGCGACGGCACGACGGCGGCGCTGTCGCTCGACCCCAACGGCGGCGAGCAGCGGTTGCCGACGGCGGGCGGCTCAGGCCTGGCGGCGTTCTTCGCCGACGGCCTCGACCACATCCTGATCGGCTACGACCACCTGCTGTTCCTGCTGTGCCTGATGCTGCCGGCGGTGTTGCGCCGCGGCCGCGACGGCTGGCGCCTGGTGGATGCGCCCCGCGACGCGCTGCTGCCGCTCCTAAAGACCGTGACGCTGTTTACGATCGCCCATTCCGTGACGCTGGCGCTGGCCAGCCTGGAGATCGTGCGACTGCCGCCGCGCTGGGTCGAGGCCGCGATCGCCGTCAGCATCGTGCTCGCCGCCGTGCACAACCTGCGGCCGCGCTGGCCCGGCGCCGAACCGGCGCTGGCCTTCGGCTTCGGCCTGGTGCATGGGTTCGGCTTCGCCAACGTGCTCGCCGGACTGTCGCTGCCGCCCAGCGGTTTCGCGCTCGCCCTGCTGGGCTTCAACCTCGGCGTCGAGGCCGGCCAGCTGCTGGTGGTCGCCACCGCCACGCTGGTGCTGCTGACGCTCGGCGGCCGGCGGCACGTCGCCCGGGTGCTGATGCCGACCGCGTCCTTCGCCGCCATCGCGATCGGCGGCATCTGGGCGGTCGAGCGCGTCTTCGATCTGGCGATCATCTCGTAGCCCGCTGCGGCGGCGAGCCGCCGCTCCGCGCGGCCGATCGGCGCTAGGACGCGACGCGGTTGAACGATACCGCGCGGTGCTCGTGGCGCTTGCACTCGTAGGCCTTGACCAGCGCAGACACCGCGTCGGTCCAGGAGCCGGAGCCGTGCATCTTGTACACGCCGAGGTTGGGTTCCAGCAGCAGGAAATCCGCATCGGCCTTGCGGCAGCACACCATGGCATGGCGGATGCCGGGCGCGTCGAGGGCGACCAGCCAGGCGGTGCCGGTGGCAAAATCCCGGCGGCCCAGCTCCTGCGCGAACTGATCGCCGGATGCGTAGGTGCCGTTGACCGAACACACCGCCTTCAGGTTGCCGAACCGGGGATGCTGCGCGGCCATGCGTGCCAGGGCCGGCTTGTACCCCTTGCGCGCCTTCTCGGCGCTGCTCAAGGCGCTGAACTTGTCGACCGGCGCGTTGACCTGGTCGAGCTTCTCCTGCATCTGGACGGACACTCGCCCGATCAGCTCGTCGTATTGTCCGCGCATCTGGTCGCCGGCCACGACGCCGTCGATCTGCGCCTGGGAGCCGACCGCGAAGCTGTGGCTGATGGTCTGGAAGATGCCGCTCCTGACCCGTTGTGTCTCGACCCCGAACTTCAGGTAATGGGCCTCGATGTCACGCAGCATGTCGTCGGCCTTCTGCACCAGCGCACGCTTCTGCTGGTCGAGCGCCTGTTGCCCCTGGGTGACTTTCTCGTTCGCCCGCACCGCGGCCAGTGCCGGCTTGTCCTCGAGGTCGCTCTGGAACCGGTCGAGGGCGACCTGGGTCAGTTCCGACGGCGCTTCGTGCCGACCGAGCAGCGGCAGGTTCTTGGTCAGCCAGTCCAGACACAGCGCCTCGCAGATGCCGGCCTTGTTCCGCTGCGTCGGATACAGCCAGTCCTCCTTCAGGTCGCCATGACGTTTCACCGCCTCCTGCATTTCGAGCAATCCCATGGTCGCGCTCCGCAACGAGAGGTGCCGGGCACCCCGCAACGTGCAATATGGCGCGCGCCGGCCGACCGCGCAAGAAGGTGCACACCACGGCGACGTCGGCTCGACGCGAGCGATCGCGCTGCCCGGCGGCGTGCAACGCCCGCCGACGTCAGCGGCGCATGACGACACGCACCGGATGGACGCCGCGGGTTGCGAAGCCCAGGGATTCGTAAAGACGAATCGCCCCCGGATTGTCGTCCATCACGTGCAGGAAGGACAGCTGCCCCCGGGCATGCTGGCGGGCGGCGAGATGGCCGACCAGCTGTCGCGCCAGGCCGCGACCGCGGGCGTCGGGATCGGTGCACACGCCGCTGATCTCGCGGTACGGGCCGGCCGCCATCCGTTCGCCGGCCATCGCCACCAGCCTCGGGCCGTCGAACACGCCGAAGTATTCGCCCAACTCGATCGTGCGCGGCCCGAACGGACCCGGCCGGGTCAAGCGCGCCAGAGCCATCGCCTGGGCCACGTCGCCGACGTCGAGCATCCGCAGGCCGCGCGGGTCGACCGCCACCGGCGGCGCCGGCGCGCGCACCATCTGGCGCACCGCGCCTTCATCCTCCAGGCGCCAGCCCGCCGCCATCGGGCCGGTCCAGTGCAGGCAATAAAAGGCCTCGCCGGCCGCGCTGAACATGTCCAGCGCGGCGAAGTCGGGCTTCAGCCGATCCTCGAAACCGAGGATCGGCGAGAAACCCGGCGCGAACCGGCGGGCCGCGCCGCGGCCCGTGGCGAATCGCGCCTGCGCACCGGTCAGCGCATGCCAGGCGATGTTGTCGAGGGGTGACGAAGTCGGCACGGCCTGCGCCCGGAATCCGAAACGGCGGCAGCATACACCGTGGCGCCGATCCGCCGGCCATCGCGGCCGGCAGCGGCATTGCCCGCGGAGGATCACGGCGGCAGCCTGCCGGCACCGGGGACGGCCAAGCCGGGGCGCTTCGCTGAGCTACATCAACACCCGCGCATTCGCTGCTGACGCGTACCGGTCATCGGTCTAGAACTTGAACGAACGGAAGAAATTCGCTCGCCGGGTCCGGACCCACGCGGTGGAGGCAAAGCGGCCGCGGGAGCCGACGCCGACATCCGGAGACCGGGGTTCCGGGGGCGCATTGAGGGGGAGGAATTGCGATGGAATCTGGCCGACCGACGGGACAGATCGCGGCAAACGCCGACGAGGATGTCGAGATCGCGTTTGCCCGGGTACTGGCGGCCGAGGAAGACGCCGAACGGGCGGTGCGCGACTGCCAGATGCGAGCCGAGGCGCTGCACGGACAGGTGGAGGAGGCGCTGTGCCGGCTCGCCGAGCGCTCGGCGGCGCGTCGTGCCCGCCGGACAGCGGCCGACGCGGCGGTCGAGGCGGCCGCGCTGGGCCGCTTCGAACAGGCGCGGGCCGAGGCCGAGCAGCCCGTCCAGCTGGACGCCGACGACCGCTCCCGCCTGATGCGGGCGGTGGCGATGCTCGCCGGCGAGTTGTGCGGCGACGACGGCTGACCGCGCCGCGCTCCGCGATGGAATACGCCCAGGCAAGGATGCAGGCCCGACTCGGACGCCGGCCCGGGGACGCGCTGTGGCGTCGGCTGTCGGCCACGCGTTCGCTGGCAGGCGTGCTCGCGACGGCGCGGGACGGCGGGCTGGCGGCGTGGCTCGACGGGGTGAACGAGGGCGGCACGGTGCATACTTTCGAACTGGCGATGCGGGCCAACTGGCGCCGCGAAGTGGCGCGCACGGCGCGCTGGATGCCGGCGCCTTGGCGTGCCGCGGTGTCGGCCACCGCGGCTTTGATCGACCTGCCGGCATGGTCCTGGCTCGCCGCCGGCCGCCCCGCCCAGCCGTGGATGCACGACGATCCGGCGCTGGAACGCGGCGCCAACAGCGATGCCGCTGCACCGCTCACCACGGTCCACGCCTGGGACGCGCGTTGGCGGGCCTGCTGGCCGCCAGGCGACGACGATGCGGAAGCGCTGGCCCGCTTCGCCCAACGGCTGGGAGCGTGCCTGGGTGCAGCCTTGTCGCGCCCGGCGGACGGGCTGCAGGCCCGCAGCCGGCCGGTCGAACGGTTTTCGCTGCAGTGCTTCCGGCGGCTGTCCGGCCAGCCCGCCGCCGCCTTCCCTTATCTGTGCCTGGTCGCCATCGACCTGCGCCGCCTGCAGGCCTGCCTGGTGCTGCGGACGCTGGCCCTGGAGTCGTCGCCATGATGCGTCCCCAGCCTGCGCTGTGGTTCGAGATCCTGGCCCCCAGGGAGGATGCGTTGGGCATCGCCGAGGCGATCGCGAGCGCCGGACTGGCCGAGTTCGAATCGCCCGCGGACGGTGGCGAGAATGGCATGCACGCCGAGTGCGGTCCGCTGATCCAGCGCTTTCGCGACCTCGAGCGCGAGTTCGGCCACCTCTGGCAGGCGTTGGTCTCCGAGCCCTTGCGGGCCTTCCCGAACGAAATGCTGCCGACCGCGCTGGAGCACATCGAGGCCTGGGCGCGGGAAGCCCGGCCGGTGCTGGCTTCGATCGAGCACGCGGCGTCGGAGCACGCCCTGCTCGACACCTGGCTGACGCTGCTCGAGACGTCGGCCCTCGACGAAGCCGAACGGCGGGCCCTCGCCGGCGGTATCGTCGCCGCCGCGATCCACCGGTGCCCGCAGCCCGAAGCCGTGCGCGTGCCGGCCGACGTGCTGCTGAAGCCGGTGCCGGGCAGCAGCCCGCCGCTGATCCTGGCGATCGGCCCGGCGGCCCCGCTGGCGGAGCTCGGCGAGCGGATACGCAGCCTCGGTGGCCAGGCGCTGGCGGTGCCCGACGGCATCGCCGCCGGAGACGCCACGACGGCCCTCGCAGCCCGACGATCCACATGCGCGGCAGCGGTCGGCGCCGGCCGGCAGCGCCTCGACGCGCTGGCGGCCGAGCATGGGCTCGCCGAAGCGGTGGTGTCGGCCCATCGCGTGTGCTGGTGCGTGGACAACGCCCGCGCCGTGGAGGCGCGCCGGGCGCTGTGCCGCCTGACCGGCTGGACCTGCGAGCCGGCGACGCTGCAGCGTCGCCTTGCCGAGGTGGCGGTCCCGACCCTGCTGCGCTTTGCGCCGCCGCCGCGCGACATGCAGGTGCCGCTGATACTGCGCAATCCCTGGTGGGCGAGGCCGTACGAGGCATTCTGCGGGCTGCTCGGCATGCCGGCGCACGATGCGGCGGATCCGAGCGCCCTCGTCGCGCTGGTCTTCCCGCTGCTGTTCGGCTACATGTTCGGCGACCTCGGCCAGGGCCTGCTGATCGCCGCGCTCGGCCTGCTGCTGGGCCGTCGCTGGACCCTCGCCAACCTGCTGGTGCCCGCCGGCCTCAGCGCGGCATTCTTCGGCTGGGTATTCGGCAGCGTGTTCAGCCTGCACGGCGTGGTCACCGCGCTGTGGGTCGAGCCCCTCCATGATCCGATGCCGGTGCTGCTGCTTCCCCTCGGGCTGGGTGCCGCGCTGCTCTGCGCCGGCCTCGTGCTGGCCGGGTTCGAGGCGCGCTGGCGGGGCGAGATGGGCGCCTGGCTCAACGACGACGGGCCCGCGCTGGTGCTGTATCTGGGTGGGCTGGCATGCCTGCTGCCGGGTGTCGCACCGGCCGCCGCGCTGCTTGCCGCGGTGGCGCTGGCGCTGCTGCTGGCCGTGCGCCGGGCGGGGAACGGCAGCGAGGTGCTGCGCCGCATCGGCGGCAGCCTCGAGCGGGCGTTCCAATTGGCGATCAACACGATCTCCTTCGTCCGCGTCGGTGCCTTCGCGATCGCCCATGCCGGCCTGTCGTCGGCGATGCTGCTGCTGGCGGCGGCGGCCGGCGACGGCGCCACTGGCGTGGTGGTGATCGTGGTCGGCAACCTGCTGATCGTCGGCCTCGAACTGCTGGTGGTGTCGATCCAGACCACACGCCTGGTGCTGTTCGAGTTCTTCACCCGCTTCTTCCTTGCCAGCGGCCGCGCCTTCCGGCCGGCCCTGCCACCGACGCATGCCTTCCGGGAGAACCATCATGAAACGTGAGCCGCAAGCCCTGATCCTGGTTGCCGTGCTGGCGGCCGTCGCGGCGCTGCTGGCGGCCGGCGCCACCGCGTGGCTGCTGCCGGAGGCCTCGGCGGCATCGCCGGGCGCCACCGGAGGCCCGGATTCGGAGGCCCTCGCCTGGGGTCTGGTCGGTGCCGCGCTGGCCACCGGACTGTCCGCCCTCGGGGCCGGGCTGGCGGTCGGCAAGCTCGGCGCGGCAGCCGTCGCCACGCTCGCCGAACGGCCGGAGCTGTTCGGCCGCCTGCTGATCTTCGTCGGCCTCGCCGAGGGCATAGCGATCTACGGCCTGATCGTGTCGATCCTGATTCTCAACCGACTGGCATGAAGACGATCATCTTCCTCGGCAACGAAGCCGATGGCGCGGGCTTCCGGCTGGCCGGCGTCGAGCCCCGCGGCGCGAACGAGGACGTGTTGCAGGCCTTCGCAGCGGCGCGTCGCGAAGCCGCGCTGCTGATCGTCGATACGGCGGTGGCCGCCGCGCTGCCGCAGGCCCTGCTGCAGGCGGCGCTGATCGAGTCGCGACCGCCGGTAGTGGTGCTGCCGGATGTCGATGGTGCGGCGTCCACGGCCAGCCCGGCTGCCGCGGTGCGCCGCCTGCTGGGCCTGCTGCCATGAACGGCGATGCCACGTCCACCGCGCTGCAGGCGCTGCTGGCGCTGGTGGCGACAGATCGTGAACGACGCTGCGCGCAGGCCCTGGCGCCGGCCGAGGCTGAGGCGCGGAGCACTTTCCGGCGCGCAGCCCATGCCCTGCGCCGCGAGCATCGCGAGGCGCTGTCACGGCAGCGCGCCGAGCACGAGGCACGCCTGGCGAAGGCCCGGGCCCGGGTCGCGACGGCCGAGCACGCGCGACAGCTGCGTCGCGTCGCGATGATCGCCGACGAGGCCTGGCCGCTGCTGGCGAGCGCGCTGACGGATCGGTGGCGCAAGCCGCCGGCACGCCGGCGCTGGATCGCCTCGGCCACCAACGCCGCGCTCGCGCGTCTGCCGGCGCGGGGCTGGATCGTCCGCCACCCGCCCGATCTGCCGGAGCGGGAACGCGTCGCGATGGTCGCCGACCTGGCAAAGCGGGGCATCACCGAGGTGCGCTGCGACAGCGCGGAAGAAATCGGCGCCGGCATCGAGATCCGCGCCGGCGAGACCCGCCTCGACGCCACCGTCGATGGACTGACGAGCGACCGCCAGGCGATCGTCGGCCGGCTGATCCACCTGTGGACCTCGGCATGAGCCGCGCCACCACCGAATCGATCGCCGGCCCGGTGCTGCGCGCCCGCTGCGACGGGCCGTTCGCGATGGGCGAGGCCCTGCGGGTCGGGCGCGCCGGCCTGCTCGGCGAAGTGGTACGCCTCGCCGGCGACGAGCTGGTCGCCCAGCTCTACGAGGACACCACCGGCGTCAAGCCCGGCGACCAGGTCGAGGGCCTCGGCCGGCCGCTGATGGTGTGGCTCGGGCCGTCGCTGCTGGGCGGCATCTACGACGGCCTGCTGCGCCCCCTCGACGGGCTCGACTCGCCGTTCATCGCACCGGGCGAGCGCCGGCGCCCGGTCCGGCGCTTTTCCTTCGAGCCGCTGCTGGCGGTCGGCTCACCGGTCGCACCCGGCCAGCCCTTCGGCCGCATCGACGGCGGCGCCCTCGACCTGCGATGCCTGGTGCCGCCCGAGCTGGCGGGCGAGATCGTGCACATCGTCGCCGCCGGCACGTACCGCGACGACGAGCCGCTGGCCCGGCTGCGCACCCCCGCCGGCACCGAACGGGTACTGGCGATGGGGCACGAATGGCCGGTCAGGAGGCCGCGCCCGGTGCGCCACCGCCTGCCGACCGAGGCGCCGCTGCTGACCGGGCAGCGCGTCCTCGACACGCTGTTCCCGGTCGCGCTGGGCGGCAAGGCGGCGATTCCGGGCGGCTTCGGCACCGGCAAGACGGTGCTGCTGGAGGCGCTGGCCAAGTCGTGCAGCGCCGACGTCATCGTCTATGTCGGCTGCGGCGAGCGCGGCAACGAGATCGCCGGCACGCTGGCGGAGCTCTGCGCACTGGTCGATCCGCGCAGCGGGCGCCCGCTGTCGGAACGCACCGTACTCGTCGCCAACACCTCCAACATGCCGGTCGCCGCCCGCGAGGCCAGCATCTACTGCGGCGTGACGATCGCCGAGTACTTCCGCGACCAGGGCCTCGACGTGGCGCTGCTGGCGGATTCGACCAGCCGCTGGGCCGAGGCGCTGCGCGAGGTGTCGGGCCGGCTCGGCGAAATGCCCGGCGAAGGTGGTTACCCGGCCTATCTCGGCAGCCGACTGGCGGAGTTCTACGAACGCGCGGCGCGGGTGACGACGCTCGCCGGGGGCCACGGCTCGGTCACGCTGCTCGGCTCGGTCAGTCCCCAGGCCGGGGATTTCTCCGAACCGGTGACCAGCCACACGACGCGCTACGTGCGCAGCTTCTGGGCCCTCGACGCGCGGCGCGCCCAGGCCAGGTTCTACCCGGCGATCGATCCGCTGCAGTCCTACTCCGAGGACGCCGCTGCGGTGGCCGAATGGTGGCAAAGGATCTTCGCGGCCCTGCCCGGCGGGGGCGGCGAAGGCAACGAGTGGGTGGTGTTGCGCCGCCGCGTGCTGACGCTGCTCGATGACCAGGCCCGGCTGGGGCGCATGGCGCGCATCGTCGGCAAGGACGCGCTGCAGGCACCCCAGCGCCTGACGCTGCTGTGTGCGGAGGTGCTCGGCGAGGGCTTCCTGCGCCAATCCGCGTTCTCGCCCAACGACCGGGCCTGCGGCGCCGAGCGCCAGGCACAGATGTTGCGGATCCTCGGCATCTTCCTCGATCTCGGCCATCAGGCGCTGACCACCGGCGCGAATCCCGAAGCGATCGCCGGGCTGCCGGTGCTGCGCCGGCTGCAGCGCGTCGGCGAGGAGATCGCCGACGGAGACCGACAGGCGTTCGCCGACCTCGAGCGCGAGATGCGGCAAAGCTTCGCGGCGCTGGAGGGGCGCAGCGGGTCGAGCGAGGAGGCACGGAGCGATGCCCCCGATGCGTCCGCTTCTTGAACTCGCCGGCGGCGCGCGCCGCCTCGAGGGCCCGCTGCTGTTCCTGCAGCGCAAGGTCGAGGTCGGCTACAACGAGGCGGTCGAAGTCGTCGGCGACGACGGCGTGGTCCGGCTCGGCCGGGTCGCCGCCGTGGATCGGGAGCGCTTGATCGTGGAACTGCTCGAGGGCGCGGCGGGCCTCGACCTGCCGCGCACGGTCGTGCGCTTCCCGGGCGAAGCGTTGCACTTCGGACTCGGCTCCGGCGTGCTCGGGCGTGTGCTGGACGGCGTCGGGCGGCCCCTCGACGGCGGTCCGCCGTTGCCGGTGTCGTGTCGCCTGCGCATCGACGGCCTGCCGCTGAACCCGGTCGCGCGCGATACGCCGCAGGACTTCATCGAGACCGGCGTCACCGCGATCGACCTGATGAACAGCCTGGTGCGGGGCCAGAAGCTGCCGCTGTTCTCGGCCGGCGGGCTGCCCCACGACCGCATCGCGGTGGCGATCGCGGGCCACGCCCGGCTGCGCAGCGCCCGCGACGACCAGTTCGCGATCGTCTTCGCCGGCGTCGGCATCGCCCACGACACCGCCGAGTACTTCCGCACCAGCCTGCAGGACAGCGGCGCGCTGCAGCGCTCTGTGCTGTTCCTGAACCTCGCCGGCGACGCCAGCACCCAGCGGCTGCTGACGCCGCGCTACGCGCTGACCGCGGCCGAGTACCTGGCCTTCGTCGAAGGGCGCCACGTGCTGGTGATCATGACCGACATGACCGCCTACTGCGAAGCGCTGCGCGAAGTGGCCGGCGCGCGGGGCGAGGTGCCCGCGCGCAAGGGCTTTCCGGGCTACCTGTATTCGGACCTGGCGAGCATCTACGAGCGGGCCGGCTGCATTCGTGGCCGCCCGGGCACGCTGACCCAGCTGCCGATCCTGACGATGCCCTCGGACGACATCGGACACCCGGTTCCGGATCTCTCGGGCTACATCACCGAAGGCCAGATCGTGCTCTCCCGCAGCCTCGATCGTGCCGGCGTGTGGCCACCGGTGGACGTGCTGCCCAGCCTGTCGCGGCTGATGAAGGACGGCACCGGCGAGGGCTTCACCGATGCGGACCACCCGGCGCTGGCGAGCCAGCTCTACGCCGCCTACGCACGCGCGGCCCAGGCCCGACTGCTGGCCAGGGTGGTCGGCGAGGACGGCCTATCGGACGCGGACCGGCGCTACATCCGCTTCGGCATGCGTTTCGAGGCGGAATTGATCGCCCAGCAGCAGCCGCGCAGCCTCGAGCAGAGCATGCGCTGCGCCTGGGAACTGCTGGCGGGCCTGCCGGGCGGCGAACTGACGCGGCTGTCGGACGAGCAGATCGCGCGCCACATCGCGCCACGGGCCGGGGGCGTGGCGCGATGAGCGGGGGCTCCGCCAGCCGCAGCGAACTGCTGGCGCTGAAGGAGGAACTGCGCGCGATGCAGGAGGGCTACCGCTTTCTCGACGAAAAGTGCCTGCTGCTGGCCGCCGAGATGCTGCGCGAGCTGGACCGCCACGCGCGCCTGCTCGACGAGTTGCGCACGCGCCGGCAGGCGGCCAGGGAGGCGGCGCGGGCAGCGCTGGCCGTGCACGGGACCCTCGAACTATCGACCTTTCCGTCTTACGACTGCGCGCAGATGCGGCTGGTGCGCAGCCGGCGCTCGGTGATCGGCGTCGACCTTCATCAGCTCGCCCTCGACGGTCCGGACGCGGCGCTGCCGCCACCGGTGTTCCCGTCCGCCGCGGCCGACGCCTGCCGCGAGGCCTACCTCTCCCTGTGCGCGGCGGCGGCACCGCTGGCGGCCTGCGAAGGCAACCTCGCCCGCCTCGAGCACGAGTACCGGCGAACGGTCCGCCGTGCTTCATCGTTGCGCGACATCGTGGTGCCGGAGACGCAGGCCGAACTCAAGGCGATCGACGATCAGCTCGCCGAACAGGAACGGGAAGAGGCCCTGCACCGGGCCAGGGGCCAGGCATTCACCCCGCCGTCGGGTTAGCGCACGAGGCCCATTGCGTACCCGGCCGGTCGCCGATCGTCCGCGGCCCCCTGCCGGGCGCAACGGGTGGCCAGCTTCGAGACGTATGCCCGCAACGGCAGCGGAATTCGCTTGGCCGCGCCGGCGGTTCCGACATACTGGATCCCATGCCTGCATATCCTCGATCCCGACCGACGGCGTCGATTGCCGCCCGCTGGGCATCCGACGCCCGTCCCGCACACCGGTCGCCGTGATCCCCTGGCCCGATGACACCGGCTGCCCGAAGCTTCGCATGCGTTGCGGCACTGTGTGCCTGGCTGTCGCCGTGCGGCGTCGGCCACGCCCAGGGCGAACCGGCGACCACGCGGCTGGGCATCGCCGGGGGCAGACTGACCCTGGTGGCCGAGGCGATGTCGCCTGCCGAGGCGCTGCGCCGGATCGCCGAGCTGAGCCGGGCACGGCTCTCGATAGGCGCCAGCCTCAGTGCCGAGCGGGTCTCCTGGCGCCTGGACCGGATGCCGATCGACCGGGCCGTCGCGAAGATCGCCCACCCGTGGAACACCGCCGTCGTGCTCGGCCGTGATGGTGGCGCAGGGGAGCAGGCGGTGCGGGTGATCTATGTGTTCGGCAATGCCGCCGACGATGCACTGGTCGTCGAGCCTCCGCGGGCGAGCCACGGCGAGCCGCCGGCACGCCCAGGCAGGCGCAGCGACCTGACCTACCACGAGCAGGCCCGAATCGCGAACATCGTCCGCCTCGGCCGAATCTCGACCGACGACAGCATTGGCGAGCTGACCGCGGCCCTCGGGGACGACAGCAGCGCGGTGCGCATCGAGGCGCTGCACTCGCTGGGTCTGATCGGAACCGACGAGGCGATCCGGGTCGTGGCGCAAACGGCGATCGGCGGCGATGACTCGCAGTTGCGCGCCGAGGCCGAAGGCGTGCTCGCGGCAAGCCGGGGCGAACTGGCTCGCACGCTGTTGAGAGGCCTGCGCGGGCAGAACGGGCAGCCCGTCGACAACCCCAGGTGAGTGCACTTCCAGATGGCGACGGGCGCCGCGGCGGGCTCACCGCCGCAAAGACCCGCCCGGCGAAGCCTCGACGCCGACACCGGCGATGCGTCGAAAAAATTTACATTCGTTATTATTTCCCATCCGGCATCGGCTACAATGCGCTGAATTGGTGGCGATAGTTTGATCTGGATCAATATTTGCGTGGATCGGCGCGGGCGAGCAGTTCTGACAGGACTCCCGGGCATTTCCCACGGAAGGGCCGAGTCTTCCAAGCACTCTCGATTGACACCGCTCCTGACGTCAATGCAAGGGGATCCACCATGAAACACCACATCGGCCGTATTGCAGTCGTGCTCGCCACCGCGAGTCTGTCGACCGCCGCCGGCGCCGCCGCAGTCCAGACCATCTCCCTCGGCAACACCAACCCCGGCTTCCCATCGGGATCGACGCCCGCCGCGCCGACGGTCGGCGCCGCGCAGGGCGGCCAGCCGTCGCCCTTCGATACCAGCTATGGTTCGGACATCCTGGGATTCATCGGCGATTTCTCCCAGACCTGGACCCACAGCTTCGCGGCGATCGTCGACACGATCGTGTCGGCGACCCTGACGATCGGCATCTACGACCATGATTCCGCGGCGTCCGGCAGCCAGCTCGCCAATTTCACGATCGACGGCGTGTCGTTCACGACCGAACTCGACACGCTGTTCGAGGCCGGCGGCGGTTCCGGCGAAGGCGAATACAACGAGTACACGGTGACCCTGGGCGCAGCGGACTTTGCCAATCTGGCCGACGGTTCGGTCACCATCGCGCTGGCGCTGCAGGGGCCCGGGCTGGTCTTCGATCTGTTTCAAAACGCCATCACGGAAACCTCGAACAACGGTGCCAGCCTGCTGTTTTCCAGCCTGGTGATCGAAACGCAGGAGGTGACACCACCGCCACCGCCGCCGACGGTTCCCGAACCCGGTTCGCTGGCATTGCTCGGCGCCGGATTGGCCGCACTGGCAGCGCGGCATCGAAGCACCCGCCGTGCCTGACACCCCCCTTGGCTGCGAGCCCTGGCAGCTGGCCGCGCGAGGTCGCCAATCGCCCCCATCGATGTGATCGAAGACCGGAGACGCTCCATGACAGACAGACGCTCGTTCATCAACACCTGTGCCGCCGGTACCGCCGCGCTGCTGGCACCGGCAGGGGTACTGGCCGCGGACCTCGCCGGGCGGCCGGCGCGGCCGGCGACCGGCAACAGGGTCTCCGAACAGACCTTTCGCGAGCTGGTCAACGAGGGATTCCGCTGCATCGGTGCCGCGAATGGCGCCGTCCGGCTGGAGCTGACCGAAGTGTGGCCGGGGCCCAAGGCGCCCGGCATCGAGCAGTTCGGATTGGTGCTCGGCGGCAGCCACGGCGGATCCGCCGCGGCCCCGCTGCCTGCAGGTCTGTACCGGCTGCATCACTGGCGCACCGGCACCGTCGAGGTCTATCTGACGCCCTCCGACAGCCACCCCGACGCCTATGTGACCCATTTCGGCGTGTTTGCCTGAGCACCGCATTCCCATTGCATCGCCCGAATTCCCAAAGGAGAGCCCATGTCGACCCCATTCGTTGGTGAAATCAAGATGTTCGGCGGCAATTTCGCGCCCCGCGGCTACGCCTTCTGCGACGGCTCGCTGCTTGCGATCTCGCAGAATACGGCCCTCTTCTCGCTGCTCGGGACGACCTACGGGGGCGACGGCCGGACCACCTTCGCGCTGCCGGATCTGCGCGGTCGCGTCGCCATCCACAGGGGCAACGGGCCGGGACTGTCCAATTACATTCAGGGCCAGAAGGGCGGAGAAGAGACGGTAACGCTGACCACCGCGCAGATGCCCTCCCACAACCATCCGGCGACGGCCCACGCCGTCACGCCGGGGGGCAACAGCAACGACGCGGCCGGCAACTTCTGGGCGGACGATGCCGGCAGTGCCTCGGCCACCTACCATGCAGGGCCCGCCAATGCCGCGATGAACGCGGGCGCGGTGACGACCGCCAATACCGGCGGCAGTCAGGCCCACCCCAATGTACAACCCTACCTGGTGATCAACTACATCATTGCACTGGTGGGCGTCTTCCCGTCGCGCAGCTAGCGCCGGCCTGCTTCGGCGGTCTGCCCGGTGGCGGACCGCAACAGGGGTCGGCTGGGCTTGCCCGCTTCAAACGTCCGGCCGGCGCCGGATCGCCAGATAGACACCGTCGTCGCCGCAGACCTCGAAGCCCAATCGGCGCCACAGCCGCCAGGCCGGCGACTCGCGGACGACGTGGGCTTCGACGGCGGCTCCCAGCGTGCCGGCCTCAGCCAGCAATTCCACCACCAGACGCGTGGCGTAGCCTCGGCCGCGCACCTCGGGAACCAGCGCGACGTCGATCAGGACGAAGCACTCCGGCGCACGCGAGGCATACAGGTAGCCCACCGGAATCCCGTCGAGCAGCACCAGGTCGAAGTCGGCCCCCGGATACTGGGCGCGGTATTGCCCCTGCTGGCCCTTGAACTGATGCTCGAGCAACTGCCGGACCATGGCTTCCGGCACGCCGCCGAAGCGCAAGGCCTCGCCGTGCACCGCCGAGAACAGTTCGAACACGAAAGCCCGGTCCTCGCCGGCGATGGGGCGCAGCGACAAGCCGCCACTGTCCCCGCTCATGGGCAGTCACCGGCCGTGGCCGCCCACGCGTCCTGCCGCTCGCGCAGTTTCGCCAGGGCCCGGAAGCGCGGCACGAGCCAGCGCTCCGTCGCCTCCCGCAGCGACTCGTTGGCCAGCGCAGCCTTCTCGGCCCGGTCGCTGCGAAACACCTGCCGCGGGGCCTTGGCATCGCGTTGCGCGCGCTCGCGCAGGCGCTGCAGCTCGACGGCACTGCAGGCGATGCCGAAGTGCCGGGCCACCCGGCCCCAGGCTGCGCCCGGCAATTCGTCATAGTCGACGAATAGGGCCCGGGGGTGGTCGCCGCAGCCCAGCGCGGCGTCGCAGATCCTGGCCAGCACGCGCGCATGGTAGTCCTCGCGGGCAAGCTGCCACGGCGCAACCGCATCGAGCCGCAACATCGCAGGATCGATGGCCCCCGGCACCAGCCAGCCACCGCACTCCCGATCCAGGGAGACCATCACCTCGAGGGGATCGCGGTACATGAAGATCCAGCGGGCGTCCGGAAACGCGTGCTGCAACAGCGGCAGGTCCACGCTGTGCCAGGGCTCCCACTTGACGAAGTAGCGTCGCTCGCCGCGCCGCGGCGCGCCGAGAACGCCCAGCAGAGCCCGCAACCAGGCGACCTGCTGCGACTCGGAAACGCCCCGCTCGCGAACTTGCGGCGAAAGCAGCGCGCGAACGACGCTGGCCTCGGAAACGACCAGGCAGTCGTCGAGCGCCGTGAGCAGCTGCGCCATCAGCGTGGAACCGCAGCGGGAGGTGTGGAACACGAAGCCGTCGGGCGGCAGGCCCGGCCGAAGCCGCGCCTGCTCGGTCATGACCTCGATCGGTGTCTGCCGACGAAAGGCCCGGTTGAACGGCAGGCGCAGGCACTGCTCGATGCTGTGATCGAAGAACGGCTCGGCCAGTGGCCGGTCGCCTACGTGGCACCAGTCGATCCAGGGCGTGTTCTCGCGCCAGTACAGGCGGATCGGCAGCCAGCCATCGAGCGACGCATCGCCGCTCGTCACAGCCAGCGCTCCAGCCACGCCCGGCGGCCCGCATTGAGCGCCGCCAGGACGTCTTCGCGCTCGAGCCGAAAGCCCTCTCCAGCGGCCATCTCGAGGACCGCGACGATGAATGCCTCCTCGTCCGCAATGTGCCGAAGCCGTTCCTGCAGCGCGCCGTCCGCCGCCACGTGGGCGCGGAAACGTTCGAACCGCGCGAATCCGTCAGTACTCAACGGCTGCAGTCTCCTGTGCAAGAACCGGTCGGCATGGTGTTGGGCTGGGCGCCCGCGCCAGCACGACCCTGAGGGCGACCAGGCCATCCATCGCGCGTCGAGGGCAGCGAGCGGCGCCCCGAAAATCCCGACGCGAGGCGTCGGGACGCGGTCGTCCGTGCAATCTACCAGTTGCCCGGCCTTCGTGTTGAGGCGCCTCGCCCGTCGGGCGTATATTCCCGAGCGCGCACCTGCATCCGATCGCGGCCCGTGTGGCGGCCGCAGATCGCATCACGGCCCGCCCCACCCGCTGCCGGGCGACGGGCGGAACGCCCCAGCCCCGGACGGACCCAGCCGATGAGCACGACTCCCGACCTAGCAAGCTTTACCGCCCTCGTCGGACAGACCTTCCGCCTCGAAGTGAATGGCGACAAGCGCGAACAGCTCGAGCTGACGCAGGTCAAGGCCCTCCCGGTGCGCGCCGGCGCCCCCCGCAGCGAGGGATTCTCGCTGCTGTTCCGTGCCCAGGCCGGCTGCGGCCTGTCGCAGGGCATCGTGCACCTCGAGAACCCGCAACTCGGTTCGCTGGAGCTGTTCCTGGTGCCCGTGGCGGAAGACCAGGACGGGCTGTTCCTGGAGGCGGTGTTCAACTGAGCATCCGCAGGGCCTGGCCGATGGGCGACCGCGCATCCACTCGGCCGGAGCCAGAACGGACCGGAAGGCCGGCGCTGCCTGCGAGAACGCACTTCGGGACCTGCCGGGCAGCCACCTGCTGCAGCCCCGTGCGCCACGCGCGGCCGCCGTGCCCCCACGGGATCGCCGCGCGTGCGATCGCTACTGCCCGAGATGAGCGTAGGAAAACACGAACTCCTGGTCAGCCAGCGGATGATGGCAGGCGCGGCAGGGGGCGATGTCCTTGTCGAGCCGCTGCCCGGCCGGACTGAAGACCGCGAACTCCCAGTCGCCGGTCTTCAGCGCATCCGGATAGCCCTCGTCGAAGCCCTCGCCGCGCTCCATCACGACGATCGCCGCCAGCTTGTCATTGATGCGCCGGCCCAGGCCGCTGGTCATGACCTTGCCGCCTTCATCCGTCTTGACGCTGTAGATCTCGCCGACGATCACCGATCCGTAGGGCAGCTTGCCATCCGCCTGCTTGCCCTGGATCGCGGTCGCGTTGGCATAGATGCGGATCGCCTGCTTGTCGTTGGCCGTTCGGTCACCGCTGTAGTATTCGCTGAAGGTCTTCCGGTAGTCGCCGGGCGCCGCGACCTTGTCGGGGCCGGCATGGCTGTTCGAGGCCACCAGGCCCGCCGCAATCGCGGCGAGCAATGCATTTGCTTTCACGATGTCGCCTCCATTGGAGAGAGTAGGTCGTTGTCAGGAGCGGGGCTGCCTCCCTACATTAGTCCATCCGCCGCCGAGCCGAGCGAACAATGCGAACGCAATGGTGACGGAAGGTCCCGAACTGGCCGACACCGCGCATTCGACGCCGCCCCGGATCCACCGTCCGTCGCCGTCGACCGACGATCGGAAGCCCTGCACGAAGCCTTGTGGCAAGAACCGACGCGAACGCGACGCTGGTCCGTGGGCACGGCCTGCGACCGTCGGAATCCCTGGCCCCTCGAAGTGATTTGAATAAATCACGGCACAACCTCTCTCGATATTTCTTGCATTTCAAGGTGTTTGTGGGGAAGAAATCTTGCCGGCCGCCAAGCGTCGAAATTCTTTACACCGGGAATTGACTTCAGTCAATTTTCACCCGATCTGCGTCGGATTTATTTACATTCGGCTCCCGAGGCGAAGAATCTGCGCGTGATTTCGGCGGTTTCGACCCTGGCACGCCAAATGCGTGATTTCCGATGGCGCTCGTGACGATTGTCATTCCCGACATGTCCGAAGGCCCATCCGGGGCGCCCGACTCGGTCCCGACGTGCGACAAGGAGAAGATCAATGAAAGCGAAGGGAGGCGGTCCAAGACTGTTCGGCTTCATCGTCCTGTGGATTCTGATGATCGAATCAGGAAGCGTATTCGGCAGTGTCGTGCTCGGTGCGACCAGCACGTTCGACTGGAGCACACTGAGGTTCGACCTCGACCCCGGCATGTCACTCATCCCGGTCAGCAGGGTAAGTCACGCGACGTCATCCACGCGCCGTGATTCGATCGGAATCACCGACTCGGATTCGCAATTTGCTGCGGACTGGGCGACCGACCTCAGCTCGAGTTCATCGTTTGTCGCCGGCGGTCTCGACCTCTCGGGATCCAGTCAAATCGTGGGCGATTCGATGACCGGCGCCGCGTCGATGACCGGAACATTTTCCGAAGGGCTTCGCGCCCAAGGTGGCTCACAGAGAGACTTCACCTTTCAAGTGTCCGGCAGTGGCAGCATCACGATTTCGGTCGATTTTACGCGGAACACGGCTGCGTCAAACACCGGAGGCGACCAAGGAACGGCATTTGCCTCATCGGTCCTGACGCTCAACAACCTGTCCAATGCAAACGGCATCCTCCTCGATCCGGATCTGGTTGATGAAGCGGCAGCGGTTTCCACCTTGACCAGCTCCGCAAGGCTACCCTTAGGCGGCAGTGACTCGGATTCCGACAGCGGCACGATATCGCTGAGTGCGGTGCTTTCCGATGGCGACCTCATGCTTCTTATCGGGCAAGCGTTTTCAGACGTCTTTTACACGGCGGCAGAGGTGCAGCGGGCGCCGGAACCGGTGACGATCGGCTTGATCGCGATCGGACTGCTTGCATTGCGCAGGACGCGGCGTCATTGCCCTTGACGGCGTCGCGTGACTCGGCGGGCACCTGCCCTCGAGGGGAGGATCGAGCTCGGATGTCTTCCCTCCGGGCGACGGCGGTGCCCGCCTGCCGCTGCGCTTGCCGCGTCAGGCCGCGCGGTGCCTCCGGCAGTTGCGGGACATGGCGACTGCGACCGCTCACGCATCCAGCATGTCGTCGATATGGATGATGTTGGCGAAGATGCCCTGGGACCATCAGGGGCGCGCTGAAGAGTCGACCTTGCGTCGCCGACATGCGCGCAGCGGCGTGATGTTCATCGCGATCGCGAGAACCGTCGAGCAAGGCTGCTTCCCGCGCCGGCACGGGTCATCGCGTCAGCGGGGCGACGCACATGGGCGCATCGGGCCCATCGATGATGAGTTCATTGACATCGAGCATGCCCGTGGCCCGTACGCTCTCTTCGACGTTCGGAGATAGCGAAGAATAGACGCGATCACCGGCCCAGTCGCCGACCGCGCCCCCGGCAATGCCGCCGACGATTCCGCACGCCAGCAGGCCCCAACCTCCGGTGGCGATTCCGAATACCAGGCAGGCCCCGACGGCGGCGCCGCTGCCGGCGGCACCCCCGAGAAAGGAGCCGGCCTCCTGGGAGAGCACCCTGGGCAACTGCTCTTCGGGCGTCGTTAACAAGACGTATGCGGTCGATGCAAATGACAGCACGACGATCACGCGACCGCCATTGCGCAGGTATCGCGCGCCGCGAAGCGCGGTATTCGAGATACCGGCGTTGGGATGGGTCGCGCCGGCGATCATCTTTTGATGGAGCGCACTGCCTTGATAGCCGCGACCGACGTAGCGGGCTTCCACGTTCCGATAGGTACGGCCCCCGGGGCCGAACTCCGACCAGTCCCGGACTTCGAACAGGATCCGGGTGCCCGCCCCGCTACGCCATCGCATGCGATTGGCGATCCGCGTCCTTTCCTCCACCGCAAAACGGGCGATGGCCTCCAATGACTGCCCCGATCGCTTGCGCCGCGCCACTTCTGCCACCAGCTTCCTGACCGCGGCCTCGTATTCCTCGCGGATTACCGGCATGCTGATTCCCATGCGGGTCATGCGTGCCCCTGTGCCCAGGGCACCACCGCTGCCGACGATCTCCAGAAATTCGACGGCCTCGCCAGGATCCGCGGCCGGCAGCGAACACAGGAATCCGTCACTCGGTTCAGTACAGGTCAGCGGCGCCGGATCGGCGAACGAGACTTCCCCGCAGTATTCAGACATTGGAATGTTCTCCAATAGACGTCGGCAAGGCGGACATCGGCAACGGCCCCTGCTCATTCCAGTGCGGCACTGACGCGCGCGGATGCACTGCGAGCCTGGGTATTGGAAACAAAGGAAAGAGGCCCAGGAATCTCTTGCGCCACGCCATCGGCAGGCCCTCGCACTCGGCCAGCCACAGCATCTTCGATCCGCCATACGTGGCCACCAGCGCGTCACTCAGCTGGCGCATGCCGGCCACGCCGTATGGGACGACCAGCGCCTGCTGCTCGTCTTCGAGAACCACAAACGGCTCCTCGCCA
Organism: Rhodocyclaceae bacterium; assembly: GCA_020445745.1. GTDB lineage: Bacteria > Pseudomonadota > Gammaproteobacteria > Burkholderiales > Rhodocyclaceae > Cognatazoarcus. Next base: position 14,306 of record JAGRGB010000199.1, on the reverse strand, counting down.
TGATAGAGCCCCGACGCAAATCGGGTGACGACCAATCGGGCGACATCGCCGATCGCGATGCTCCCGATATTGCGCTCACCGACGTGCGCGTTGATTCGCCCCCCTGCCACGGCGACCCGTTCGATCATTCAGACTCCCAGATCTGGAAACCTCGTGCAATTCGGATCAATTAAATTTATGGCACGGTTTGTTAATCATTCGCGACGCGGTGCGATGCCAACTGATTTTTTGGACGATACGCTGGATTCCTTGGCGGGTCCACCGGCCGGAGCCCTCGATCAGCTCCGTGGATCGCACGGTGTCGCAACGCGGGTAGCTCGGTGACCTATTGCAGTGAGCACTCGGCCCCGTCGCGACCGCCTCGGTCCGCGCCGGCGACATCTTCGTCGCACGACTGCGCCCGTGGAACTGCGACCCTCGGCCCATGGCGGCGTCCGCAACGTGGTTGCAGATGCCGAGCAATCGGCTCAAGGACGGCCGTGGTCGGTCGGCCGCCGCCCTTCCAGCAGGTCGGCCTCCTCGGCGATGATCTCGGTGAGAAAGTCCATCACCGCACGCACGCGTGCAGTACCACGCATGTCAGCGTGCACGACGGCCCACATCTCGGATTGCAGCACCGGCTGAAGTCGCGCGCGTCGCAGGCCCGGGTCGGCATCGCCGGCGAAACAATCGACCAGCCCAACCCCGACGCCGGCCCGCACGAGTTCCAGCACGTGGCCCTCGGTGTTGGCGCGGGCGACCAGGCGGCCGCTCGGAAAATGCTCGCGCAGGGCCCGGTCGATCGCCGTATCGTCGAGATCCCGCGGAAAGCCGACCAGTGGCGGCGCATCGCCGAGTTCGACGGCGCGGGACACATAGGCAGCCGTGGCGACGGAGCCCAGTCGGCGCGCGATCGCGTCGGGGTGGGTCGGCTTGATGGCGCGGATGGCGATGTCTGCCTCGTGACGGGACAGATCCAGCACCCGCAGTCCCGAGACCAGGGTCAGCTCCAGCCCACGGTGCCGCTGCCACAGTCGCGGCAGGCGGGGAATGACGAAGTTGTCGAGCAGGACATCGAGCGCCGTGATGCGCACCGGCCCCGCCACCCTGCTGTCGTTGCCCTGGAGTTCGCGCTCGAGTGCCGAGGTCTGCAGCTCGACCTCGGCCGCGCGAGCCACGGCGATCTGCCCGGCGGCGTTCGCCGTGAAGCCCTCGCCGGTGCGTTCGAACAAGCGCGCCCCGAGCTGGCCTTCGATGGCCAGCAGACGACGGCCGACCGTGGTCGGATCGACGCCGAGTTCCCGACCCGCCCCGGCCAGGGTCCTTTGCCTGGCCACGGCGAGCACATAGCGCAGATCGTCCCAGTTCATACCTGCATTCTTGCAGGATCGGGCTGCGTCTATACCTCTTTTTTTGCACTGATCTGCGGACGTAGAGTGGTCCCGTCGATCGGCGACAGTGGCACCAATGCCAACACCGGCCACCCCGGCGGTGGCGCCAACCCAAGGAGAGCTGCGATGGCAGGAACCAATCATGACGCCTTGTCGGATTTCATCGAGGTCGTCTTCAACCGTGGCGACACCGAAGCGGCCGACGGCTATTTCGAGCCGTCCCTGGTCGACCACGCCCCGTGGCCCGATCAGCCGGCGACGGTCGCAGGCTTCAAGGCCGGCCTGGCAGAGCTGCGCAGCAGCTTTCCGGACCTGCGCATGGTGCTGGAGCGTACCGTTGTCGAGGGCGACCTGGTCGTCGGTCACTGCACCATGAGCGGCACGCATCTCGGCGAATTCATGGGGGCGGCGCCCAGCGGCAGGACCTTCTCCGTCGAGGCGATCGACATCGTGCGGATGCGGGACGGGCGCATCGCCGAGCACTGGGGTGTCGTCGACGAGGCCGGCATCGCGCGACAACTGGGCCTGTCGGCGTAGTCGCCCATTGCATCGCCGATGGCGCAAGCGGCATGGGGAATCGCAAGCGCCATCCGGAATCGAAAGTGATCGGGAAACCGCCGCCGGCCGACCCGGGCGTCCGTCCTCCGCCCGGACCAGGAATCACGCGGCCTCTCTGCAGGCCGCGGCTCGTCTCGCCATTGATGCGGATCGCCCGCACGACGAGGGCCGTCGGAGATCGTCACGGCCAGCCCCCCCCCGCTCCGATGTCGCGCCGGCGGACTGCCCGCACCTCGATGATTGCCGCGTCGCCTCGGCGGCCGCCGCAGTTGCGGTTTCCCTGGCGGCCTGCTGCAATGCTAGTGAATCCGCGATCGGGCAACGCCGCTGCGAGCCAGGGGGAATTCGAAAGGCATGTCATCCGAACGAGATACCGGCGACCGCGGCCAGCGTTCCCGGCCGAAGCTGTTCATCAGTCATCGACATGCGGATGAACGCATCGCGACGGTCCTGAAGGAATGGGTGGAGCGGGTGACGCGGCGGGATGTCGAGGTCTTCCAGTCCTCGGCGGCCGGTTCGGGGCCCCTGATCGGCGAGAACCTCAACGAGGAGCTGCGCACCAGGCTGCAGCAATCACGCGCGATCGTCCTGATCTATACGACCGCCGACCAGGACTGGTCCTATTGCATGTGGGAGTGCGGCGTATCGATGAACGACGAGACCCGCATCGTCGTGCTGCAATGCGCGCGTGACGTTCCGGCCCCGTTCCAGGACACCGTCCGCGTCGACCTCTCCAACAGCAAGAGCCTGCAGGGCTTCGTCATCGACTTCCTGACACGCAGCAACTTCTTCCCCGGGCACGGCCCGATCGCACCCAATCTTCCTCCGGAATGCAAGGAGATCGAGCTGGCGACCGAGCAGCTCCGCGCCGGGCTGAAGGAAGTCATTCCCGATTACGAATGGCAGGGCACCGACGACTGGCCGGCGCTGCCCTACCTCCGCCTCGAGCTGCCGATCGAGGCCCCCATGCCCGACAGTGACGACCCGTCGACGGACTGGCTGCCGGTGCTCGCGGAATGCACCGTGCGCCAGATCGACTGGGTCGCCGCAAGCCTGTTCGGCATGGCCGATGTGCCGCCGGAGGAGAAGTTCGCGACGCTCGTCAAGATCTGGCGACGACTCGCTTCGGGCGCCGACGAGGCATGGCTCGGGTCGATGGGCCGGCAGATGGCCGAGGCCGACGCCGGCCAGTTCCCGACCAACGCCTGGAAGATCATGCGCGCGGCGCGCGGCGGGATCTATGCGCCGATGCTGCAATGGGTCAGGAAGGTGCCGTCTCGTCGCTGCCGCCAGTTCGAGTTCCTGTTCATTCCGTTCGATTCGGCCCTCACCGACGACGGAATCCGCATTTCCGTTCCGCAGCCCGCACCGTGAACCGGGCCGAGCGGCCGCCGGCCACGCTCACGGAACTGCTGTCGCGGCACGACTGTGATCAGGCCTTGCTGGCCGCCCTGCGCGAAAGGCGCCTGCCCGAGCTGCACTTCTATCAGTCGGGGCCGTCAGTGAGGGCGTGGACCGAGCTGTGTTCGAGCAGCGCCTATCGCGGCTACGCCCGGAGTTTCGCGCTCGTCGACGCCCACGCGCAGACGATTGCATCCGCCCTGCCCGATCGTCCGATCGAGGTGGTCAGCCTCGGCGCCGGGGACGGCGCCAAGGACCTGCGGCTTCTGCGCGCCCTGGCAAGCACCGGGCGGCGGCCGCGCTACACGGCCATCGACGCCAGCTACCCGCTGCTCGCCGGAGCCTGCGCCGCGGCGATCGAATCGGGCTACCCGGCACGGGGCATCCGCGCCGACCTGCTCCGGGACGCCCATTGTCGGGAAGCGGGCCGCATGCTCGACCGACAGCGTGCGCGCCTGTGCCTGCTGCTGGGCGGCAACATCGGCGCCTGGGACCCCGGCGACACCCTGCGCCTGCTTCGCCGCCTGACCGAAGACCAGGACTATCTGCTGATCGACGCCCACCAGTTCTCGGAACGCGATACCTTGCCGCAGTACGACAATCCGACCAACCGACGCTTCGCGCTGGCCCCCCTCCGTGCGCTCGGCCTGGACGACAGCGCGGGAGATGTTCATTTCCGCCTCGGCACATCCGCGACCGTGCCGGGTCTGGCCCTGGTCGAGAAATGTTTCGAGTTCGTCGAGACATCGACCGTGAGCGTCGGCGGCGCCAGGTTCGCCTTCCGGCGAGGGGACTCGATCAGGATGAGCAGCTCCGGGAAATTTCAGGGCCATGCGTTCGCGCTCTTCCTCGAGTCGGCCGGCTTTCGTATCCGGCACCAATTCGGAGGGCAGGCCGGTGGCCAGGTCCTGCTGCTGGCCCAACGGCGCGGTGCCGGCGGCTAGCGCGCCCGGCAAGGGCGCTGCTTCGGGGAGGCGCTTGCGGCAGCGGCGCCCACCAGCCGCGCCAATCCCTGCGCCGGGGCTCGGCGGCAATTCCGGTCGAGCCTCCGTCAACCCGCACGGCGAGCCGATGCCCGGCTTGCATGCCGGCCCCCCGAACGCGACAAATACCGCTAAGGTGGCAGGGAACCGCACGCTCTGGGGAGGCTGTCGATGAGTGCGATCTTCATCAGTTATCGGCGCGAAGACACCGAGGGTCACGCCGGACGTCTGTTCGAAGGGCTGCGGGCGCGCTTCGGCGAGGACTCGGTGTTCATGGACGTCGTCGCGATCGAGCCCGGGGTCGATTTCCGGCAGGTGATCGATGCCAAGATCACCAAGTGCGACGTGCTGCTGGCGCTGATCGGCCGGCAATGGCTCTCCGCCGCCGGCGACGACGGGGCCCGGCGGATCGACCAGGCCCACGATTTCGTCCGGCTCGAGATCGCCGCGGCGCTGAAGCGTGGCATCCCTGTGATCCCGGTACTGGTGCAGGGGGCACGCATGCCGCCGGCCGAGCAGCTGCCGGACGACCTTTCCGATCTCGCGTTCCGCAACGCGGTCGAGCTCACCCACGCCCGCTGGGAGTCGGATCTCGGCGTGATGGCCACCGCGCTCGCCCGCTACGTCACGCCGCTGGAGACCGGTGACGGCGCCACCGGGGCGCCGGCCGCGAGCACTGGCCGTCGCGGTGGCGGCATCAAGAAGGTGCTGGCCGTGCTGGCGGTGGTCGCGGTGGGCATCGGTGCCCTGGCGCTGCTCGGCGGTCCCGACGAGGCCCCGCCACCGGTCGACGAACCAGTCGCGCCGGCCCAGGGCGACGTCGGCGTTCGCGCCGGGGTCGATGGCGCCAATGTGCACCAAGTCGACTACGTCGGCCTGGCCGGCGAGCCGAGCGGCTATTTCACCCAGGTCGCACCGGGCGAGTGGGCCGAGTTCGATGCCGGCAACCAGCGCAGCTTCACTTTCCGTGAAGTCGGCCGCGACGAATGGTCGGTGTATCTGTTCGACGAAGGCCGGGGCGTGGATATCCAGCTCGACCTGCACACGCGCCAGGTGGGTTACCGGATGAGCGAAGCCGAGCCCTACACGGAACTGTATTCGATCACCGGCGCCCGCTGAGCTACCGCCCCGGGGGCAGAACATTTCCTGATCTCGGCTGGCCGTCGCAACGGCCGGCGCGACGATTGGCCGCCGCATCCGAGCGGCGACCGATTCGCACGCCGCCGGCGGCGCGCCCGGCACGTGCGGGCATCGTGGCGGGCGGTGAGCCTCTGCCCCTGCCCGTCTGTGCAAGGTGCGGGCAGCCGCCGGCTTGACAGGGGCTCGACCAGGCACAAGATTGAAGGGGAGGCCGCAGCGCGGCGCGCTACTGGCCGACCAGGCCGGGGAAGCCGCTCCGAAGATTCCGCCGGCCGCTTCCGGCGAAGCCCCGGCGGCGGTCGTGACGAGGCCGGCGCCGCGGCGCGGAGGAGGAGAATCGACCATGGACAGCTCGTTCAACTTCGAGGCCCTCACCCCGACGGCCTTCCTGCGCCGGGCCGCGGTGGTCCATGGCGACCGGATCGGCGTGGCGGACGGCGAACGGCGATTCAGCTACGCCCAATTCCTGCAACGCTGCCTGAAGTTCGCCGGTGCGCTGCAGGCGATGGGCGTCGCACCCGGCGACCGGGTCGCCGTGCTGGCCGGAAACACCCACGTGATGCTGGCCGCCCACTACGCCGCGCCGTTCGCCGGTGCGGTGCTGGTGGCCCTGAATACACGCATCACGGCCGGCGACGTGGCCTACATCCTCGATCACTCGGGATCCGCGGTCCTGCTCCATGACGACACGCTGGCCAGCGTCGCGCAGCAGGCGGCGGCACAGGCCGCGGGCCGGCCCCGGCTGGTCTGCGCCGGCGGCGACGACGACCGGCTCGAGGCGCTGATCGAGCAGGCCGAGCCCTATTCGGTGGCGGTCGACGACGAACGCGGGCTGCTGGCGATCAACTACACCAGCGGCACCACGGCCCGGCCCAAGGGGGTCATGTACCACCACCGCGGCGCCTATCTGCAGTCGCTGGCGATGGCCCACCACATGCGGCTCGACAGCGACTCGGTGTATCTGTGGACCTTGCCGATGTTCCACTGCAACGGCTGGTGCTTCCCGTGGGCGGTGACCGCCGCCGGCGGCCTGCACCTGTGCCTGCCGCGGCTGGAGCCGGGGCTGATCTGGCAGCACATGCGCGATTCCGGCGTGACCCACTTCTGCGCCGCCCCAACGGTGCTGACTATGACCATCTGGGATCCGGAATCCGCCCGCGGCAGGCCGGCGCGGCCGGTGCAGATCGCCACCGGCGGGGCGCCACCGACGCCGGCGCTGCTCGAGCGCCTGGCCGAGCTCGGCATGGAGATCAGCCACCTCTACGGCCTCACTGAGACCTACGGCCCGTCCGTGCTGTGCGAGTGGCGCAGCGACTGGCGCCGGCTGCCGATTCCCGAACAGGCCCGGCTCAAGGCCCGCCAGGGGGTCGGCAACATCGTCTCGCAGCAGGTCCGGGTCGTCGACGAGCACGGCGGCGACGTCGCGGCGGACGCCAGCACCCTGGGCGAGATCGCGATCCGCGGCAACAACCTGATGCTCGGCTACTACCGGGACGACGCGGCGACCGAAAAGGCCTGCCCCGACGGCTGGTTCCGGACCGGCGACCTCGGCGTGATGCATCTGGACGGCTACATTGAGCTGCGCGACCGCGCCAAGGACATCATCATCTCTGGCGGCGAGAACATCTCGTCGGTCGAGGTCGAGCAGGTGCTGGCCAGCCACGCCGCCGTGCTGGAGGCCGCGGTGGTCGCGGCGCCCGACGACAAGTGGGGCGAGATCCCGGTCGCCTTCGTCCACCTCCACGATGGCGCGAGCGTCTCCGCGGACGAGCTGATCGACCAAGTGCGCGCCCGCCTGGCGCGCTTCAAGGCACCGAAGAAGGTCGTCTTCGGCGCGCTGCCGAAGACCGCCACCGGCAAGGTCCAGAAGAACGTGCTGCGCGAACGCCTGCAGCGCCCGCCTGCCGAGCCGCCGTCCGGCGCCCGGCCCTAGCTGGCGCGCTGCCGGCCTTTTGCCCCTCGACGATCCCGGCCCCAGCCATGCCCACTGCCAGCGAAATCGCCGCCTTCCTCGCGCGGGAGTTCCCGCAGACCAAATGCACCGTGCTCGCGGCCGGCAATCGCGCCGCCACCGTCCGCCACGAGGTCGGTGCCGCCGAACTGCGCCCGGGCGGCACCGTCTCCGGCCCGGTCCTGATGGCGGTGGCCGACGTCGCGCTGTATGTCGCCATCCTCGCCGAGATCGGCATCGTGCCGCTGACGGTAACCACCGGTCTGACGATCAACTTCCTGCGCAAGCCGTCCGGCAGCGCGGCGATCGTCGGCGAATGCCGCTTGCTGAAGCTGGGCCGGTCGCTGGCGGTCGGCGAGGTCAGCCTGTACAGCGAGGGCCACGACGACGTCGTCGCGCATGTCGTCGGCACCTATTCGATTCCGCCCCAGTCCGGCCGGTCGACCGGTCCGTAGAGCGGCAGTGACGGCGCGGGCTGCCGCGCGGTGCGGCGAGTTCAGCCGGCGGGAGCCGAATTGCCGCGCTCGCCGAGTTGAATGAACGGTATGTCGAGGTGGTGCATGATCTCGCGCAGCACCAGCAACTCGGCGACGAAGCGGGGATCGTCCGGCAGGCCTTCGGCGGCAATGGGCCGCCCCTCGGCCACGGCAGCCTGTCGCGAGAACACGTGCTCGACCGCGTCGCGGCTGATCGACGCCGCCTCGGCGTGGATGCCCGCCGTTTCCGCGATGACGCGCGACCACGCAGAGTCACTGACGATATCGATGCCACGAACGCTCGCTGGCACCAGAGCGAGTTCGTCCTCGATGGCCATGATCGCGGCCTCCATCGCCACGCCCAGCGGCACGCGTGTCGTGAAGTGTTCGCGGAGCAGGCGATCCGTACCGGGTGCGATCCGCAACGGGCCGTCGCTGGCGGCGGCGTCAAGCAGCAACGCATGTTCGCCGCCGGTGGTCAGTCGCGCCGGCGGGCGTGGCGCCACCAGCGAACGATGCCATGCGAGAAAGTCGTCGGCCATCGGCGCCGACAGGCCATGGCCGCCCGGATACAGGCGAAGCTGGTGCGGAATGCCCAGCCGCTCGAGCCAATCGTCGGCGCGATGCGCCCAGGCGACGGGCAGCGTGGTGTCCTCGCGGCCATGGGCAATCCAGCCGTGCAGTCTCCCGAGGCGCCCGGGCGGTGCGAGGGCCGCTTCCAGTTCGGGGAGGATGCGCCCGCACAGCACAGCGAAGCCCCGAACCCGCTGCGGCGCGCTCAGCGCGACGCTGGCGCTGAGGATGCCACCCTGGCTGAAGCCCGCGACGACCGTGCGCTCGGGAGCGATGCCGTGCGCGGCCTGCAGGTCCTCGACGAAGCGTATCAGGGCCACGCGGCTTGCCTCCGCTTCGTCCGCCGCGATCTTCGGCCCGCTCGGCGTGAACGCGACGTTGAACCACGCGTACTGTCCGCGGCCGAGTTCCAGCGGACCGCGCGGCATGACGACCAGCGTACCGGGCTCGACACCTGCCGCCAGCTCCGCCAGGTTGGACTCGTTGCCGCCCACGCCGTGCAGCAGGACCAGCAGCGCCGTGGGCGGGGCGAAGGCAGCTTCCCGCGCACGGAAAGCGAGGCCGAACGGCGAACCGTCGGGCGGCGCGAATGATTTGGTGCTCATGAAACCTTTCCCCCTGCGGAATGCGCGGCAGCGAAGGCATCGGCCTGCCGCCGGAATCGAGCATGATGACGCAACCGGCACCGACACTGCCAACGGCGACGGCGGACGTGCTGCTGCAGCAGCGACACGATTCGGCGCGGGCGATGCGGGCCGGCGCGAGGCGGTTCCCGGTCCGGCGCCGTTGTCCAGGCAGATGTTCGGCCCGCCGAGCGGCTCCCGGCAGCGCGCGTCCTGCAGCCCGCCGGCGTCGATCGTTGCGAAGCCCAGGCTTTCCGCCTGCGCCTTCGCCGTATCTGACTGGCGACGACGGCGGCGGCCGCCGGGCTGCCCGTGCTTTCCGTCGCCGCCCATGTTCGGCGGCTTGCCGGCTGATCGTTCACAGCCGAACCGGGCTTGCACGAACGGCCGGCCAGTGTTTAGCCTTGTCCCGCGCCCGTCTCGGCCCCAGCCAGCTTGGCCGGGGCCGGATCATGATCGTTCGCGGAAGCACCGAGCCTTCATCGAACCCCACGCAGGTGATCCCCATGGCGACAAGTCTGGTCCTGAGGTTGCTCGTCTTTCCGTTGGGCTCCTTCGTCTTTTTCTATTCCGTATTCTCGCTGCGCGAACCACTCCCGACCTTCGTGTTCGGGACAACCGAGGCCATGGGGGCTGCATTCGTCGCGGGTTCGTTCACATGGCTGGCGCTCAACAAATGGCTTGTCATCCGTCGCATGAGAGCCGAACTCGCCATCGCCCGCCAGATGAAATTCGAAGACGGCAAGCGGGCCGTCGTTTCCGGCCGGATAAAGGCCAAGGAGACGCCACTGGAATCACCGTGCACCGGAACGCGGTGCGCGGCCTACCGCTACAAGGTGGTCCGCAAGGCGCGTTCCGGGTGGATCACCGACTTTCGCGGCTACGCGATGACGCCTTCGGTGATCAGAGGGACGACGAAGACAGCATTCATTCTTGCCGAAACCGACGACATCGAATTCCTGATCCTGAAACCTCACCTCGCCACCGTGGATGGCGACAGGATCGAGGGCGACGCGGCCAAGGAACGCCTCCGCCAGTACCTCGCGAAGATCGATTTCGGTGCTGAGTTCAACGACCGGATGAATGCCGGCAGTGAAGCGAGGACCAAGGAGACGTACGTCGAACCAGGCCACTTTCGCAAAGACACCTGCGCGAAAGACAGGGATTCCGTCACCCAGGACAACATGCTGCTCGAAATGGTCATCGCAGAGGGCGAAACCTTCCTGATGTCCGGCATTTATTGCGCGGACAAGAACGGAATCGGCCCCGGGCCGAACAGCACCCTCGAACCTCTGCGCTTGATCAAGGGCGGGGAAGCCGCCCACAGGGCCGAGATCGCCGGCAAGCAACGAACCGTCATGATCAGCCTGGCTCTCGCGGCCCTTGTCACCGCGGTCCATTTCGCCGGCATCGTCTGACCGCAATCCCGGCCCGACTGCACGACGCCGCATTGTTGCGGAGTTGCAGCGGAAGTGTAAGGGTCAGGTCTTGGAGTGTTGCAGGGGTCAGGTCTTGATTTGCCACACTTGCACGTGTGTTGCGGGGGTCGCGTGTTGCGCAGGTCAGGTCTTGATTTGCCGTGGACGGGCCGACGCCGGACAGGGTGAGCTCGATGCCCCGATTCCAGCCTGCGCCTGGCGACGTGACGGACCAGCGCAACGCCTTCCAGCGGCAGCGCGGAGGCGGTCCGAACTGATTCGTCGGTGACCGCTCGTGCCATGGGTCGCCGCGGCGGCCTCGTCGGCGGCCGCGGCGACCCATGGCCATCCTCGCGCCAGGATTGTGGCGGGGTTTGCGAGCGCCATCGGTGGGTCTTTCCCGAATCACGACAGCCGGGAGGGCCTGTCGGAGCCCGGGAAAATTGCGCTAATGGCATTGGATCTCCTATCCTTCGGACATGGCATTGGGTCTCTTGTCCGTATCCTTCCTTCATGAGACCCGGTGCGAAAACTTCCATCGACCATTCTGGGCGTGCTCGGCGGGCGGTCCTTGATGCTGCCCGTGCGCGGGACGCGGTTTCGCGCCCCGCGTGCCGACGCGTTCGGTCCTCGACGTGGTCGTCGAAGTGCACTATGCGGACGATCGCGAGCTGCATCGGGCCGCCAAGACATTGAGCTTGTCGGCCGCGCCCGTTCACAGTGATGGCGTCGAAAGGAGGGGCTGCGACCATGGAACTGCTGGTGAAGATCGCCGCCTTCCTCGCCGGGGCGTCCCTGCTGGTGGCGGTCAACGTCTGGTTCGTCCGCCTGGCGATCTCGTCGTTCTCGGTCCGCGAGTTGCCCGACACGATCGCTCCGGTGCATCTGGCGGGCGTGGAGGACGCCAAGGCCGGACAGGCCCTGGCGGGCATGCTCCTCGGCAGGCTCGGCAGGATTCGCAAGGAGATGGCGACGACGCTGGAGCAGCTGCGCGCCCCCCTGAGCGACGCGCCCCGCCCGCAGGACATCGGCGAGGCGGGTGCGGTCGAACTTCCCACCGCGCTGTTCGAGCCGCTGAACATCGAGATGAAGGTCGGCGGCGTCGAGGTGGGCGGCCTGCTCACCTGGCTTCATCGCACCCTGGCTGGCGAAAACGCGCTGCGGCTGACCGTCGAGAACGCGAACGGCCGGGCGGTGGTTTCGGGTTCCTGGAACGAGGGAAAGGACACGCTGTGGATCGAGATCACCGGCGATGCGACTAGGCCGATCCCCACCGAGCGGATCGCATCGGCCGCCGCCCACGCGCTGACACAGCAGCAGGTCGCGAGCCGCGTGCCCGAGGTCGACGCCCTGACCGTGCACGAGTTCGAGGACCTGCTGGCGACCTTCGCGCAGGCGGCCGAACTCAATCGCCAGGTCGTCTGGGGTCGCGCGGCGGAAGCGGAGTTCGCCGAGCTTTTCGAACGCATCGACAAGCTCGTCGTCCGTGCGCCCCGCTGGAAGGAGCTCGTGCAGTTTGCCGCACGGCTCGGCGATCGAGGCGGCAAGACGGAGCGGGCGTTGACGCGGTATCGCGAGGCGCTCGACCTGCTGGAACCCGGTTCCGCGTTGCGTCCAGACATCGAAAAGCGGATCGCGTACCTGTCGGATCGCCTGCTCGCAACGGCGCCGGGGCCGCAGCCATCCGGTGCCCCGACCAGGCCTGCCGCGCCGCCGAGGAGCGACTGGCTGCTCGCGGCGCTGGGCGTCGCCGGTCTCGAAATGCCCGGCACCGTTCGAGTCGGCGTTCTCGGGGGCCTGCCGAGCAGCGGCACACTCGACGAGGCCCGCTACGAGGTCGCGGGTGACGGCAGGGCGAAGGCGGCCGATCCGATGATGGCCGAGTACGTGCGCACGGTCGTGCAGGCGGTGGATCTCGTCGCCCCCCAGGCCCGGTACATCTTCGCGCCGTCGGCCACCAGCGACGGGCTCTATTCCGACTCCCACCTGCTGGCCGAACTCAACGCCCTCGCGGCGGCGAGGCCGGACATCCTGTTGATCACGGTCGGCCCGCTGCGGGGAGGCATCTACCAGAACGTGCTAGGGAAACTGGCGTCCGAGAAGATCCTCGTCGTTCTGCCGGCGGGCAACGAGCGCGGCGAGCCGCCACCTTTCGATCGCAGCGCTCTCGCGTCGCGAATCCTGGTCGTCGCCTCGGTGGATCGCAAGGGCAGGCCGTCGGCCTTCACCCAGCAGGGAAGCAGCGTCCTGTGGGCGCCGGGCGAGATGATCCCGGTGCGCCCGGGCGACCGCATCGATACCCGCGAAGGGACGACCTACTCGGCGGCGCTGGCCGCAGGCATCGCTGCGCGGCTCGTCGCCGAGCATCCCGGCATGCGACCCGAACGCGTGGTTGCGCTGCTGAAGGATTCCGCGAAACCGGCCGGCGAGGGCGCCAGACCGGTGATCAATCTGGAGGCGGCGCTGGAAGCGGCTGCAGTTCCCGCGCGCGAGGCGGATTCCGCGGCAAGCGCACAATCGAGCCCGGACATCGCGATTCCCGACAACAGCCCGGCTGGCATCGCCGACGCGATCGAACTCAAGGGTGATGGCGAAGCCGGCAGCATCAAGGTCGCCATCGATATCGACCACACGTACGTCGGCGACCTGCAAGTGGTCCTGACCGCCCCGGACGGGCGCCGTGCGGTTCTGTACGACCGCTCTGGCGCCAGCGGCGACGATCTGAGTCGCGAGTGGGAATCGTCCTTCGACTCGGCGCTCGCGCCGCTTCTCGGCGCGAAGATCGCCGGCCAATGGACATTGCAGGTGGCCGACCTCTCGGCACTCGACGTCGGCAAGCTGAGAAGGTGGTCGATCGCAGTGCAGCCCGCGGCCAAGTGAGTTCTACATTCGCACGACGCTGACAGGTCCTCGCGGCCGTGATCGGCACCCGACACCTGCCGCCACGACGGCCGATCCTGGCGAGCTGGGGCGCCACGTCGGGGAGTCGCCGGCGGCGAGCGCGCCGGTGACAGTGCCCGCCGCATCGCGCTGGCGTGGTAGCCAAGACGCGTCCTTGCGTGGGCGAACAGCTGGTGTTCGACCTGAGGGGCCGTTTGGCTTGCTCAGATTGAGCGGCGGCAATCGGACCGTCACCTGCCGTACGACGCTCGGCCTGGAAAAGCGCAAGATCCCAGATCTTGGGAACTCACCGTAGCCCCCCGAGGCATGACGAATGCCTCGGGGGCAGCGGGAGCAGTCCAGGCACAGCGCATCTTCAGGGCAACAGGTGCCAGACGGCTCGCGGGAGCCTTGCTCGCCATCACAGCGGTGCCGGCTTTTGTTCTTCGCAGTTCGTCAGCACTACAATAAGGCCGTGCTCAAGAACATCGGAGACGCCATGCCTATGACCGTCGAACAGATCGCTTCCGAGGCACTTGCGCTGCCCAGCGAGGCGCGTGCGTTGCTGGCCGACAAACTAGTCGAAAGCCTTGATCCGGCCGAGGACGGCTATATCCGACAGCTTTGGATGCGAGAAGCGAAGCAGCGCGTTGATGAAGTACGGCGTGGAGAGGTAGAGACCGTTCCCGCCGAAGAGACATTTGCGAAGGTCCGGCAAGCCATCGCCCGATGAGGGTCGAATTTCACCCGGAGGCCCTGGCAGAATTCCTTGCCACCACCGAGTATTACGAGCAGCGGAGGACCGGATGCCTTGAACGCGCTCGCCGGCCGCCATCCGCGCTGGCTCTACAACGCCCTGTTCGATTGTGCCGCGGCGACCCTCAGCGAACTCGCGGCCAATCCGCGCTGGCTCGGCGCGGTGCCTGCCTTCAG
>JAGRGB010000198.1 GCA_020445745.1 Rhodocyclaceae bacterium | reverse complement strand
TGGTCGGGCGGCACGAACCGCAGATGGGCAAGCCCGATGTGTTCTGCCCGAGCGTGCTTGGCGCCCGCAGCTGGAATGCCGGCGCCTACAGTCCCCAGACCGGCCTTTGGTACACCAACGCCCACGAATTCTGCATGAAGGTCGCCAGCGGCGAACAGGACGTCAAGGAGATGGCGTTTTCGCAGCCTTACTTCGGCGTCAGCGCGTTCGATTTCGTGCCGCCGCCGGATGGAAAGGCGAGTGCTCGCCTCGCCGCCTACGAGCCGCTGAGCGGAAAGCAGGTCTGGTCGGTCGACTACGACCTGCCGGGCCTGGGCGGCGTATTGGCCACCGCGGGGGGGCTGGTCTTCAATGGCGACTCGCACGGGCTGGTCCATGCCTACGACAACCGCAGCGGTGAGGAGCTTTGGAAATTCAATACCGGTTCCGGCATCCGCGGCGGAATCATCAGCTACTCCGCCGGTGGCAAGCAGTACGTGCTGGTGCCGAGCGGTTTCGGCTCGCTGTTTCCCGGCTTTGCGTCGAGCGTCTTCCCGGACTTCAAGGACATCCGGGGCGGTGCGGCCCTGATCGCCTTCGTCGTCGACTGAGCGCCGCTGGGTGCCCGGTCGGCACGGCAGTCGAATCCCGGTGTGGAGCCGGCCTGTGGCAGGCCGGTTCCGCCATTCTCGGAAATTGCATCCATGTTCGTCAGTGAACCCGTTACCGAAATGCTGCCGGCAGCCGCTTGCACGCGGGCGATTCGGAGCATAGTGCTGGCCTGCGCCGGCATCCTGGCCTTGCTGCCCGGTCCGCGGCCGGCACTTGCCGCGGAAGCCGAGCCTGTGGTCGCCCCGGTCCCCACCCTGGCCCAGCTGGCAGATCCGGCGTGGATCGCGACCGGCCGAAGCAAGTTCGTCCAGACCTGCGCCTACTGCCATGGCCAGGAAGGGGATTCCGGAAAGGTGCGCCCGTTCCGGGAGCGCAAGGCGTGGGATCCCCAGGTGATCCATGACACCATCGCCGATGGGCGTCAGCGCGGCGCCAACGTCATGCCGTCCTGGAAGGCGTCGATACCGGACGAATTGATCTGGAAGATCGTCGCCTACATCCGCTCGCTGGAGGGCAAACCGCGCAATTGAGGCGGCCGGCAGACGGGCGCGTCGATGGCCGATTGCCGTGGCGCGGGACAGAGCGGCCAAACAACAGGATCCCGCAGTCCTGCCGGCTGGACTTCGTCTCTCGACGATCGCCGGGATGTCGCCGTGCACTGCAGAGGCCAGGCCGGGGAGTCGCTGGGGGCGCTGGCCCGGCCGGTGCCGCGGTCGGGCCGACCCAAGCGCCTTGGCCACCGCTTCGTGGCGGGCCCGGGTGAGGTCGTCGTGCCGGGGTCGCCACATGCCGCTTGGTGGCTGAAAGACGCCGGTCACCCGGGCCGCTTGGGTCAAGCTGCGAGCGATCTTCGCTGAGCCGCAGACCGCACGCGGTCAGCGCTGCGGGTGCCCCTGTTCGCCCGATGAGAACTGCGCGCCTCGCCTTCCGGGACGGTACTTGAAACCCGCACTTGCGAGGCGGCCGGTGGCGTCGCGGCGCTCCGCCTTCCGAACCGGAATTCAGCGGGACGCCACTGGCCGCGATCAGCGCCGTGGCAATACATGCCTTGTTCGCAGCAGGCCCGATGGCCGATTCCCCCAGCGCGGTGAAATGCCGCCGCGGCGAGCTTTGCCGGCGCCCGATCGAGCCCTCCTGGCGCGCCCGGCGCCCGTGTCCGGTAGTCCGATAGCTGGCCTACGACAAGGAGCATATCCGGACGGAGCAAACCGTGATGTTGCGACGCCGCAATCGGATTCCTCCTGAAAAACACAAAAAAACAAGTGCTTGCGGTTGTATCTGGCACTGGCATCGAAGTTGCGACTCACAGTCCAGCGCCCCCGTCGGGAGGCTGGCCGCCAGATACACGGGCCGCGCCCAGTCCTGCCAGGGTGGGTCGATGCACGCGGCATGCGGCCTTGCATCCACTCGAAGCGGGGTGCTCTGTGCCACAGGTGCCGCGGCGCCAAGAGAAGGAAGGGGAAATGACCGGAGACATACAAATTCAATTGCGGCGGCCGCCGGCACATTGCTGCCCGCTTGCCCGCCGTGTCGCGGAAGCCTGCCATGGCCGCTGACTCGACACTTTCGCTGGGAGGGGCGCTCCGTGCCGCCTCCGGGGTGGTGGCCTCGTCGCTGCCGCTGCTGATCATCGGCTGTCTCCTGTACGCCGCGTTCTTCATCAAGTGGGAGCCCGAGATCAGCCAGCTGCAAGCGCCGGCCATCGAACGGCGCGATGTCTTCTATGGCGTGGCCGCGCCCGGCGCGAGCGTCGTGTGGGCAGTCGGTTCCTACGGAAAGATCGTGCGCAGCGACGACGGCGGAGAGCACTGGACGATCCAGTCGACGCCGGCCGCGGTGCACCTGCAGGCGATCTCGGCGTGGGACGCGGACCGGGCGGTGGTGGTCGGCAACGCGGGTGATGTGCTGGTGACTTCGGACGGCGGACGGAACTGGCGTTCGGTCGATGTGCCGCGCTCCGAGATCGCCAACAAGCTGCTCCAGGTGCGAACCCTGCCGAACGGAATCGCCTGGGCGGTGGGCGAAGTCGGCGCGGTATTGCGGACGCAGGATTACGGCGCGCATTGGCGTCGCGTTCTGGAGGAGAAGGACCAGGCATGGAATGACATATTCCTGCTCGGCGCGGACGGCTGGATGGTCGGTGAGTTCGGCGCGATGCTGCGCACGCGCGACGGCGGGGAAAGCTGGTCGCCGAAGTCCGGACCGCTGAAGTCGAGCCTGATGTCGGTCCGCTTCCGCGATCCCGAGAACGGTGTGGCGGTCGGCCTGTCGGGCGCGGTGCTGGTTACCCACGACGGTGGAGACAACTGGCTCGAGCAGCCCCGCGTCACCCGGGAACACCTCAACAGCGTGCTGTGGGACGGCAAGCGCTGGATCGCGGTCGGGGACAAGGGCGTGCGCCTGATCGGCAGCGAGGACGGTACCCGCTGGCAGGGCGGCAGGATCTCGGACAAGGACCTCTCCTGGCGAACCCAGATCATTGCCGTGGGCGAACGCTACTACCTCGCGGGCTCCAACCTGGCGCAGCTCGAAGGCGATCAACTCCACATCTATGGCCGCGACTAGGCGCGCCGCCGTCATCGCTACGAGGAACCGACGATGAAGAACAAGACGTTCAAGGCACTCGAACACTTTATCGACCTGATACTGAAGTACCGCGTGATCGTGCTGGTGGTCATTGCAGGGATCACCGCCGTGATGGCCTATCTCGCCGGCCATATCGCGGTCAAGACGGTGTTCAGTGACCTGTTGCCGAAGAACCATCCGTACGTCGAAGTGAATAACCGCTTCAAGCAAACCTTCGGTGGCTCGAACATGGTCAGCATCATGCTCGAGGTCGAGAAGGGTGACGTATTCGACATGACCGTGCTGCGCAAGGTGCAGCAGATCACCCAGAGCCTGCAGAAGGTCGAGGGGGTCGACACCTACCAGATCATTTCGCTGGCATCGAAAAAGGTGAAGGAGGTGCGGGCTTCGACCGAGGGTATCGAGTCACGCCCGCTGATGTGGCCGAACCTGCCCACGGATGACGCCGAGATCGCGGTGCTGCGGGAGTCGGTGCTGAACAATCCGCTGGTGTATGGGCCCTACGTGTCGATCGACATGAAGGCGACCCTGATCACCGCGGACTTCACCGACAGCGAGGTCGATTACTTCAAGGCCTACCGGCAGATCAAGGAGATCGTCGACAACGCCCGGGGCGACGGCGTGCTGGTGCGGGTGGTCGGGGAGCCGATCCTCTACGGGCTGGTGAACTTCTACCTGACCGAGACGATCCAGATCTTCGCGGTAACGGTCTCGGCCCTGGTGCTGCTCCTGCTGCTGATCACCCGCACCTGGCACGGCACACTGCTGCCCCTCACCACCGGCGCGGTGAGCGCGATCTGGGCGCTCGGGGCGGCCAAGCTGATGGGCTTCCATCTCGATCCGCTGGTCATCGTGGTGGCCTTCCTGATCACCGCCCAGGCGGTGTCGAACTCGGTCCAACTGGTCTCGCGCTTCGAAGACGAGGTGGCCAACGGGGCGCCGAGCACCAAGGCGGCGGCACGGGTGAGCCTGCTCAATCTGTTCAAGCCGGGGATGCTGGCGGTGGTCGCCGATGCCGGCTGCGTGCTGGTGGTGGCGCTGACGCCGATCCCGATGCTGGAGAAGATCTCCTACATCGGCACCGCCTGGATCCTGTCGATCATGATCAGCGCGCTGGTGTTGACCCCGGTGCTGCTGTCCTACTGCCGCCTCGAAAAGCGCTACGCCCACCCGATCGACATCCTGCCGGCGCTGCGCTGGATCCTCAACCTCTGCTCGGCAGTCGTCACCTCGCGCGCGCGCTATGGCGTGGTGATCGGGGCCGTTGCCGTTTTCGCGATATCCGCCTTGTATGCGTTCAACCTGAAGGTCGGCGACGCCAATCCGGGCTCGCCGATCCTGTGGCCGGACTCCGCCTACAACCAGGACGCCACGGCGATCAACAACAAGTTCCAGGGCTCGGACCGGATGTTCGTCGTTGTCGGCGGCAGGAACGAAGGCGACCTCAAGGAGCCGGCAGTGCTCGAGAGCATGGAGCGCTTCCAGAAATACATGGAGGCCCAGCCCGAGGTCGGCGGCAGCCTGTCGCTGGCCGACGTCCTGCCGGCGGTCAAGCGGGTGCTGCGCGAGGGCAATGCGCGCTACCAGGAGATCGGCAACACCGCCAACGAGAACGGCGAGCTGGCCTACATGTTCGTCTCCGGTACCGACCCCGGCGACATGGATCGCTTCGCCGATCCGCAGGCCCAGAACGGTTCGGTCACACTGTTCTTCCGCGACCATCAGGGCGAGACCATCCGCACCGCGATCGCACGGGTCAAGGACTACGTCGCCCAGAATCCGATGGAGAAGGCCGACTTCATGCTCGCCGGCGGCCTGATCGGCGTGCTGGCGGCGGTGAACGAGGTCATCCTCAGCGGCCAGATCGAGGCCATCGCCTTCGCGCTGCTGGTGCTGGTGGTGTGCTGCACGGTCACATACCGATCGATGGTCGCCGGGGTGTTCTTCATGATCCCGGTGATGCTGTCGAACACGCTGACCTTCAGCTACATGGCCTGGAAGGGCATCGGCATGAACATCAACACGCTGCCGGTGGTCGCGCTGGGTATCGGGCTCGGAGTCGATTACACCTTCTACATCGTCGATGGCATCCGCGAAGAACTGCACCATCACCGCGACGTCGGCCGGGCGATTGCCAAGTCGATCGCGAGCGCTGGCAAGGGTGTGCTGATCACCGCCCTGACGCTGATCACCAGTGTCGTGCTGTGGAGTTTCTCGTCCTTGCGGCTGCAGGCGGACATGGGTGTGCTGATCGCGATCTGGCTGTCCATTTCGGCCGCTTCGGCGCTCTTCCTGATGCCCGCGCTGGTGTACCTGTTCCAGCCGGAGTTCATCGTCGGCTCGAAACGCCACCCGATCGAACTCGCGCCGGACGCCGAGCCGGTTCCCGTTCCAACCGCTTGACCCTTGCCGACGCAGCCTGACGTACGCGCGCCGGACGCCGGCCGCGTCGGGGGGAAGTCGTGCCCACACCTTACGCAGATAACGAGGGAACTCTATGAACAACAGAAAACTTCGCAGCTTGGCCGTCGCCACCGCACTGGCCTGGGCCGCCTGCGGCGCGGCCCGCGCCGACGATTCCGACTGGGCCAGCTTCCACCTGGGCGGCTATGTCCGTGGCTGGGCGGCCTTCAATTTGCAGGACATCCCGGAAACCGTCGGTTACGACGACAAATGGAAGGCGTCGATGCTGCGCGCGTCGCTGCTGCTCGATGCCGACGCATATACCGGTCCGGTGCAGTGGAAAGCCGTCGGGCGGCTCGATCGCGAGCACAAGACCGACTACCTGGAGCAGCTCGAGGATCTGCGGCAGGCCACCGGCACCACCGGCGGTGACGATTCGAGCATCCTCGACAACTACAACCAGAAGGACCTGCGCGAGTTCTGGGCCCAGTTCAAGCTCGGCGAAAGGGCCACCTTCAAACTCGGTAAACAGCAGATCGTCTGGGGCGAGTCGGACTTCTTCCACGCGATGGACGTGGTCCACGGCTACGACCTCTCGTGGCGGCTGTTCTTCGAAGGCGAGAACGAGGAGTGGCGCAAGCCGCTGTGGCTGGCGGCCATGAAGTTCGACGTGCCGGAAGCCGACGGCCAGTTCGACATCTTCATCCGTCCCGGGCTCGATCGCTGCAAGGACATCGGCAATACCTACGATATCCAGGGCGGTCGCTGGTTTTTTCAGCCCTACCGCGGCTTCGACCTGACCGCCTTGACGACCCACGATTGCGATCATCCGGAAGCCGACAAGGACGACGTGACCGGCGGCGTGCGCTGGTCCGGTACCGCCGGTCCGGTCAATTACTCGCTTGCCTACATCCGCACGTTCTCGGCCGATCCGGTCGCCAACTCGGTGTTCAACCCGTGGAAGAAGACACCCCAGGGGCCGCTGTTTGACCTGATCAATCCGACCATCGACGTCCTCGGCGCGACGGTCAGCGGCTATCTCGCGGAGCTTGACACGGTACTCAGCGCCGAGCTCGCCTACACCTACGGCCAGCCATTCAACGTCGGCACCGGTCCGTTGACCGCGCCGACGCGGGGCGCCGCAGCAGGTCTCGGTCTGGGAGGGATCAAGCGGAAGGACACCGTGACGGTGATGCTGCGGGCCGACAAGAACCTGAATTTCCAGAGCCTGCTCGGCACCAACCGGCCGTCCTTTTCCTCGGTGCAGATCTTCGATACTTGGATCCGCGACTACCGGGAATCCGACGACCTGGTGCGCCTGTTCGCATACGGCGCGCCGCTGACCAAGCACAACACCATCCTGACCGCCTTTTCGGTGCTCAACTACAAGGGCGACACCATCAACCCGAGCTTCGCGGTCGGCTTCGACCTCAACCATGGCGGGGGATTTGCAATTCCAGCCGTCGAGTTCGTGCTCGGGGACAGCTGGCGGGCCAAGGTCGAAGCGGACCTGTTCTGGGCCCATGGCAAGTCCAAGACTCTGTTCGACCCGAATCCGTCCACCCAGCTGTTCGGCTACTTCGCCAACAACAACCAGCTGACCTTCCGTCTGACGCGTCTGTTCTAAGCAGGAGACCCACATGTCGCAAACTCATTTCCGCAATTCCCAACGACCCGTCGCGAAGCCGCTGGCGCTGATCGGCGCGCTGCTGCTGGCCGGCACCTCCGCCGCATTCGCCGCCGAACTCGAGGCCGGCTTCGTGATCGACAAGGACAACTACGACAAGGTCAAGAACGAGACCTTCGAGGGCAAGACCGTCGCCAGCATGGTTCCCGAGAAGCTCGAGCAGATGATCAAGGAGTTCGGGCTGACGATGAAGATCGCCCACTCCAAGAAGATCGAGATGGATCCCAAGTACGTCCAGGCGACCAAGGAGTGGTCGAAGGACGTCCAGTTCGATCCGGCGGCGAGAACGGTCAGCGGCTGGAAAGCCGGCATGCTGTTCCCGCCCGAGGCGATCAAGATGGATGACCCGAACGCCGGCGACAAGGTGATCTGGAACCTGCGGGCCGCCACCTATGGCGCGACGATGGATCTGCGCGACATCTCGTTCGTGTTCATCAGCGGATCGAGCGGTGTCGAACGGGTGCAGCGCTGGCAGTCGCGACGCTATTACATGGAGGGTCGGCTCGATGGCGGCCCGATCAGCGAGGGCGACGGCACGATCGCGCAGAAGACCTATCTGTTCGCGACCAGCCCGCAGGACATCCGTGGCCTGGGCACCTTCTCGATCCGCTACAACGATGCGTCGTCGTCGAAGCCGGACGATACCTGGGCCTACCTGAAATCGGTGCGCCGCACGCGGCGCCTGTCCGGCGGCGCCTGGATGGATCCGATCGGCGGCACCGACCAGCTCTATGACGACTGGGATATCTGGGATGCCTTCCCGACCAAATATCGGGCCAACAAGCTGGTCGCCAAGCGCTGGGTGTTCGCGATCGCGCACAGTCCCGAGCTGAGCGTGGACAACAGCAAGCGCGACACGCCGGCGGAGTTCCCGTCGGTCGGCCTGACCGAGGCGCCGTACTACTTCCCGGCAAAGCACATCGAGTGGGAGCCGCGCGAGGTCTATGTGGTCGAGGGGACGCCGCCGGCCGAGCACCCGTACAGCAAGAAGGTGGTGTACATGGAGGTGGACTTCCCGCGTCCCTATCTTGGCGAGATGTACGACCAGAAGGGCGAGTTCTGGAAATTCATGATCTTTCAGAATCGCCCGGACATCGGCGAGGACGGATACAAGGCGGTCATGCCGGTGGTCGGCCACGTGATCGACGTCAAGCGCAATCACTCGACCACCTGGTCGGCGAACATGAAGTCGAACCCCGAGGGCGTAGAGGAAAGAGACGTTTCACTCAGCAAGCTCGAGCAGGTGGCGACCGGCGGCCGGTAGGCGGCAGTCGCTGGCGTTCGAGCGCCAGGTGCCGGAGCTTCGGCTTCGGCATCTGGCGGCGATGCAATGTCCACGCGCGGAGGAAAGCGATCCGTGTCTCGGGGGAATGGGAATGCGGATGTATCTACCGACAGAGGTGCGGTGGGAAGAGACGCGTCTGGGCCGATTCGTCGCGCACAACGGCTTTGGTTTCCTCGAGGAGCTTCAGCGCTGGTCACTGCGGAACTCGGGGGACTTCTGGCACGCGGTGGCCGAGGAGGTCGGCCTCGACCATGAAGGTGGCAGGCCGCGGACGGGGAGCCCCTTGGGCTGGCTCGAACCGACCCGATTCGATGCGGCCGACAGCCTCCTCGGGCGACACGCCGTCCGCGCCCCGCAGCGTCTGGCTCTATGCGCACCGAGCCTCGCCGGTGAATGGTCCGAACGCAGCTTTGCCGAGCTTGCCGAGGACGCCTCGACCGTGGCCGCGGCATTTCTCCTGCGTGGCGTCCGAGCCGGCGATCGCGTGGGCGTTGCGTTGCCGATCGGGCTGGAAGCCGTCACCACGATGCTGGCGCTTCTCCGCCTGGGCGTGGAAGTCGTGTGGCTGGGCGCGATTCGCGACAGCGCGCGACGGCATCACGCGGCCGATTGCCGCTGGTTCGTCGTGTTCCACGAGGCCTTGGCCGGCGTTCCGGGTGCCAGGGTGATCGACTTCGCCTCGCTCGGGCAGGGGGCCGGAGCACCGGGTCCCCCGCCGAGCTGCCAGCCTCCACGGCTCGAACTTCCCGGCTTGGCAGCTCAGGCAATCGCCGGGATCACGCTCAAGGCGGCGTGGGATCTCGTGGCGGCGCTCGACCTGCATGGGGGCGACTTGTTGATGGTGTGCGCCGAGCCGAACTCACCGCAGTGGCCCTGGCTCGTCCTTGGTTGCCTGCAACTGGGAGCAGGGTTGGTGATCGCGGATCGCCTCGCGTCGAATGACGCCCTGGCGCCGCATGTCCTGTCCGTCGTCACGCATCTGGGAATCTGCGGCGCGACGCTCAAGTCCGAGCGCGATGGCTGCAGCGCGCCGATGGAGGCCTTCGACTCGAGCTCGCTGCGGCTGGTGGCGATATTCGATGGACGCATCGACGCCATGGCCTGGAACTGGCTGTTCGAGCAGATCGGTCATTGCCGCTTTCCGTTGGTCAATTGTTTTGGCGGGCCGGCCTGGGGCGGCTTGCTGCTGGCCGCCTTTCCGGGACTTCCGGTAAAGCCGTGTGCCCTGGTCGGCCCGCTGCCTGGCGTCGATATCTGCCTGAACATCGCCACTGGAAACGCGGCCGGAAGTCTGGTGTGCGGAAATCGCTGGCCGGGCATGCCGCATCAGGGCGGGGATGGCCAACGGCTGCCGGTGAGGGCATGGATCGACCCGGACGGCTATTGGTTTCTGGACTGAGCCGGTGTCCGATTGATGGATTCTGGCCGTCCGACAATCGGACGCTTCTGGGGATGACTGGCGTCTAGTGCTAAAGTGATAAACGCGCCGGAGCGATGCGACTGACGCTGTGAATCCGCCGGAATCACGCTTTCGTACCTGTGACTGCCTTGTTCCGTGGGTGGGTTTTTTGCCAGCGGAACTGTTTCCTGTCGGGTGGCGTGCAAATTGCTTGTGGTCGGCGGAGTCGGTGCGCTGGCGTGGCTGACGAGAATGGTCTGGCCGGGTCACGCGGCCGTCGGGAAATCGCATGTCGACCATTCAGCCGTTCCGGCGAACTCGCTGGCGCTACGAAATGCAAGCAGGAAAATGATCGTTCGAGTCGGAGTCGATCGGCCCGACATCGGACGGCACGACAAAGGAGGAGTGCGGAATGCAATTCAGAGAGACGGGCAGTCAGATGTTTTCACGCCCGGAAAACGACGGCCGCATCATGGATTCTTGGGAGCGGTTTCTCGGTGGCGTCCGCGGAGAAAGCACGGCGCTGCGTCAATTGATCAACGATTCCTGGCGGCGCTGTGCCGACGCCAGCGTCGATCCTGGAATAGACCAGGGGCCTGCGCCGATCGATGAAGTAGTGCTCAAGGTCTTGCGCGAAGAACATCAGGAACTGCTCTCCGCCGGCACGCCGGTAATGGCGGAAGCGCGTGACTTCCTTTCCGAGACGGGCACGGTCATGGTGCTGACCGACCACAACGGGATAATCCTCAATCTGGAAGGAGATTCGTCGACCTCGCTGCGCGGCGCTACTGAAAGAATCAACCTGATGCCCGGGAGCGAATGGACCGAGGCCGCCTGTGGTACCAATGCTATCGGGACCGCACTGACGCTCGGTCAGCCTGTCCAGATTCATTCGGCAGAACATTTCTGTTCCGGTATCAAGCGCTGGACCTGTTCGGCGACGGTAATTCGTGATCCCTACGACAATTCGATTCTCGGGGTGATCGACGTTTCCGGGCTGAACGGTAGCTATTGCCGCCACAATCTGGCACTGGTCGTCACCTCGGCAGGCCGGATCGAAAACCGGCTGGCGCGCTTCGAGATGGATCATCGCTATCGCCTGCTCGAATACTGCATGCGCCGCCTCACCGCCAGCACCGGCGACGGCATGGTCGTGCTCGACCGCCGTGGCCGCCCGGTAAAGGCGAACGAGCGAGCCACTTCGGCCTTGCAGCGCCTCGGCGAATCGGTCGGTTCCGCGGGCGCCCTAAAACTCAACGACATCATGATCGGTGCCGCGCGTGGCGAAGAACTGCCAGGGAAGTTGCCTGCCTGGATCAAGCCGGAATGGCTCGAACCCGTGATGCACAATGGGCAGCGCATCGGAACGCTGCTGACTCTTCCGAATCCCGGGGGGCGCTACATGGCAAGTCCGGCGGGGCCGGCGAATGAATTGGCGACGGTCATCGACAAGGGATCGTTCGGGCGGGTCGTCGGACAGGACAAATCCATTCTCGAAGCAGTTGGCCGCGCCCACCAGTTGGCAAAATCGAACGTGCCGGTACTGATGCTGGGCGAGACGGGAGTCGGCAAGGATGTCTTCGCGCGATGCATGCATGCCACGGGCAATGCCAAGGATGCGCCCTTCGTGGCGCTGAATTGCGGAGGGTTCTCACGCGAGTTGTTGACCAGCGAACTGTTCGGATACTCGGACGGGGCCTTTACCGGTGCCCGGCGGGGCGGGATGGTAGGGAAAGTGGAAGCTGCAGATGGTGGAACCTTGTTTCTCGACGAGATCGGGGAAATGCCCCTCGAATTGCAGCCCCACTTCCTGCGCGTGCTGGAAGACGGCGAGGTTTATCGGATCGGGGAAAACAAGTCACGGAAGGTGAAATTCCGCCTTATTGCCGCGACCAACCGTGACCTGCGTCAGGAGGTCGAGGCGGGCCGCTTCCGAATGGATCTGTATTATCGGATTGCGGTCACCAGCATCCGGATTCCTCCGCTCAGAGATCGCGTCGGCGATATTCCGATTCTGGCGGATTACTACCTGGAGAAACTCTCTCAGCGGCACGGCGTCAGAAAGGGAGAATTGCTGCCTTCGGCACTCGAAGCGCTCGAACGATACAATTGGCCCGGCAACATCCGCGAGCTTCGCAATGTAATGGAATGCATGCTTCTTACCGCACCGAGCCATTTGCTCGGCGTCGAGTTCCTTCCAGTCGATATCCTGAATTATTCGCCGACTTTCCCGGATTCCCGGGAGTGCGCTGACGAGTCGACGGCCGCGAACAGTGAAGGTCGACTGATTGACGTCGAGCGGGAGGCTATCCTCAAGGCGATCCGCGCCAACGCGGGTAATATGGCAGCCGTGGCGCGCGCGCTGGGGATCGCGAAGAGCACCTTGTATCTCAAGCTGAAGCGGTTCGACCTGGAGTCTTTTGTCGATAGCGTTCGCGGCAATCAGGAATAGGGCGCTGCACCGGGATCGTCGCCGCTGGCTTGATCGGCGGTGCGACTCCTGAAGCGAGATGGGTATGCGATGGCATGCCCATTTTTTTCGTCTGTTCTGATCGGGATTCATTTCGCCATTTCATCGGTTGCGGAACGTTGGATTGATCCTGTCCGCCAAACCGTTCGCGCACGCTATTCCATCGCCGCTGCAAATGCCGCGGTAGATATCCCGGGAAAATGCGCTCGAGGTCGCCGGGTCGTCGCACTCCGACATTCGGACGGACTCCGATAACCGGACGAGCGAATACGAGAGTGCCTTTATTTTAGGTTCCTGAAAAATGCATTAAAACAACAAGATAGAAATTTCCGTCAGTGATCCTCGCAATGGCATAGCGCTTGCTGAATAGTCTTCGGATGCCTCGCAACCAATCTAGAACATATGGTGGATGGTGGCGCGGATATGGCACGAAGATGATTCTTGCCATGCAATTCCCGTATCGAAACAGAGTGAATTGAATCGAGAACCGCTGGCCGGAGGATATGCAGCATGGGACTACAAATCAACATCGATAACGGTGGAACCCTCACCGATATCTGTGTCAATCAAGACGGCGTGGTCAAGAAAACCAAGGTTCTGACGACGCCCTATGACCTTAGCAAGTGTTTCTTCGAAGGTCTGCAGAAGGCTTCTGGCGTGGTCTACGGCGAGCAGAACGTCAGCCGCCTGCTGGAGGAAGCAGATCTGATCCGCTATTCGACGACCCAGGGAACCAACGCGATCTGTGAGCGCAAGGGCCCGCGGCTGGGACTGATCATCGACGCAGCGGCGCGTGACCTCCCGGTGCGCCTGGCGGAGGAGGATCCGGAAGTCTTCGAAGCGCTGGTCGGTGACCGTCTGGTGTTTCTGGGCAGCGACATGGTGATGGGCGAAGAGGCCGAGATCGAGGTCGTCAAGGCGATCAACAAGCTCACTGCCGCCGGCGCCAATCGGCTGGTCGTGAGCTTCGGCGGCGCCGACTTCGAATCGGTCGAGGACCGCTTCAAAAAGGTGGTGCTGCGCAAGTATCCGCGTCACCTGCTGGGGGCCGTGCCGGTGCTCTATGGCTGCGACGTGGCGATGGACCGGGACGTGGTGCGGCGGACGTGGACCGCGCTGATCAATTCCTTCCTCCATACCTCGATGGAGGCCTTCCTGTTCAACGCGGAGAACCGGCTGCGGGCCTACCGGACCAAGAACCCGCTGCTGATCTTCCGCAACGATGGCGATGCCTCCCGGGTCGCCAAGACCGTGGCGATCAAGACCTATAGCTCCGGTCCGCGGGGCGGCATGGAAGGTCTGCGCAGCTTCGCCAAGCTCTACAACCTGGGCGATGTGGTGATGATCGACGTCGGTGGCACCACCACCGATATCGGCCAGTGCCTGCACGGCAAGATCGCCGAAGTTCGCCGCGGTCATGTGGAAGGCATCACCGTGTCCTTCCCGCTGTGCGAGATCTTCAGTGCGGGCGCCGGCGGCAGCTCGATCTTCAAGGCGGTGAACGGGCGCATCGTGATCGGGCCCGAGAGCGTGGGAGCCGTACCCGGGCCGGCGGCCTTCGGGCGCGGCGGCAAGGAAGCCACCATCACCGACGCCAGTCTGCTGTCGGGAATCTTCGATCCCAAGTCCTACTTTGGCGGCGGCATGAATCTCGACCTGGATCGGGCAGCTACCGCGGTGAGCATCAACATCGCTCAACCTCTCGGGCTCGAGCTGGACGCTGCGCTCCTGCAGATGGAGCACGCCTACGAAGACAAGATCGCAGTCGAACTGCACCGCCACACCAAGGTGTCGAAGGGCACCGTGCTGCTCGCCTTCGGCGGGGCAGGCCCGCTGAATGCGTGTGGCGTGGCCGAAAAGGCCGGTATCGATACCGTCGCGGTGCCCCAACTGGCAGCGGTGTTCAGCGCCAACGGCATCGGCTCCTGCGATATCTCCCAGCGCTACACGGTGGTCCTCGAAGACCGCAGCAGTGCGGGGGTCGCAGATGCGCTGGCGGAACTCAAGGTCAAGGCCGCGCGCGACATGTTTGCGGAGGGATTCGGTGAGGGTGAGTACGAGGTCATCGGTCGCCTGGTGGCGGAAACGGCAGACGGCGAGGAAGTCTCGCGCCCGGTCGGGGACCTGCAGATCTTCCTCAATGAGTTCGCTCAGGCAGACGTCGTCGAACTCGAGGTCGTGGCCGTCAAGTCGCTGCGTCAGGACGCCGGCAAGTCCGCCCGGTTTGTCGAGGGTTCGCCTGCCAAGTCCCACGGCGAGCGCAATGTTCTGACGCGGGACCAGGGGCGGATCGACGTCCCGGTCTACAAGCTCGCAGAGCTCAAGGCCGGCGACTTCGCCGCCGGCCCCGCCATCCTCGAAGAAGACTACTTCACCTGCCGAGTGCTGGACGGCTGGACCTTCGTGGTCAGTGATGCCGGCGACATCATGCTGAACAGAAAGGGATAAGACATGAAAGTGCTAATGACGGAATACCTGCGCATCAACCTCGACACCGAGAACTGGGAATGCCGCGTCTGCGACCACGTGGTGGGCAGTGCCAGCAAGGGCTACAAGGAGGGCATGCTGGTCTATAACCGCGATCCGCGGGAGATCCATCCGCCCATCATCGACCCCGACAAGTACCGCTTTACGTTCAGTCCCGATCCCGAGTGGGTACGCATCCTGGAGTACTACTGCCCGAGTTGCGGAACCATGGTCGAGACCGAGTACGCGATCCCCGGCCACCCTCCGCTGCTCGACATGGAACCCGATCTGCCGGCGCTGAAGGCCCAGTGGGCGCAGCGGGACGAGGTCAAGGAGACCGTCGTCGGACCGGCGGTCCTGCCGGATCAGGGCCACAACCACTGAGCATCCCAGCAATCCGGCCCCTGGGTCCGTCGCCGGGCCCGAGCCGAGCAAGGAATTCGAGGAGATAGTATGAGGCGCGTATCTGTTGATATCGGTGGCACCTTCACCGATTGTTTCGTGGTCTGGGATGGCAAGTACATCGAAGCCAAGGCCCTGACCACCCACCATAATCTGGCGTTGGGCTTCAACGAGGCACTGAGCAAGGCCTACCACGTACTGGAACTCGAGCTCGAGGAAATCCTTTCTCAGGTCGATTCGGTGCGCTACGCGACGACCCTGGGCACCAACGCCCTGATCGAGCACAAGGGCCCCAAGATCGGCATGCTGGTGACGGCCGGCTACGAAGCCACGGTGCCGCTGTCGCGTGCCCGCGGCTACGGCGAGGGCCTGGACAACCTGGGACAGCAGGACATGCCCAATGCCCAGCGTCCCGACCCGCTGGTACTGCCGCACATGATCCGCGGCGTGCGCGAGCGCGTCGACTTCCAGGGCAATCTGGTGATGGCCCTGGACGAGGACGACCTGCGCGTGCAGATCCGCGAGCTGGTGGACCGTGGCGCCGAGATCATCGTCGTGGCGCTGGTGAACGCGGTGGTGAATCCGGCCCACGAGCAGCGTACCGAGGAGATCCTGCTCGAAGAGTATCCGTCGCACCTGCTGGGCGCGATTCCGATCATCCTGTCGCACCAGGTGGCGGGCCGCAAGGGCGAGTACGTGCGCGCGACCTCGGCGATCGTCGACGGCTACCTGCACAACACCATGTACCACGCCCTGTCGGCGCTGGAGCAGAACCTGCGCGCGCACCGCTATGAAAAGCCGATGCTGGTGATCCACAACTCCGGGGGCATGGCCCAGCTGAACTCCACCGACGCGCTGCAGACCATCCACTCCGGTCCGGTTTCCGGCATCGGCGCCTCCGAGCACCTGGCCACCCAGTGCGATCTGGGCAACGTGGTCGCCACCGACATGGGCGGCACCAGCTACGACATTGGCATTGTCGTGGAGGGCGGCATCAAGCACTACGACTTCAATCCGGTGATCGATCGCTGGCTGGTGTCGGTGCCGATGGTCCACTTGGTCACGCTGGGCGCCGGCGGTGGTTCTGTCGCCAGCTACGACCGCATGTACAACACCGTCAAGTGCGGTCCCGAGTCTGCCGGTTCCGACCCCGGTCCGGCCTGCTATGACCGGGGTGGCATGAGGCCGACCGTCACCGACGCCGACCTGCTGCTGGGTTATCTGGATCCGAAGAACTACGC
Source organism: Rhodocyclaceae bacterium (assembly GCA_020445745.1). Lineage (GTDB taxonomy): Bacteria > Pseudomonadota > Gammaproteobacteria > Burkholderiales > Rhodocyclaceae > Cognatazoarcus. The sequence continues at coordinate 17,684 of JAGRGB010000198.1, read as the reverse complement.
TGGCGGCTCCATCCCGCTCAATCCGCGTCGTGCCAAGTCCGCCATCGAAGACGCGCTGTGTGACGATCTCGACTGTGAAGTGATCGATGCCGCCCTGCTGATCCGCGAGAAGGTGGACGACAACATGGCCAACGGTCTGTTCACCGAGCTGCGTGCTCGTGGCTACGATCCGAAGGATTTCACGATGCTGGCCTACGGCGGCAACGGCCCGCTGCACTGCTGCGGCATCGCCCAGAACCTGAACATCGACAGGATCATGGCCCCGCCGTTGTCGTCGGTGTTCTCGGCAGTCGGTGCCGGCAACATGCACCAGCTGCACATTCACGAAACCTCGTTGTACATGGTCCTGTACGACTCGAACAGCCTGAAGCTGTTCGACGACTACGATCGTTTCAATCACATCGTCGCCGACCTGAAGGAACTGGGGACCCAGGACCTGATCCGGCAGGGCGTGCCGCGCGAGGAGATCTGCCACGACCTCGAGCTCGATCTGCGCTACGGCAACCAGTTGGTGCAGACCACGGCGGTGATTCCGAAGCACGAGATGCATGGCGTGGCGGACGTGCTGGCGATCATCGAGCAGTTCGCGACCGACTACGGCAAGCGCTTCGGCGAGGGGTCCCAGGCGCCGGAAGCCGGTATCCGCATCAACACCATCCGGGTCGCGGCATTCGTTCGCCACGAAACGGTGAAATTCGAGGACATCAAGCCGTTGCCGGTCGAACAGCGCCGCAAGCCGCCGAAGCCGGAAAGCGTCCGCACCTGCTACTTCGTCGGCCACGAGGGGCCGTGCGAGACCCCGGTGTGGAGCCGCGCCTCGATCGAGCCGGGGGTCCAGATCGAAGGACCGGCAGTCATCGCCTCCGAAGTGACCACGTTCCTGGTGAATCCGGGCTGGAATTTCGTGGCGGCCAAGCAGGGCGCTTCCTGGTTCCTGCGGGCCTGACGATCAACGACGCGTAGTGCACCCACGAAAGACATAGGACCGACCATGAAACAGACTGCAACCCAAGTACCGGCGCGCAAGCCAAGCGCCGAGGAAATGAAGCTGATCAAGAAGTTCCTCAGCGACAACACGCTCTTCCTCGGGCCCGATCCCGAGATCATGCAGAACCACGACCTGATGCCGCGCACCGCGTTGGAAGAGGAGTCGATCAACAAGGTCAGCGATGCCCACACCATCGCCAAGATCCGCGATCGCCTGCAGTCCGGCTGCGACGAAGGCTACGAGATGGTCGAGCAGATGGGCGCGGCGCCGGGTGCCAAGTGGGGCGACGTGATCACCGGCGTCTATTCCGCCTCGGGCGACTTGGCGATCGCCAGTGCCGGCGGGGTGCTGATCTTCTCCGCGCTGGTGCACCACCCGATCAAGTTCATCATCAAGAACTGGATGAAGGATCCGACCGTGGGCGTGCGCGAAGGCGACGGCTTCATCCACAACGACTCGCGCTACGGCAACGTGCACAACACCGACCAGAGCATGATCCTGCCGATCTTCCACGACGGAAAGCTGGTGTGCTGGGTGGCGTCCACCGTGCATGAGGGCGAAAACGGCGCGATCGAGCCTGGCGGCATGCCGTCGATGGCAGAGAGCCCGTGCGACGAGGGCCTCAAGATGAGTCCCTTCAAGGTCGTCGAGAACTACGAGATCAAGCGCGACATCCTGACCTTCCTGCAGAACTCGGTGCGCGAGCCCAAGCTCCAGTACGAGGACATGAAGGTCAAGCTCTTCGCCTGCCTGCGCATCAAGCAGCGTATCGAGGAGACGCTGAACAGCGATGGCCCGGAGGCGCTGGTATCGACGCTGCGCCTGACGATGGAGAACGTTCGCGCCGAGGTCAAGCGCCGCATCAGCGAGTGGCCCGACATGACGGTGCGCACCTACATCATCCAGGACTCGACCTTGCGCGAGAACTGTGTGGTCAAAGTGAACTGCAAGCTCACCAAGACCGGCGACCGGCTGATCTTCGACTTCCGGGGCTCGGCTCCGGAATTCACCAACCGCCCGACCAACACCATCGTCGCCGGCCTCAAGGGCATGCTCGCGCAGGTCTTCCTGTGCTACGTGTGGCCCGATCTGCCACGTGGCCAGGCTGCGTTTGCGCCGATCGAGGTAATCACCGACCCGCACTCGATCGTGAACTGCTCTTATGCGGCGCCCAACTCCCAGAGCCTGATGTCGATCTTCACCGGCTTTACAGCCGGTCAGCACGCGGTCGCGAAGTTCCTCTACAGCTGCCCCGAGAAATACACCAAGGTGCACGCGCCGACCTTCAACATGATCAACACCTTCATCTGGGGAGGCGTCAGCCAGCACGGCGAGACGCTGGGCAACCTCTGCGCCGACCTCAATGGCATGGGGGCCGGCGCCACCGTCGACCGCGACGGCGAACACGCGCTGGCGCCGATCTTCGCGACCATGGCCGACATCGGCGAGCAGGAACTCAACGAGGAAGACGTGCCCTTCCTGCAACTCGTGTCGAAGAAGATGACGCGCGACGCGATCGCCCCGGGCAAGTACCGCGGCGGCCAGGGCTACACGATGATCGTCGCCACCAAGGACAGCGAGCAGTGGGGCTTCATGACCACCTGCCAGGGCGCAAAGATTCCCCCGTTGCAGGGTCTTTTCGGCGGCTATGCCTGCGGCGCCTATCCCCTGTCCAAGGTCAAGGGCGTCGATGTCTATGACATTCTATTGAACGAGCCGGCGAAGTTCAGGCATTCGATCGAAGAGATCATGAACGATCAGCCATTCGAGGGCGCCAGCTACACCACCTATCACATGGGCATGGGCTTCGAGATTTCGAAGCGCGGTGAGCTATTCATGATTTCCCAGGGGGCAGGCGCCGGCTACGGTGACCTGCTGGAGCGCGATCCGGCCGGCGTAGTGCGCGACATCGAGGAAGGGCTGATTTCGCCGGCGGTCGCCGAACGGCTCTACAAGGTCCAGTTCGACCCGCAGACCCTGGCCATCAACCAGGAGGCAACGGCGGCCGCCCGCGAAGCCGAGCGCAAGGCGCGCAAGGCGCGCGGCGTGCCCTTCTCCGAGTTCATCAAGCAATGGAACAAGCCGACCCCGCCCGCACACCTGCAGTACTTCGGTTGCTGGGGCGACGACGTGGGCAAGTTGTACATGGGCAGCGCGGACCAGTCCCACCACGCCGATCAGCCGCGCCCCAACTACATGCGCCATCCCAAGGACGTGCGCATCGAGGAACTGGAGGCCCGCCTGGCTGCGCTGGGTGCGCTGGAGGATGAGAAGAAATGAACCCGGGATTCGCCGATCTGCTGCCCGGTGCGCCGGGTGGAGGAAACCTCCGCGTGTGGTTGAAATCGGCCGCATACACGCGCCGACTGCTGCTCGGGGAGGGCGGCGACCCCTGGCAGGGGGCAGCGCAGTACCTAGCCTGGTTCTCGCAGGCACACGGCCTGCTGCGGCCGGACGTGGCGGTGATCGAGGTCGGAGATCTGTACCAGTCCCTGGTCCGACGCGAGCCCGCTCTGGCGACGGAGATGGCGGCCAAGCGGCGGCTGGCCTGGCCGCTTCGCCGGCTGCTCGAGAGCACCGCGCCGCGGGCGCTGCTGGCCGAGGTCATCGAGGCGGTCATCGCGCATCTGCGCGGCCAGGCGCCACTGGTGCTGGCGGTGCCCTCGCCGAGGCAATGGCTGCTGCAGGCGAACCGGATGGCCGGCCGCGATGCGATCGAGCTCGACCCGGACTCCATCGAGGATGCGGCGATGTATGTCGCCGACGTACTTCGATCGGTGTCCCACCTGCCGGTGGGTGGATTGCTGCTCGAGGAGCGAATCGACGACGGCGAGCTTGGGCCGGTGGACGTCGAACGGTATCGTCCGCTGATCAACGTGGCCCGTCACTATCGCTGGACCCTGGGACTTCGCCTCGGCAAAGCGGCGCTGCTTTCGATCCCGGATGGATCGGACCTGGACGTCCTGATCGGCGATCCGGCACTGGTCAACGATGCAGGATGCGCGATCGGAGTCGATGTCGGCAGGCGGCTCTGGGCGGCCGAGGCACCGCCGCCGCTGGAGCCGCGGCAATTCTACTTTGCCGAGGTTCCCGCGGAGCAGAAGCCGGAGCACGTGTTGGATTGCCTGGCCCAACTCAGATCACTCTCCTCGAGGTGTCCGTAACTGGCCTCCCTTGGCGGTCGGCGTGTGGCGGCATGCGCCGGCCCTCTTTTTTTCGCGGGCGAGTTCATCATCTTCGGTTCGCTGTATGGCGGAGTGGCCATGTGAAGACGAGAGTATGGTATCTGGCCAAGCCCACCGAGACTGGTTGCTTCGAGGCAGAGGAGGTCTTCGTGGACATCGACCCCCCTGCAGTCTTGGGTCCGGGCAGCCTGCTTCGGTTGCCAGGCACGACCGAACTGGTTTGCATCGAGCGCGTACTCTGGGACGCGGACGAGCCCGACGTCATCCATCTCTTCGCGCGCGACCCGACCCGGCTGCCGAACATGGGCGAGATGTTGGCCGCGGGTTGGTGCCAGGCTGACGGCGAAGGATGTAGGTCGGCCAGCCGCGCCGGTAGACGCGGGCGGTGAGCGATCGGGCCAGCAGGCGTGAATCGGCGGGCCGATCCGCTGGTGCGGTCGGAATCACCCGCGACGACCAGCGAGATGGACCGCAGCAGGCCCGCGATTGTCCGTGATCGAGTTTGTCGTTCGATCGGGGCTCGAGAATCGCGAAACCGGTGCGCGGCCCGTGTCGGCCGGCATGTTCGGCGCGCTGCGCGACTTGGCGCCGTGACCGTGGGCAGGAGCCGTCAGCACCTACGCATGGTCTTCGCCATCATGGGACGGTCCTCGTCCTCGAGAATCGTTTTGCCTGAACGACCCAGCCGTCGAGCTCGATCAGGGACCTTGCTGCCGGAGCCTGACGCTGGGAGAGCCAGCAACGGGTCGGGAGCAGGGGATTGGCGGCAATGATGCGCGCCGCGGCGTTCGCGTTCGGAATGTCTGCAAGGGTCCCGCGAATCGCTGCTTGATCGTCGGCGGTCAAGTCGTAGCCGATGAACACCAGTCGGCCACGCCGATCGGCGAACGGACTGGCTGACGGCCAGTCGGTCAAGCGCAGCGGTGGGTAGGCAACGCCTTGGACGCCATGGACGACCATCGGCGTCCGTTCGGAACCGGCGACCGCGATCAGGCCCTTGACGCGCAGCAGTTGGGGACCGTAGTCGCCGAGGATCCGGCCCATTGCCGCGGTGAAGCCTTGCCAGTCCACCGGCTGATCGAAACCCACCACGAAGCTGGCGACCCGCCCGTCGTGGCGGGACCGATCCGGGGCGGGACGTTCCCCGGTAGTGCGCTGGATCCACGGGCTGCGAGGAGCACGCGATGACCCGGTCGACGCCTCGGCGGCCAGTTCGCCGAGCCAGGTCGCGACGTCTGGCGATTTCTCGGAAGGCGCATAGAAGCCGATTCCGATCACTTCGTTTCCCGGAATCCGGCCGCCGAATGTCTCGATCTGCCGGGCTGCCGGATTCAGGATCGACAAGCGTCGCGAAAGCGATGCGCGCCTTTGGCGGTCGGCCAGATCGCACTTGGTGATCAGCAGGCGGTCGGCCATGCTCACTTGACGAAGTGCCTCCTGGTGCTGGCCGATCTGATCTTCGCCATGGGTTGCATCGACGACGGTGATTACTCCGTCGAGAACGTAGCGTGCCGAAACGAATGCGTGTTCGATGATCGTGTAGACGATCGGAACCGGATCGGCGAGTCCCGTCGTTTCGATCAGAATGCGGGTGACCGGCGGGATCTCCCGGCGGGAACTCTTGTCGGACAGGCTCCTGAGTGTCTTTACCAGGTCACCGTGCATGGCACAGCACAGGCAGCCGGAATCGAGCAGCATCAAGGATTCATCGACCATCTCGACGAGGTGGTGGTCGATGCCGACGTCGCCCAGCTCGTTGATCAGAACGGCTGCGCCCCTCAATTCGGGCTGGCCGAGCAGACCGTTCAGCAGGGTTGTCTTGCCCGCTCCAAGAAACCCGGTGAGAAGCGTGACCGGAATTCGCGTGACTGATTTTCCGAATCCGGAATCGGCCGACCCAGCCATCGTGCGGGACCTGGATCGCTGAACATTCGATGTTACCGGGCTGGATTCGTGACTCTTCGTCATGTTTGCTTCGCATGCTGGCGGTGACGCGGGTGACCTGCAATTTGTGCGCCAGCACTCCGATGCCGGTTCTGTTCCGGGCCAGGCCCGGAATCACAGCATGTTTGCGGTTCGACCGCATGCGCGTTCGATGGTGACGGCGAAATCGGGCGTCTGAAAATCGGACTGTACCGGCGAGATGCGTCCGGGAAGCGGACGGAATTCGAAGTCGTGGAACGAGAGGCGTAAGCAAATTGCGGATCGGCGGGACCTCGAAGGAGGACTTCGGACCCGTCGATCGATCGGTCTTGCGAAAGCGCTTGCGAGCTGCAGACGTCGGAGAAGCTGGCAAGTGCGCAAGGATCCGTCATTTTTCGAGCGCGGGAGCGACTGCCGTTGCCGGTTTCGACGGGAATCGTGTTCATTTACGGCTTTCGCGGGCTGGACCTTGCCATCGCAATGGGTCCGGGGCGATGCGGGGATCTCGGCAGATCCCCACTTGCTCATCGGCCGTCAACCAGCGAGGGTGTGGAACTTGCTTTGTGCCTGGTAGACGAGTCGACCTCCGGGTGCTCCGGAGGATTTCGATCTGGGGCTGCCTTGCCCCGGGATCGGTTCGGTCGTGCAGAGATGTCCACCCAACGGCTGATTGGCTTGTCGGTGTCGCGCCTTGCGTACGCTGAACGTTCGAATGCCTATACTCGAACTGCCACAGCGCATTCAGGTCGGGCAGGGGTGCTGGGTGCGCTTGCCACGGGTCGCACGTGCGGGAGATGACGGAATGGGAATGAGAGCTTCGTTGCCGCTGGAGCCGCCTCGTGATGGCAGCGAGCTCACTCTTGCCGCGCTGCGTTGGCAGAACGACGTCTATCGCGGCCGCGGTGGCGTGAGCGAGGAGATTCGCCCGCTGGGTTTCCATCCAGCGTTCTACGACATGGAAACCGGCCAGGTGTACCCATCGCGCTTCGCCAACGGGATTTGTGCGCCGATGCACGTGCTGGACGGCCTGCCCGAAGAGTTGGTGGCGTGCCGACTGCCTGGCGGGCGCGTGGCCGCCACCCGCCCGGGGGTGGTGGCGGGATTCGAACGACATGGAAACTTCTATACGCGGGAGCAAGCAGCGCACGCTGCGGCGCAGATCTGCAAGGAGGGGGAACTCTTCAGCAATCCGGAGAATCATGCCGCGTTGCTTGCGGCGTGGGAGCATTTCATGCTCGACGAGGCATATTCGGGCGAATTGCTGCGACCGATCGTCGAAGATTCGTGGCATCGATGCCACAGCCTCAACCTCGATCCGGAGCTACCGGCGGCGCCGCTGGAGCTTGAACAGGAAGCGGCACGTGACCGCTATCCAAGCCTGCGTGCGGCGGCACGCCCGGTCCTGCTGCGTGCCGGCGCGATGCTTGCATCGGCCGAGAGCGTAGCCGTACTCGCCGCGTACGATGGTGTCATCGTCGATGCCACGGGCGATTGTCGGACCCGCGATCATGCGCGTGACTGCAATCTCGTTGTCGGCGGACAGTGGTCCGAAAGTTCGGTGGGTACCAATGCGATCGGTACCGCGCTGGCCGAGGAGCAGCCCGTACAGTTGTTCGGTGCCGAGCATTATTGTGAGGCCATCAAGCGCTGGACCTGTTCGGCAGAGGTCATTCGCGATCCCCATGACGGCCACGTAGTCGGAGTACTCGACATTTCCGGCCTGACGAATTCCTACCGCCGACAAGCGCTCGAATTCGCAATGACCGGAGCGCGCCTGATCGAGCGCAATCTGTCGATTGCCTACTTTCGCGCTCGCAGCGACGTTGTCCTGGGCAGTGCGGAATGGTTCCAACGCTGGCCGGGCGAAGGACTGCTGGCGTTCGATCGATGTGGAAGGCTCGTGCGCGCGAACGGAGCGGCACATCGTGCGCTCGAGCGTCTGGGCATCGTCGTCCACGTTACGCCACAGACGCGCGTTGCCGAGCTTGATCTGGATGCCTGGTCCGGTGCTCGACCCGACTGGGCGCAGAATTGCCATCCGGTCAAGCGCGCGCGGGGCGTCGTGGGAAGCCTCGTGGTGCTACCGGGGCAGTCCTGAGCTTGTCCGGTGCCGCCGGTCTGGTGGCGCGACGGGTCTGGCGCCTGGCGGGCGCACAATTGCCGTGACGCGGCCATCGGATCGCGCTGCCGAGCGACGAGGCGATGCGGGGCTACCCTGGCCCTGCGGCTGGCAGGACGCGCGCCGGCGCAGATCGCTACCCGCAAGCCCTCGGCGAAGCAGATGACTCGAAGTGGCACCGACGATTCTCGACGAAACGGGCTTCGCGCCGATGACCCGCGGCGCAGCGAGTTCGTACCTGCACCCGACCTGCAGCCGCCTCGGCCGCGGCTCGATCCGAATCACGAACGGCCTGGCGGCGACGAGTCCGCCATCGGCCTCGCCGCGCCTGCTGCAGCTCGGCCATGGACGCGGCATCGAGGGCCACAGTCTGCGACCGCGAGGGTTCGGGGGAGCCGGCGGATCCGCCCGCGCCGGGGTATGGTGCGCGGTCGGGCATTCCTTCGCCATTGCCCTGGGCGCTCGTTGCGGATGCCGGGCGCCGTGACGGCGTGATGGGTGCCCAACGGGGACGCCGTCACGATGGGTAGCGCCGGCGGTCGCTCGACCGGCGCCGGGAGGCGACAAACATGACCAGGGGTGTCAATCGGTCGTCGGTCGAAACGCGCTTCCCATATGACGCGTTCGTTTCCTATTCGTCGGTCGATCGTCGCGCCGCGCGACATGTACAGCAATTCCTCGAGAGCTGGATCGACAAGCGTGACAAGCGCCGACTCAGGATCTTCCTCGACACGACGGACATCCGCGGCGGAAGACTCGACACCGAACTGCGTCGCGCGGCCCATGGCTCCCGGACGCTGGTCGTATGCTATTCGCCGGCGGCGGTCGAATCGCGCTGGGTCGAGAAGGAGGTGCAGCTGTTTCGGGAGCGTGCCGAACCCGACCGAATTGCGATAGCAGTGGTCGGCGGCAATTCGACGATCGAGGACGCGGGCAGGGAACTCGTCGAAGGGGCCGAGCTGCGCGTGCACGACCTGCGTCGGGGTCGCTGGCTCGGGTTGATCGGGCTCGGTGTCAAGCTCGAATTGCTGCGCCTGCTGGCCTTTGTCGCGGACGTCGACCTGCGGACGCTGCGAAACTGGCACCTGCGTCGAACGATACGTCTCGGGGTCGCGCTGATCTGCTTCGTGCTCGTGCCGCCGTCGGTGCTGTTGCAGCTTCCGCTGGACGACTGGCAGCCCCATCCATTGACCGCCGACAAGGAGCCTCTCTATGCGATCGGGGCGGAAGCCAGCGGCGACAAGCTGATCGTGGCGTCGCGATACCGTCGCGAATCGCAAGAGCGTCCCAGGAATTACATCCGCGTCAACGAGATCGTCCTCGACAAGGACGGCGACCGAGGGGATTTCTCGGGCAGGTATCCCTTGCGCCGTCACTTGCTGCCACGTTCCCTGAGCGCATTCGAACAGCGGATGCCGACGATCGTCCCGGGCATGTACACGAACAGGAAACCGGTTGGCGAAGCATTCGTGACGGAGATCGATCCGGGGAGGTGGCTGGTCGTCCAAGCCTTGTCGCCAAGCGCGGACGAGCTCGAAGAAATCAGAATCGAAACCGAAAACGCAGATCTCCCCATTGCCGTGCCCGAGACCACCGGCTCACTCGTGATCGCCATCAGCGACGGGAAGGCGCGCGCGGCTGAGATCGACAGTCTCCTGCCCCACTGGCCCGGCGGCGAAACGGCCATGGATCCGGTCGCGGCCGGGCCCGTCTCGCCATTCAAGGGCCTTCCCGTGGCATGGACGGAGGACGGCCAGGTTTGGTTGGGCGCGCCTGGATGGGACGCACGAGTCGAAGGTGGGCTGTGGCACAGCGGAGATGGTGGGCGGTCGTGGGCACGCATACCGGGATTCCTCAGTGTGAGTTCGATCGTGGCTCGCGAGCGAGCGGGGCGACTCGATTCCGTCGTCGTCGCCGAGGCCCATTTCGACCGCTGGCGAGGCAGCTCTCTGGAGCCATACTCGACTCGCGTCGTCGAGCAGCGCGCGGGCGAGGCCGAGTGGACACCGGCGTCGATGCCGCCGTACGGCTCTCGATCGGAAGTCGAGCTATGCGGAATGCTCGGCGGCGCCGCCTGCGTCCGGGTCGACGAAACCGTCTATACCCACCGCGAGCTCGCGCTCTGGCGATTTCTCCTGACTCGGCTGGGCATTTCGCCATAGCCGATGGGCATGGTCCGTCGTGGGCGGCTCGACGTCGGGACACCACCAGCGGCTGCGCCCGAACGGCGCTGCGCATGCGGTCCATCGCCTACCACCGACAAGTTTCCAGGAGGTACGATGGAGATCGTGAATGCGCTCGGACCGCAACTCGTCGCGGCGGACGGGGCGCCGGGATCTGCCAGCGGGATTCGCCGCCGCCGTTCGCTGCATCGATCGCTCGAGAGGGGGCGTGCACCGACCTTGCTGGCGACGATCGCCGCCCCTCGGCGACCCGGTGGCGATCGCCGGTTCCGCTGCCGGCAGCGCGGATCCGCCTGCCGGTCCGCTCCGATGATCGGGCTGCCGGCATGAACTCGCCCGCGTCGAATGCTCAGCCCAGCCAGTGGCACCGGCTGCCGCCGGCGGAAGCGGCGCGGATTCTGGGCGTCGATCCCGACGCTGGCCTGACGGCGGACGAGGCCGCCCGCCGGATCGCACGGCACGGACGCAACGTGCTTCCGGAGGGCCGCCGACGCAGCGCCGTCATGATGTTCTCCGGTCAGTTCGCCGACTTCATGATCGTCGTGCTGATCGTCGCCGCGATCGTCTCCAGCCTGGTGGGCGATGCGGCGGACATGATCGCCATCCTGGTCATCGTGGTCCTCAACGCGATCGTCGGATTCATTCAGGAATTCCGCGCCGAGCGCGCCCTCGCGGCACTCAAGCGGCTGGATGTGCCCAAGTCCCGCGTCTTCCGCGACGGTCATTGGCTGGAATTGGCGGCCGCGGAAGTCGTGCCCGGTGACCTCGTCTGGCTGGAGGCCGGCAACCGGGTGCCAGCCGACCTGCGCCTGGCCGAGGTCGCCGCGCTGCAGGTGGACGAAGCGGCGCTCAGCGGAGAATCCCAGCCGGTGGACAAGTCCGTGGAGATTCCTTCGGAAAGCGACGCGGCCTTGTCCGAGCGGCACAACATGGCCTACAAGGGCACCCTGGTGCTGCGCGGTCGCGGCAAGGGGCTGGTGGTGGCCACCGGCGCGACTACCGAGCTGGGCCGCATCGCCCGCTTGCTTGCCGACGAAGGAGATGCCCGGACCCCGCTGCAAAGGCGGCTGGCGGCATTCGGCAGAAATATCGCCTGGCTGGTGCTGGCGATCTGCGCGATCCTGTTCGCCGGTGGCGTGATCCGCGGTGAAGACGTGACGCTGATGTTCCTCACTGCGGTCAGTCTGGCGGTGGCCGCGATCCCCGAAGCGCTGCCGGCGGTGGTGACCATCGCCCTTGCGCTGGGGGCGCGACGCATGGCCAGGCGTCATGCGCTGATCCGGCGGCTGCCGGCGGTGGAAACCCTTGGTTCGGTCACCTTCATCTGTTCCGACAAGACCGGCACGCTGACGCGGAACCGGATGGAGGTGGTGCGCACGTGGTGTGCGGACCAGGGCGAGGAGACCTGGTTCTGGCGTGCCCTCGCCCTCAACAACGACTGCACCTGGGATGCCGATGGCGAGCCCCATGGCGATCCGACCGAACTCGCGCTGGCGCGGGCGGCCGCCGCCGCCGGCTACTCGCCGTCGCAGCTCGCGGCCGAATATCCGCGTCTTGCCGAACTGCCTTTCGATGCCGAGCGCAAGCGCATGTCCACAGTTCATCACGACGGCCGGTCGGACGGCGGCGAGCCGGCCTTGATGCTGCTGGTGAAGGGCGCACCGGAGGCGCTGCTGCCGCGCTGCCGCATGCTCCCGGAGATGGCACGCAGCCAGAGCGAAGCGATGGCTGGCGACGGGCTGCGGGTCATCGCCTTTGCCCGCCGTCGCCTTGCGTCCCTGCCCGCGAATCGGGAAGGGGAAACGGTTGACGTGCTGGAAGGCGAGCTTGCGCTGCTGGGCCTCGCCGGCCTCGCGGATCCGCCGCGGCCCGAGGCCAAGGGCGCGGTGGACGAGTGCCGCGTGGCCGGCATCGTTCCGGTCATGATCAGTGGCGACCACCCGGCCACCGCCGCTGCGATCGCGCGCGAACTCCGCTTGCTGGCACCGGGCGAACTGGAACTCACGGGGCGCGAGCTGGCTCGCCTGTCCGACGCGGAGCTGGCGGAGCGGGTGGGCCGGACTCGTGTCTACGCGCGGGTCGATCCGGCGCAAAAGCTGCGTATCGTCGCGGCGTTGCAGAGCCGGGGCGAGTTCGTGGCGATGACCGGGGACGGGGTCAACGACGCGCCGGCGCTGAAGCGCGCCGACATCGGAGTGGCGATGGGCCGGATCGGTACCGACGTGGCGCGCGAGGCGTCCGACGTGGTGCTGCTCGACGACAACTTCGCGACCATCGTCGGCGCGGTCCGGGAAGGCCGGCGCATCTACGACAACATCCGCAAGTTCGTGAAGTACACGATGACCAGCAATTCCGGGGAAATCTGGACCCTGTTCCTGGCCCCTCTGCTCGGACTGCCCATTCCGCTGCTGCCGATCCACATCCTGTGGATCAATCTTGTCACCGACGGTCTGCCGGGTCTGGCGCTGGCGGTCGAGCCGGCCGAGCGGGGTATCATGCGGCGCCCGCCGCGCCACCCCGGGGAAAGCATCTTCGCCCATGGCATGTGGCAGCACATCGCCTGGGTCGGCCTCTTGATGGGCGGCGTGTCGGTGTTCACGGAGGCCTGGGCCTGGCACAGCGGCAGTCCGCACTGGCAGTCCATGGTATTCACGGTACTGACCCTTTCGCAGGTGGGGCATGCGCTGGCGGTGCGTTCCGAGCGGACGTCCCTGTTCAGCCTTGGCCTGGGCAGCAACCGCGCGCTGGCCGGGGCCGCGTTGCTGACCGTGGCACTGCAGATGGCGGTGCTGTATATCCCGTCCCTCAATCCGATCTTCAAGACGGTGCCGCTCGGTGCCGCGGATCTGGTCCTTTGTCTGGTGTTGTCGAGTGCCGTGTTCTTCGCCGTGGAGGCCGAGAAGTGGCTCGTTCGCCGGGGCCGGCTGTATGGCGAGCACGGTGGGAATTGATTCGGCGTGCGACGCGGCGGTCGGCGGCGCCGGGGAGGTGGCCGCGCTCAACAGGCAGCTGGCACCCCGAACATCCGTGTCGTGCTCGGCAGCAGCTGCACCGCGTTCGCCGCTGCGAACGTAGTCCTGGCATCGACGGCTGGCAGCGGCGGCGCGTGTCCATGCAGAACCGCGAGGAAATGATGCCGACGTTCAATTCCGGTACATTCGACACCGCCCACCCCGACCCCGGTTGCCGGGATCTGAGAATTGCGCCATCCGATGCGCGACAGCGCGGGTCGTGGCGGATCAGGAGCAACGCATGTGCCGGGCCGCCGTCGAACGCGTCGCGGCGGGTTGCAGGACGCCCGCGAAACCGGACCGAGGCTGGCCGAAACGCTCCGTTCCGTCGGCCCGGAAAAGGCATTGAAGAATTGAAATGCATGTACCTGTCGAAACTTTCGTAAGCACCGGACAGCGATCTCGATGCCGGTGAGCGGCCCTGTCTGCTACCACTGTGGACTTCCGGTGCCGGATGACGTCCACATCGAGGTGCCGGTGCTCGGCAAGCGCCGGGCGATGTGTTGCGCCGGTTGTGAGGCGGTCGCGAAATCGATCGTCGGCAGTGGGCTGGAGGACTACTATCGCCACCGCGATTCGATGCCGGAGTCCCGGCGCGAGGCGATGCCGGACGAGCTCGTGGATCTGGGCTTGTTCGACAGCGCGGATTTCCAGGCCAGCTTCGTCAGCGAGCCCGAGCCCCATCACAAGGAAGCGGCGCTGCTGCTCGAAGGTGTCACCTGCGCGGCGTGCGTCTGGCTGAACGAGCAACACGTGGCCCACCAGCCGGGCGTGGTCGCGGTGCACATCAATTACTCGACGAGGCGTGCCCGGGTGCGGTGGGATACCCGCGAGACGCGCCTCTCCGAGATTCTGGCAGCGGTCCAGGCGATCGGCTATCGCGCCTACCCCTACGACGCGCAGCGCGGCGATGCGCTCGCCGGCAAGGAACGCCGCTCCGCCCTGTGGCGGCTGTTCGTCGCCGGATTCGGTGCGATGCAGGTGATGATGTACGCGCTGCCCGAGTATGTCGCCGGCGAAGGTGAGATGGCCACCGACATGTCGGCGCTGCTGCGCTGGGCGAGCCTGGTGCTGACCCTGCCGGTGGTGTTCTACTCGGCGGCGCCGTTCTTCAGGCAGGCCTGGCGGGACTTGCGACGGCGCCGCCTGGGGATGGACGTGCCGGTCTCGATGGGTGTCAGTGTCGCATTCGGGGCCAGCCTGTGGGCGGTGGTCAGCGGTAGCGGACAGGTCTATTTCGATTCGGTGGCGATGTTCGTGTTCTTTCTGCTGTGCGGCCGCTACCTGGAGATGCTGGCCAGGCAGAAGGCGGCGCGCGGTGCCGAGGAACTGGGCAAGGTGTTGCCGGCGGTGGCCGAGCGCCTGCCGTCGTGGCCGGACCCTGCCGGCGAGCGGGTGGACGTGTCCCGCCTGGCCGTGGGCGACGTCATCCGGGTCAAGGCCGGCGAGGTGATTCCCGCCGACTGCGAAGTCGTCCAGGGCGAAGGATCGTCGGACGAGTCGCTGCTGACCGGCGAGGCCGACATGGTTCCGAAGCACGTCGGCAGCGCGGTCATCGGTGGTGCGGTGAACGGGCCTGCGCCGCTGGTGCTGCGGGTGGCGGCGGTCGGTGATTCGACCCGCCTGGCGAGCGTGCGGCGCCTGATGGAGCGTGCCCAGAGCGAGCGGCCACGGGTGGCCCGGTTGGCCGACCGCTACGCCGGTCGCTTCGTCGCGCTGGTGATCGTCGCGGCAGTGCTGACCGGCGCGTACTGGTGGACCCGGGATCCCGCTTCCGCCCTCTGGGTGTGCGTGTCGGTACTCGTCGTCAGTTGCCCCTGCGCCCTGTCGCTGGCCACGCCGGTGGCGCTGACGGTGGCGACGGCGACGATGGCGCGGGCGGGCGTGCTGGTGACGCGGGGACAGGCGCTCGAAACCCTCGGCGAGGCCGATCGATTCGTGTTCGACAAGACCGGGACGCTGACGCGGGGTGAACTCAGCCTGGATCGCGTCGAGCCGGTCGGCGCTCTCGATCTGCAGACGATCGAGGCGGTCGTGCTGGGGCTCGAACGTGTATCCGAGCATCCCCTTGCCGACGCGGTGAGGGCCGCCGGCTGGGCGGTCGATGCCGCTATCATCGACGACGTGCAGGTGCATGTCGGGGAAGGGCTGTCCGGCCGCTACGGCAAGGTTCCCTATCGGCTCGGCCGACTGCAGTTCGCGCTCGACCGTGTCGGCGCTCACGCCGACACGGTCGAGTCTGCGGATTGCCGGCGGCAGCCGAAGACGACCCTGTGGCTGGCATCGGACAGGGGGCCGGAGGCCATTCTCGCGTTCTCCGACCAGTTGCGGCCCGATGCCGGGGAGCTGGTCGCCAGCCTGGCCCGGCAAGGCATCGCGACAACCGTCTTGAGCGGCGATTCACCCGCGGTCGTGGCGGATGTCGGCGCGCGCCTGGGGATCGCCGACGTCCATGGCAACCTGTTGCCGGAGGACAAGTTCGCCCGGGTGAAGGCGATGCAGGCCGCCGGCGAGCGGGTCGCCATGGTCGGTGACGGAATCAACGACGGCCCGGTGCTGGCCCAGGCCGATGTGTCGATCGCGATGGGCGAGGGGGCCGAACTGGCCCGCAACCAGGCCGATGTGGTGCTGCTCGGCGGACGCTTTGCGCCGTTGCTCGCCGGTTTGAGGATTGCGCGCGGCTGCCGGCGGGTCATACGCCAGAATCTGTTGTGGGCGCTGTCCTATAATCTGCTTGCGATGCCGGCCGCAATGGCGGGTCTGGTGACGCCGTGGATGGCCGGCATCGGCATGTCCGCGAGTTCGCTGGTAGTGATCCTCAATGCGCTGCGCATCCAGCGCATGCGGTGAGTCGATGGAATCCCTGTACCTGCTGATACCGCTGTCCGTGCTGCTGGTGTTCGTGATCGGCATCGTCTTCTGGTGGTCGGTCCGCAGCGGGCAGTTCGACGACCTGGAAGGCCCCGCCTACCGGGTGCTGATGGACGACGACCGCCCGCCGCAGGCTGGCGACGAGCGGCGCAGGGCGGCGGAACCGGAGGAAAAACTGTACGATGAGTAGGGTTTTTGACATAGGTCAAGTCGGCTTGGGGGCGACGGGCGATAATGGCATCGAAGCCCGAGGCGGGCGCGGCAGGCCGCAAATGGCGCGCCTGTGCCGCCGTCGGCAGGAATTTTTGTCTCTCTGTTGGGGTTGGGGGTGCGTATGGGCGCACCCTTTTTTTTTGCCCCGCTCGATCGCGCTCGGCCCGTAACATGGGTTTACGGGCCTTCTTGCGCTGCAATACAATATTGATCTCTGTCAATTCTAGGTTTTGGGTCCCGAGCGTATTCTTCTCGGGACTTTTCAGTATCAGGGCCGTGCGCTCCGTGGTCGGCGTGCGGATGGTCAGGTTCCCAATCCAGTGAGGTAACTCATGCAATCGCAGGCGACTTACAACTATAAAGTCGTGCGCCAGTTCGCCATCATGACGGTGGTGTGGGGCATTGTGGGCATGCTGGTCGGCGTGATCGTCGCGGCGCAGCTCGTATGGCCCGAACTGAATCTAGCCGAGTGGTTCCACTTCGGACGACTGCGCCCGCTACATACCAACGCCGTGATCTTCGCCTTCGGGGGCTGTGCGCTGTTCGCGACCTCGTACTACGTGGTACAGCGAACCGGTCATACCACGCTGTTTGCGCCGAAACTTGCCGAATTCACGTTCTGGGGCTGGCAAGTGGTCATCGTGCTGGCGGCGATCACGCTGCCGGCGGGGATGACCTCTGGCAAGGAATACGCCGAACTCGAGTGGCCGATCGATCTGCTGATCGCGGTCGTCTGGGTGTCCTACGCGATCGTCTTCTTCGGCACCGTCGCCAAGCGAAAGACCTCGCATATCTACGTCGCCAACTGGTTCTTCGGCGCCTTCATCCTGACGGTTGCGCTGCTGCACATCGTCAACAGCATGGCGGTTCCGGTGTCGCTGACCAAATCGTACTCGGCCTACGCCGGTGTCCAGGACGCGATGATCCAGTGGTGGTACGGGCACAATGCCGTGGGCTTCTTCCTGACCGCGGGCTTCCTGGGCATGATGTACTACTTCGTTCCGAAGCAGGCCGAGCGCCCGGTCTATTCGTACCGCCTGTCGGTAGTGCATTTCTGGGCCCTGATCTTCACCTACATGTGGGCCGGCCCGCATCACCTGCACTACACCGCGCTGCCCGACTGGACCCAGTCGGTCGGCATGACCTTCTCGCTGATCCTGCTGGCGCCGAGCTGGGGCGGCATGATCAACG
>JAGRGB010000197.1 GCA_020445745.1 Rhodocyclaceae bacterium | reverse complement strand
GCGGTTCGTGCCGCCCGACCAGGGCACCGGTCTTGGTGTCCACATCCTTCACCCAATTCACGTTCTGGGCCAGACGCCAGACGTTCACCACCTTTCCGCTGGATCGGTCGAGAATGGTGACGAAGCCACCCTTGTTGAGGTGCATCAGTACCTTCTTGCCATCCTTGTCCAGCATCAGCACTTCGTACTGGGAATCGAAATCCCAGGTATCCATCGGCACCTCCTGGTGGTGCCAGACGAGCTTCCCGGTCTTCGGCGAGAGCGCCAGAATGCTGCCCGTGTAGAGGTTGTCCCCTTTGCGCTCCGACGCATTCAGGTCCGGCGCCGGGTTGGAAGTACCCATGATGAACAGCCCACTGTCGGGGTCGAACTGCCCCGGCAACCAGGCGGCACCGCCACCATGTTCGCGCGAGTCTCCAGGCCAGCTCTCCGGGCTGTCGCGGAGAACCTCGAAGGCCCACAGCTTTTCACCGGTGTCGGCATCGAGCCCGTAGATCCGGCCGTGTTGGGCGAGATCCCCGCCGGTGGGACCGGCGATCAGGACATCGTTCGCGAGCTGCGGCGGAGAGGTGAAGTTGCAGCCATTGCAGGCCTTCGGATCGGTCAGTTGAACGGCCCAGAGTTCCTTCCCGGTCTTTTGATCGAGGGCGATCACGCGGCCATCGGCGCTGCCCACATAGACCTTGCCGCGGCCAACCGAAACGCCTCGGTTGTAGAACCCGAACAGAGATTTTTCCTGGATCGGATCAAGCTCCGGAATGTATTTCCAGATCTCCTGCCCGGTCGTCGCATCAAGGGCGAAGACGCGATTATTGGAGGCGCTGTAGTAGACCACGCCGCCCACTGCGAGAGGCGTCGCCTGCAGCCCCTGCGCGATCTCCCCGGCCTGGTGGATCCAGGCCACCCTCAGCCTGTTCACATTCACGGTCGAGATCTGATCGAGGGGCGAATAGCGCCAGCCGCGGTAATCCCGATGATATTCCGCCCAATCGGCATCATCTTGGGCCCGGGCCACGGCCGCGCCGGCAATCAGGACAAATCCGACTGTCACAGCGACGACCAGCCGCTCCCTACGCTTGAGTTCGGTAATTCGCATGTTCCACCCAGCCTCATGATTTGAATTGTCGTGGCCCGCATTACCCGCACGCCAGCCGAAACGATCCATACGGCGGCGCAATTGCTTCTCCGCCGTCGGCCGTATCAAGAGTCTAGGGACGGCGGTCGCGACCGGCATGCGCCCTCGCGTGCAATCGAATGTCTCAAAGTGCACCACGTGGTTCGAAGCGCAGGCGGGAATCCGGACGCTTGGCAGGTCCACCGGTCGGACAGGCGTCCGGCTTTCGAACTTCCGATCAGGCTGCAGCCGGCGATCCAGGGCGACTGGGCGCGAATCGCCGCCGGATTGAAGCCGAAAGTTTCGGGCACGGTAACTGCTGATGGTCGCCGTACATGCCGGCACGATCGGCCGCCGGATTCCAGGGCATGTCCTCGTAGATCCGGATTCGGGGCCTGCGGAAGTTCCGGGCGGCCAAGCTCAGCGGCCCGGCGTCGTTCAGCGCCGGCAGGCCGTTCGAGGCACCGCGAAAGTTCGGTGCACGCTCATGCCCTCGAGCCGGACCGGCGAAGACATGCAATGGGTGCCTTGGCCTCCGGGGGGGTGGTCGCAAGCTCGATGCAGGTCAGAGATCGCGATCGTTCCGGCCTGCCTTCCGAGGCCTGCCGGAACTTGCATGGAGAGGCTTCATCCGATGAAGACCGTGGTTCCGTGGAGGTTTCGCGAAGATCCCGAGCGAAAGCCGGGTGTGGCGTACCGGGAACACCGTCTGGAATCGTTCCGGCTCACGGTATATGCCTGTCAATCGTCGCAAGGACGATGGCTGCGGCAGTCCCAGAAATGCGATGAGGAACGGGAAGTCACTGTCCACATTGTCACCGCAGGCCTGGGCCGTTATCGAATCGAAGATCGCGCAAGCAAGCTGGGCAGCAGTGCGCTGCTGATTTCTCCGGCCGGGAGCTGTCTCGAGATCGAAGCGCTGGATACCCTCTGCATGTCCACCGCGGCATTCTCCGGCCGGGCGATCCTGCAGCGACTGCCGCGCAATGCAGCTGACCTGACCGTTTCGCTCGATACCAGCCGGGGCATCGGCTGCATGCTCTATTCGCACCTGCGTTCGCTCTCGGAACAGTTTCCATGGCTCTCGCATTCCGAAGCGATCGCTGGAAAGTGGACCGCAGTCGAACTGATTTCGGCCGCACTGGATCGAAAAGACGGGGGAAGATTCGACTCCCTGCCGATGTATCACCTGCACCGCGTCCAGCGATACATTCTCAGGAATCTCCAGGACAATGAAATGTCGATTCCAATGATTGCCCGGGAAAATGGCATTTCGGTCCGGTACCTGCACCGGATCTTTCTGCTCAGCGGAGAAAGCGTTTCGAAATGGATCCTCAAGCAGCGCCTGGAACGGTGCCGGGAGTCGCTTGCCGGAAGCCCGGGAAGCAGGTGCCTGGTCAAGCGGGTCGGCTTCGAGTGGGGATTCAACGATACCGCGCACTTCAGCCGGGCCTTCAAGAAAGCCTTCGGCGCGAGTCCGAGCGAGTACTGGCTGGCGATGCGAAACGACAGGACCTGAACTCTTCGCGGACGGTCAGTCCATGTACCCAGCGGAAATCACTGGAACTCGGGGCGCCAGCATCCTCGGGCAAGCTCGGGACCCTTCCCGGCGGGCCCGGTAAATTGGCGGCATCTGAAGCCTCGCCGCGGGGGGCCGCGCATCGCCGCCTTCCGATCGGCGCGAAACTCCGCAATGGCCGGCGACAAACGCGGCGGCACGCCCTAGCGGCTGTGTCGGCCAGCGCGCCGCCGAATCGCGCAGCCGCGCCCGAAATTCGGACCCTGGCCGACCGAATTCGTCCGATCTCGCTACGAGCGGCAACCGGCGGCAAATCCGGCCATTGTTCCAAGCAGTTGATTAATAGTTTATTTGTTTGAAATTTTCGGAATGGCACCGCAATTGCTGTGGGCTTTCCCGAGTCGGCAATCACGCACAGCGGGAGGAAAAGCAGTGTCACTCAACAAAGTTCATTCGATGCCCGAGGCCGCCTTGGCGGGTGTCCTGCGTGACGACATGACCATCATGTCGGGTGGGTTCGGGGTCTGCGGGATTCCTGCGGCCCTGATCGACGTCATCCTCGATTCCGGAATACGCGGCCTTACGCTGATCTCGAACAACCCCGGAGCCGACGGACATGGCCTGGGCAAGCTCTTCAAGAACCGCCAGGTACGCAAGCTGATCTGCTCCTACGCGGGTGACAACGCACTGTTCGCACAGCAGTTCATGGCCGGCGAGGTCGAGGTCGAATTCAATCCGCAGGGCACCCTGGCCGAGCGGATCCGGGCCGGCGGCGCCGGCATCCCGGCCTTCTATACCCGTACCGGCGCCGGCACGGTGATCGCCGAGGGCAAACCAACCGCCGATTTCGATGGCCACCCGCACGTGATGGAGCGCGGCTTGCGCGCCGACCTCGCCCTGGTTCACGCCTGGATGGGCGACACCGAGGGCAACCTGCTCTATCGGATGACCGCCCGCAACTTCAACCCGCCGATGGCGACGGCAGCGGAAGTAACCGTGGCCGAAGTCGAAACCCTGGTCCCGGTGGGCAGCTTCGACCCCGATCACATCGTCACTCCGGGCATCTTCGTCGACCGACTGGTGGCGGTCGGGGCGATCAACAAACACATCGAGCAGCGCACGGTACGCCCGCGCCCGCTCGCCGCGGAGGCTTGAAATGCCCTGGACGAGACAGGAAATGGCCGCCCGTGCGGCCGAGGAATTGCGCGACGGCTTCTACGTCAATCTTGGTATCGGCATCCCGACCCTGGTGGCAAACTGCGTGCCGCCCGGCATGCGGGTGCAATTCCAGAGCGAGAACGGCATGCTCGGCATGGGCCCTTTTCCCTTTGAAGGCGAGGAGGATGCCGATCTGATCAATGCCGGCAAGCAGACCATCACCTCGCTCCCGAGCACCAGCTACTTCGACAGCGCGAGTTCCTTCGGCATGATCCGCGGCGGTCACATCCAGTTGGCGATCCTCGGTGCACTGCAGGTATCGGCCCGGGGCGACCTCGCCAACTGGAGCGTGCCCGGCAAGATGATCAAGGGCATCGGCGGCGCGATGGACCTGGTGGCCGGCGTGGGCCGCGTGATCGTGCTGATGGAGCACGTCTCCAAGGGTGAGATCAAGATCGTCGAGCAATGCTCGCTTCCGCTGACCGGGGTCGAGGTGGTCAACAAGATCATTACCGACCTTTGCGTCTTCGAGATCGGCCCGGATGGCCTCGTTCTGACCGAACTCGCGCCGGAAGTGACCGAGGACGACATCCGTGGCAAGACCGGCGCCCGGTTCGTGACGCGGCTGCACTAGCGCTCGCCGGGTTCGACAGCCCATTGTTTTGCGGGGTCGCATGGTATCCGATGCAGGAAATCCCTCCTCTCCATGCCAGCATCTCTACCGTCGGATGCGCCCCCGCACTTTCTTCCCGCCCGGCGCCTCGGCAGGCTAATCCTCGCCACGCCGGAGCCACCACGAGCACCGCAATCGGAATCGCCGTCGCGGCAACTCGAGGACGAACCAAGAGACGCCCATGACCGTACATATCGTCGGCTGGTCCCACACCCGCTTCGGCCGCCATGACGACCTCGGCTTCGAAGACCTCGTCGCGCAGGCCACGCGTGCCGCGCTCGCCCACGCGGGCATCGGCGGCTCGGCCATCGGCGGCGTCTGGCTCGGACAACTGAACGGTGGATTCATCCCGGACATCTTCTGTTCGTCGATGCCTATCCAGGGGGATCCGACACTGCGTTGGGCGCCGGCGACCCGCGTCGAGAATGCCTGCGCGTCAGGCTCGGCGGCGGTGTTTGCCGCTTGCGACGCGATCGAATCCGGGCGCATCCAGCTGGCGCTGGTGGTAGGCGCCGAGAAGATGTGTGGAGTCGATGGCGGCGAAGTGACGGAAATCCTGTCGCGGGCCTCCTATTGCCCCGACGAGGCTGCCAACGGACTGAGTTTCCCTGGCATCTTCGCGCGGATCGTCAGCGCGTACCGGCAACGCCATGGCGACCCGTCGGCGGCGATGGCCGCCATTGCCGCCAAGAACCACCGCAACGGGACCCGCAATCCGCTTGCCCAGATTCGCCGCGACCTCGGCTTCGAATTCTGCAACACGGTATCGCCGGCCAATCCGCTGATCGAGCCCGGCCTGCGCAAGACCGATTGCTCGCTGGTGTCCGACGGTGCTGCCGCCGTGGTGCTGGCCCATCGCTGCCGTGTCCCGGAGTTCCGGCGGGCAGTGCGCATCCGCGCCCGCAGCCAGCACAACGACCGGTTGCCGATGGCCGGCCGCGACCTGCTGGCCTTCGAGGGCCCGCAGCGCACCTGGCTGTCGGCGCTCGGCGCCGCCGGCTGCGGCTTGCGCGACCTGTCGTTTGCCGAAGTCCACGATTGTTTCACGATCGCCGAACTGCTGACCTACGAGGCGATGGGGCTCGCCCCCTCGGGACGCGGCAGTGATGCCCTGGAAGACGGAACCGTGCACTTCGACGGCACATTGCCGATCAATCCCTCCGGCGGCCTGAAGGCGAAAGGGCATCCGATCGGCGCCACCGGCGTGTCGATGCATGCCCTGGCGGCCATGCAGCTGACCGGCAGTGCCGGCGAGATGCAATTGCCGGCACCGAAGCTCGGCGCAGTGTTCAACATGGGCGGCGCCGCGGTAGCAAACTATGTCAGCATCCTCGAAGCGGTGAAATGAGGCGGGAATCGAGATCCGCCCACGAAACAAGGCGCCGCACCCGTGTGGCGCTGCCTCGCGCGTGCGCCTCGCCACATGACCCGAATCGCCTGCCGAGGCCACGCCCGACATGAACATCGCCCAGTTGCTGGTCCGGAGCGCGCAGGTCTTCGCCGATCGCCCGGCGATCCTGCAAGGCGACCGGCCGCTCTACACCTACGCCGAGTTCGAGGACCGCGTCGCCCGTCTCGCACACTTCCTGCGCGATGGCCACGGACTGGATGCCGGCGAGCGCATCGCGATCTTCATGGGGAACCGCCCCGAGTACCTCGAGACGCTGTATGCGACCCTGTGGGCCGGACTGGTCGCGGTACCGATCAATGCCAAGCTCCACCCGCGCGAGGTGCGCTTCATTCTCGCCGATGCGCAGGCCCGCCTGCTGATGACCTCGTCCGAACACGCGGCCGACTTCACCGACCCGTCCGAGCCGCTCGCCGGCCGCTGCACGGCGATCACCTGCGAAGGACCGGCGTATCTGCAGGCGCTTCGAGGTCAGCGCCGCAAGCCCGTGCACCGGCTTCCCGACGACGTCGCCTGGTTGTTCTACACCTCGGGCACCACCGGCCGGCCGAAGGGCGTGATGCTGAGCCACCGCAACCTGCTGACGATGACGAGCTGCTATGTATCCGATGTCGACACGCCCGACGAGCGGGATGCGATGGTCTATGCAGCGCCTATCTCGCATGGCGCAGGCCTCTACGGGTTCGCGTGCACGCTCAAGGCCGGTCGCCACCTGATTCCCGCCTCCGGCGGCTTCGACCCCGACGAGTTGATCGCGCTGAGTCGCGCGCCCGGCAGGCTGACGCTGTTCGCCGCACCGACAATGGTCAAGCGGCTGGTCCGTCGGATCGCGGACAGCGGCGCATCGCCGGACGGCTTCCGAACGATCGTCTACGGTGGCGGCCCGATGTACCTCGAGGACATCCGCGAGGCCCTCGACGTGATGGGACCACGCTTCGTCCAGATCTACGGCCAGGGCGAATCGCCGATGACGATCACGGTCCTGCCGCGCCACATTCTCGGCGACCGGGACCACGCCGACTGGGCGACGATGTCGGCCTCGGTGGGCTATGCCCAGGCCCAGGTCGAGGTCAGGATCGCCGACGGCACCGGACATACCCTCGGCCCCGGCGAGGTCGGTGAAGTATTGGTTCGCGGGGACGTGGTCATGCTCGGCTATTGGCGAAACCCAGGAGCGACCGACGAGGCCCTGCGCGACGGGTGGCTGTGGACCGGCGACATGGGATCCCTCGATGCACGCGGATTCCTCACGCTGAAGGATCGCTCGAAGGACGTGATCATCTCCGGCGGCTCGAACATCTACCCACGCGAGGTCGAGGAGGTGCTGCTCCGGCACCCCGCTGTCCGCGAGGTCTCCGTGGTCGGCAGCCCCGATCCCGAGTGGGGCGAGATCCCGGTCGCCTTCGTGGTTGCCGAAGGCGTCGAGCCCGAAGCTCTGGAGCGCTTGTGCCTGGCCGAAATCGCACGCTTCAAGCGACCCCGTGAATATCGCTTCGTCGCCGAATTGCCGAAGAACAACTACGGCAAGGTGCTGAAGACGACCCTGCGCAAGATGCTATCGAGCTGATGTTCCGCGGGAACCAGATCACTGCAGGCCGAACCAGCAAGCGGGTCACGGTCGTCCTGGGTCGGCGTACCCTACCTTTCATGGACCGCCGCTAGCCCGATTGCGCCCGCGCCGCTTCGAAATCCGGTACGCAGGCGACAGGCGCGCTTGATCAGGATCGCAGCCGCGCGACCTGCCGCAACCTCGCGCCTTGGCGGACAGCCCGCCGGCCCCACCCTCGCACGCGCCCCCCTGCGGCTCCGGTTGAAGCGTCAGCCGTTGGCGATCCCGGCCCAGTCCAGGCCGAAGCGCGCCAGATACTTGCGCAGCCGGTCCGCGTCGTTCACGGCCGCGCGCTGCGTGCGTGAGACGTTGAACAGGCGCCGTCCGGCCTCGGACAGGCTCCTGCATCGTCGGCATTCGGCGACGACCGCTGCAAGCTGCATTTGGTCGAAACGGTCGAGCGCATCGAATCTGTCGCCAAGAAGCTTGCGGGCATCGGCTTCATCCGCCGCGCCCGCATCGGTGGCCGCCCAGGCGTGGCGCAGACGCGCGATCTCGTCGGCGACGATCTTCTCGTTGATGCGTCCGCCGTCGGCCAGCGTCGCCATGCGGCTGACCGAGGCCGACAACTCGCGGAAGTTGCCCGCCCAGCGTGCCTCGGCGGAGGTCGCGAAGCGCACGTAGGCGCGCCTGGCCTCGACGTTGAAGCGCACCGCCTTGCCCATTTCGCGGCCGTGCCGTTCGAGCTCGAAATCCAGATTGGGCTCGATGTCCTCGCCCCGCTCGGCCAGTCCGGGCAGCGCGAAGGTCCACAGGTTGATGCGCGCGTACAGGTCTTCACGAAACCGCCCCTGACTCACCCACAGCCGCAGATCGCGGTGGGTTCCGGCAATGAGCATGAAGTCGCTGCTGACCTCGGCATCACCACCGAACGGAAAGAAGCGCCTCTCCTCGACCGCCTTGAGCAGCATGGCCTGCTCGTCCAGGCCGAGTTCGCCGATCTCGTCGAGGAACAGCACGCCCCGGTGCGCCGCACGCAGCAGGCCCGCCCGCTCGCCGTGGGCACCGGTGAAAGCGCCCTTCACATGGCCGAACAGGGCGGACATCGCCATCTCGCCGCGCAGGGTGGCGCAGTTCACCTCCACGAAGCGGCCGTGTACCTGATGGCGGCGCTGGCGCAGTTCGAACATGCGCCGCGCCAGGAAGCTCTTGCCGGCTCCGGTGGGGCCCACCAGCAGCACCGGTGCGCTCGAACGCACCGCCACCTTCTCGATCTCGGCGATGACGCGATTGAACGTGGCGTTGCGCGTGGCGATGCCGCTCTTGAGGAAGGACACGGTCTCTTCCGCCTCGTGCGCGAAGCGCGTGGCGATGGCGTCATAGCGCGACAGATCGAGATCGATGACGCTGCAGCTGCCGCGCGTGTCGCGCGCCTCGGCATCGTCGTGGCGCTTGCGCGACGGCGCCGTCTGCACGAGCCGCGCCGGCAGGTAGCGCGCCTCGGTGAGCAGGAACCAGCAGATCTGCGCGACGTGCGTGCCGGTGGTGATGTGGACCAGGTAGTCCTCGTGCTCGGTGTCGAACACATAGCCGCGCGCAAAGTCGTGCAGGGCGGCGTACACCTCGCCGAAATCCCACGGATCGCGCAGCTCGATTTCCACCGAGTGGACCTCGGTCTGCGGCGACACGCTAGCAATGTCTTGCGTCACCCGGCGGGCCAGATCGCGACTGCGCGAGTCGTGCAGCAGCTCCAGGCGATGCACCGGCAGGTCCGGCTGCTGGCACAGCCCCACCGTGGGCCGCCACTTCTGCCAGCGCTGCTGGCCGCGCCCGCCGTGATCGAGCACGGTTCCGAGAAAACCGATCACCACCGTCCTGCGAACCATGGGCGTGCTTTCTGGCTAATCTCTTATAACAAAGTATAGATAAATTTCGAAATCGACAGGCAGCCAGATGCCGGCAAATGCGCCTTCTCGAAGATCTTCTCTCTGCCAATACAAGACCTTGACGAGATGACCGGCGCTCCGCACGAACGCTGGCACAGCTCTCGCAATGGTCCGGGCAACCGCGGAATCGCCGCTGGAGCACGGGTTGGGGTTCTGAATGCCCCGCCGGTGCGCTCCCGCCGGACTGCCGTCGCGTGGGGTGTATGCCGCCACGGTGAGGAAACGGTTGCTGGTGTGCGCGTCGGGCGCCACCGGGTTCGAGGCCCGGGTCACCACTGGATGGCTCAATGGGTAGAGCAATCGGCTGATAACCGATCGGTCGCGGGTTCGACTCCCGCTCCAAACCAGCCACGTGCTGACGTGTTGTGAAAGCAGTACCCGCCGGTTGTGGCGGACGGGGTGAGGGCCCGCGCGGCCCGCTACCCGCCGCCACCGCCGTGCCGGCCGGCCCTGGTGGCACGTCGCTGGCAGCGGGCGCGACACCCGAAGGTCGCCGGCAGGGATGCTTTCCCGCCAGCGGCCCGAAGGCCTCGCCCCCGCACCCAATGGCGCCCCACCGGCGGTCCGCCGGCACGGCGAGCGGCCGGCAACCCGGGCCCAAGGCCCATTTGCATGGGGAGAAGGAAATGAACATGTTGTGGAAGCGATTCGTCGTCACCCAGACCCAGCGCGCCGTGTTGCTGCGCGAGGGCGATTTCGAGCGCGCTCTCCCGCCAGGTGTATACCGGGTGTTCGATCCGTTCGGGCGTTACACCGTGCAGGGCTGGAACGTACAGGCGCCGCACTTCGACCATCCCCTGGCCGAGACGCTGCGGCGCGATTTCCCGGCGCAGGTGGAGGCTCACTTCCATGTCATGGACACCGGCGAGGATCAGGTCGGTCTGCGCTTCGAGAATGGCATGCTGGTGGAAATCCTGCCGCCCGGCTCGCGGCGCCTGTACTGGAAGGGCCCGGCCGAGGTGCGCTTCGAGTTGATCGATCTGGCCGAACAGGCCGAGGTGCCGCAGGCCATCGTCCGGCGTTTCAACCAGACCAGCCTGCGCGGCCGCGTCACCGCCGGCCTGTCCGGGGTGCTGACCCAGCAGGTCCCGGCCTGGCACCTGGGCGTGCTGAAGCTGGACGGCAAGATCGAGCGCCTGCTGCAGCCGGGTTTTGCCGCCTTCTGGCGCTTCAACCGCGAGGTGAGCGTCGAGGTGGTCGACACCCGTCTGCAGACGCTGGAGGTGAGCGGGCAGGAAATCCTCACGCGTGACAAGGTCGGTCTGCGGGTGAACCTGGCGGCCACCTGGCGCTATGCCGACGTGCTTGCCGCATACGCCGCCACGGCCAAGCCGGCGGAGCACCTCTACCGGGAACTGCAGTTCGGGCTGCGAGCCGCTGTGGGCACGCGCTCGCTCGACGAATTGCTGGAGAACAAGCAACTCATCGACGAGGTGGTGAGCCAGCACCTTGCCGCCAAGTTGGCCGGCCAGGGCATCGAGGTGCACAGCGTCGGCGTGCGCGACATCGTGCTGCCGGGCGAAATGAAGGCCATCCTCGCCCAGGTCGTCGAAGCGGAAAAATCTGCCCAGGCGAACGTCATCCGCCGCCGCGAGGAGACCGCCGCGACGCGCTCGCTGCTCAACACCGCCAAGGTGATGGAAGAGAACCCGACGGCCCTGCGCCTCAAGGAACTCGAAACCCTCGAGCGCGTCGCCGAGCGCATCGACCGCATCTCGGTGTTCGGCGGCCTCGATCAGGTGCTCGACGGCCTGGTCCGATTGAAGACCTGACGGCAATGGCCGGGGGCTACGCCCCTGGCCACGGCCACGGGAGGCATCCCATGAAGAGCAACAGGCAGCGCCGCGCGGAAATCAAGGCGGCACGCGTACGGCGCAATCGCAAGGCGATCTCCGCGAGAGCCGGACCACACCTCTTCCCTGCCGGCAGTATGGCGACGGTGGACGAGACCGCGCTGCTGCCGACCAATAGCTGCGGCATTCCAGCCTGGCAGGCACGCGGCCACTACTGTGATATCGCACTCGTGTGCAAGGACTGCGGCGCCCATGGCATCTGGACGGCCGCGCGTCAAAAGTGGTGGTATGAACGCTGCAAGGGCCACCCGGAATCCGTCGCCGTGCGCTGCAAGTCCTGCCGCATCCGGGAACGCGCCCGCAAGGCGGCAGCGCGCGAAATCGCCCAGGCCGGCCCCACGACGAATCAGGAAGCGAAATGATGAACAGCAATCAGCCAATTGACCATGACACAGTGCATGCCGAAGCGGCGGCGCCGATCAAGCTGTGGACCCACGGCGTGCCCGTCGAGGACGACGCGCGCCAGCAGCTGATCAACACCGCGCGCATGCCCTTCATCTACAAGCATCTGGCCGTCATGCCGGACGTGCATCTGGGCAAGGGCGCGACGATAGGCAGTGTCATTCCCACGCGCGGCGCCATCATTCCGGCGGCCGTTGGCGTGGACATCGGCTGCGGCATGATGGCCGTGCGCACCACCCTGTGTGCTGCCGACCTGCCGGACCAGTTGCACGGCCTGCGCAGCGCCATCGAACAGGCAGTGCCGCACGGCCGCGACATCAGCCGCGGCAGTCGCGACCGCGGCAGTTGGGGCCGCCCGCCGGCCCTGGTGGACGACTGCTGGAAGGCCCTGCTGCCAGGCTTCAAGCGCGTGCTCGACAAGGCACCCCACCTGGAGAAGACCAATCATCACGTCCACCTCGGCACCTTGGGCACCGGCAATCACTTCATCGAGGTCTGTCTGGATGAGGCCGAGCGCGTCTGGTTCATGCTGCATTCGGGTTCCCGCGGGGTCGGCAACGCCATCGGCCGCCATTACATCGCCCTCGCCCAGGCCGACATGCGTGGGCATATCGCCAACCTGCCGGACCGCGACCTCGCCTATCTCGCGGAAGGCTCGCCACATTTTGACGACTATGTCGCAGCGGTCGGCTGGGCGCAGGAATATGCGCGCAGCAACCGGGAAGTGATGATGCGTCACGTCGTCGCCGCCACCCGTGCGGTGATCGCCAAGCCCTTCGAGGCCGACGTCGAGGCCGTCAACTGCCACCACAACTATGTGCAGAAGGAGGTCCATTTCGGCCACGAGGTGCTGGTCACGCGCAAAGGCGCGGTGTCGGCGCAGAAGGGAGAACTGGGCATCATCCCCGGCTCCATGGGAGCGCGCAGCTACATCGTGCGCGGCAAGGGCAACCCGGACAGCTTCTGCTCCTGCAGCCACGGCGCCGGCCGCACCATGAGCCGCAACGAGGCCAAGCGCCGCTTCACCGTCGATGACCAGATCAAGGCCACCGCCGGCATCGAGTGTCGCAAGGACAAGGACGTGATCGACGAAATCCCGATGGCCTACAAGGACATCGATGCCGTCATGGCCGCCCAGAGCTCGCTGGTGGAAGTCGCTCATACCTTGCGGCAGGTGGTCTGCGTAAAGGGATGAGCATCGTATCGCACC
The DNA here is from genome assembly GCA_020445745.1 of Rhodocyclaceae bacterium. Lineage (GTDB taxonomy): Bacteria > Pseudomonadota > Gammaproteobacteria > Burkholderiales > Rhodocyclaceae > Cognatazoarcus. Next base: position 3,916 of record JAGRGB010000197.1, on the reverse strand, counting down.
GACTCGTGGCCGACGGGCGCGGCGGCGTACCCGCGCGGCAGTCCTCCCATGGCAAATTGCTGGCGACCATCGGCCACCAGCATGTTCCAGTTGCCAGGCTGCGCTCATCGCGGCCCGCCTCGCCCGGCCGCCACCGGGAGAGTAGTCGGTCATTGTTTTAGTTCGATCTTGCCGGGCGGGAACCAGAGTTCGAAATGACCGGCGCGGATGGCAGTCGAGCCGCCATAGCGGTCGCTCAGATCCTGCAACTTGACCTGGGGCGAAATGAGTCTGGCGTTGATCTCGGTGAGCAGTGCCGACGCCTGTTGCCGGCATTCCTCGGCCTCGAAACAACGCAGCGCCGCACTCGAAGGGTAGACCTTGACCAGTTCGATGCCCGGCACCACGAGCTTGCCCAGTTTGCCCGGCGTGTTCTCCAGGTAGCTTTCCAATGTCTGCGCGGCGGCACGCTGCCCGGACTCGGCGATATGCATGTAGAGTCGCGGCCCCAGCACTACGGTGGGCGCGGGCGCAGTCTGCGCGCTGTTGTCGATCACGGCCCTGGCAATCTTGTCCGCCTGGGCAGAGAGATCCTTCACCGCCAGGTCGATCGTCGCGGCAACGGTCCCTTTCGCGGTGTCGGCCTTCAGGTCCGCAGCCGCCTTGCGGAAGCTTTCGAGTTCGATCGCCGTGCTGTTGAGTCTTGCCTCGAAGTCCGTGGAGCGTGCCGTGGCTGCATCGAGTTCGGCGATCAGGTCCAGGTTGCGCTGGCGGGTTGCTTCCAGGCTGGCGAACTGCAGCTTGCTTTCGTGAATCTGCGCATAGGCATAGAACAGCGCCGTCACGAGCAGACCCACCAGTACCGCCAGCGCCGCGATGCCGTTGCGCAGCACGGCGGCCCGCCCTTCCTTGTGCAGCGCGTCTATTTCCGCGGCGCGCGCCTTGTCGCGTGCCGCGGCGCTGGCGCTGATCAGGCGCTGCACGCGCTGCCACCCCCCGCCGTAGCGTTCGGCCCAGTTCGGATTGCGCCGCTGCAGCCAGAGTTCACGTTCGGTAGTGGTCGTCGACGCGAGCACGTTGGCGGGATCCCGCTCGAAGCTGTCGGCCTGCACCAGCAGCGCGCGCCACACCAGGCCATTGCGGAATTCGCGTACCAGCCAACCGTCCTTCGGGTCCGCCAGTGCGCTCCAGCAACGGATCAGCGCCTCGTGGCTGACGTCCACCAGATCCTCCGGGCCGAGGGGCCGGTCGCCGTGGGGCGACAGCAGCGATACGCCATCGGCGCGAAAGCGGTCGATCACCGTTCGCAAGGTTCCCAGGTCGGTCATCAGCACGCCGCCAAGCTGGGCCAGGGACAGAGGACGGCGGATCGCCTGGTTGTCTGCGTTGGTATCGGTCAGCGCCCGGAACAGGTCCGCCACCAGGCGCTGACCGTGGACCGGATCGAGGTCCGTGCGCAGCCTTGCCGCCACTTCGTCGGCGTGGGCCGACAGCATTGCCGCCAGGCCGCCCGCCCGCGGAAAATCTTCGATCGCGAGTTGCCAGGTGCCGTCGCCGGCAGCCGACCGGCGTTCGTACAAGCGCATCAGCCCATGCTGGATCAGCGGCAACTGATCCTGGCCGCCGCCCGAATCGGCGATGAGTCGCTCGGCCAACTCACGGCTGACCTGTCCACCGTACATCGTCGCCGGTTCGCGAATGGCGCGCAGGATGTCTTCCCGGCCCATCCGCGGCAGCAGGTATTGGGTGGCATTGACCAGCTCGGCAAAGCCCTCGTAGCGTGCGCACGCGCCGAGATATTCCGAGCGCATCGTCATTGCCAGATACAGCCCCTCGGGCGGCGACCTGTGCAGCGCGATCAGGGCCCTGGTCAGCAATCGAGCCTCTTCGGGCCCGTTGCGCCGCGCATGCTGGAACAGTTCCTCGAACTGGTCGATCAGCAGGCAGCCTGGGCCACTGCCCAGGGTCGAGCGAAGCTCCGAAATCGCTGCCGGCGCATCCTCGCCGCATTGCAGTGCACGCTGCCAGGCAATCACCCGCGCGTCTTGTGTGCCGTCGCCGGACAGCACCGCCAGCGCCGTGGCGACGTTCCACAGCGGGGCCTGGCGTGGCAGGGTGGTCGCCGTGCGCCACGGCGCGCCGGCACTCCCCTGTTCGAGGCGGGCGAAGACACCTGCCCGCAACAGCGAACTCTTGCCGCAGCCGGAATCGCCGTGGACGAATACCAGGCGGCGACGGATCAGCGCGGCGATGATCTCGTCGGCCATACGCTCGCGCCCGAAGTACACGGCCCATTCGTCCTTCTCGAAAGGGCGCAGGCCGGGATAGGGTCGCGGTGGCAGCGCCACGCCCTCGGCGAATTCTTCCGCGCTCATGGCAGCTGCGCCACCTGGGCGCCCTTGTCGGCCAGCCAATTGCGGACCTGTCTGGTCCAGGATTCACGCGTGGCGTCGAGCCAATCGGTCTGGAGATTGCGAGCGGTGCGCCTGCGAACGTCGGTCGCGAGCGGCGCGCCCACCATGTCGAGCACACCGCAGGGTAACAGACGGTTGCTACGCGCCCTGGCCGAGTGGCGATCGTGGCGGCCGACTGCCACCAGGTCGGCGTCCAGCGCCCTGCCGTCGGCGGTCCCCAGCAGCAGCAGGGCGTCGCAATTGCCAAGCGTTTCCACACGGCGTTCACGCAGGTCAAGGCGGGTCGCGGGGTCGGCGGTGTCCGGGTCGGGGTCTCCGGGCAGCACCGCGTAACCACTGTCAGCCAGTATCATCGCCGCACGCTCCCAGTGCCGTTCGGGGTCGAGGCGGCCGTGCAGGTAAATGGTCTGGCCCTGATCGCCCTGCAGCCTGGCCGCCTCCTGGCTTTCACGGTGCAAGGACTCCACCTGTTCCTTCAATTCGTCTAGCTTGGCGGACAAGCGCCCGGCCAGCCCCACCATGGCCTTCTTGAAAGCCGGTCCGAAGTTGTCGTACTGATCGGTCCACCCGAGCGGGCGCGCTGCCCCGGCTTCGTCGTCGTGGAACGGAAAACCGAGCAGCGGATCCCCCTGCGCATCGCACAACGACACGGGCCAATCCTCGGCAGGGGTCGGCCAGATCCGCACCACCGCAACCCGCCCTTCGGCGGGCAGCCCCAGCGCCTCCTGCCGGGCGTGCCACCAGTCGCGTTCCTGGGCACACCAGCGGGACGCCAGATAGTCCGGCGACATCAGCACTACCAGCAATGCGGTGGCCTCGACGCTGGCCTGCAACTGCGGATTGAGGCCGCTCATCGGGTCCACCCCCTGGCCGGGCCGGAACTCGCTGTCGAGAAACACGCTGAGCGCTTCGCGAAAGCGGCGATCGACGCGCAATTCCGTCTTCAGCGCGTCACAGAAGGCCGCCGACCACGGCTGCAGCAAGCCATGGCCGCTGCCGTCGTCGCCATGGCTGTAGCTGACGAACAGATCGTGGCGAAACGGATCCCCAACGTAGGCCATATATGAATCCCAGGTTCATCTCGAGAAATTCAGAATAGGCAATCGAGCAGCTTGTTTCTACAGCTAGCGCAAATACTGCCGGCCGAACCATTCATCGCGACGAAGACCGAGCGGATTACGTGAACGATGTCTACAAGCTGTCTAACCACAAACGAAACGGGTTAGCCAAGAAAGGCTAACCCGTTGCTTTTATGGTGCTGCTGGCCGGAATCGAACTGGCGACCTACTGATTACGAATCAGTTGCTCTACCGACTGAGCTACAGCAGCTAAACTCTCATTGTAGCGCGCCGGCGGCCCGCTCGGCAAGCGATGGAGGCACTTGTGCCGGCGACTCACCGCGGCCCTGTCCACGCACAAAGGCCCACGCGTTGCGTGGGCCTTTGTGCATGAATTTAGTCTGACGATGACCTACTTTCACACCCGCATTGGGCACTATCATCGGCGCGTACCTGTTTCACGGT
>JAGRGB010000196.1 GCA_020445745.1 Rhodocyclaceae bacterium | reverse complement strand
AGGCGCTCACAGGCAGCCCGACGTGCTGCTCCTTGCCACGGGTGTCGGTAAAGCGCAGGTCGATGAAGCGAACTTCATTCTCCTGGATCATCTTCATGACGTTCTCAGCGGACATGCTCGACTCCTGTTTGTATCGCGTTGTTCAAGAAAACGGAAAATCGTCGGGCCGAATCGTAGCACTTAGTGTGCCAATGGGCAGAAAACGCGGCCACCCCCTTCCCGGCGCAAGATGCACCATTTTGGGTTGGCCAAAATGCATGCAAACGGTGCAATTCAGGTATTTTTGCACCAACTTTGTGCAATTTCGAAGAAGCGGACGCTGCGCAGATAGGTGTGACCGCTCAGGGCCTGTTGCACCCGCTGCCTGACGGCCTCGATTTCGTCCTCGTCGCGTTGCACCCAGCCCGTCGGCATGAACACCTCGACCTCGACCGCGCCACCCAGATAATGGAGCTGGACGCGGTCGGGTTCCGGTGCATCGCTGCCGAGCAGCTCGCGCACGGTCGCGACCAGCTCGTCGCGCTTCGGGATGCGCAGTCCGACCGGAGCCACGAGATCCTCCTCGACATCCACATGCACCAGCACGTCCTGGACGTCACCACGAATTCGCAACAGGCGGGCACGCGCGGACTCGGCCACGCGATGCCCCTCGGAGACGGTGATCCGGGGATCGACCTGGACGTGGGCATCGACCAATATCCGGGGCCCCATCCGGCGCGTCCGCAGATCGTGCACCCCCATCACGCCCGACGTGTCGAGCAGCGCGCTGCGCAGCTCGCCGATCTCCTCCGGATCGAGCCCGGTATCGATCAGTTCCCGCACCGCCTGGAAGGACAGGCGCCACCCCATGCGCAGGATCATCACTCCGACCAGCACCGCGGCCAGCGGCTCGAGCGCCGGATAGCCGGCAAGACTGCCGCCGATGCCGACCGCTACCACCAGCGACGAAGCGGCATCCGAGCGTGCATGCCAGGCATTGGCCTCGACCATCGACGAGCGTACCCGGCGCGCCACGCGGCGCAGGAAGCGGAACAGCGCTTCCTTGGCGAACAGGGTCAACACCGCCATGACCAGTGCCGCGGGGTGGATCGCCGGGAGTTCGCCGAGATGCTCGATACGGTCGACCGACGCCGCCAGGAAGCCGGTGCCGACGGCCATCAGCAGCACCCCCAGCACCATCGACGCAACCGTTTCGATCCTGCCGTGTCCATAAGGGTGATCGCGGTCAGCCGGTTCCCCGCCGCGCTTGTTAGCGAACAGCACGAGGCCATCGGCCAGCAGGTCCGCCAGCGTGTGGGTCGCGTCGGCAAGCAGGCTGAAGGCGTTGGAGAGCAGCCCGACCGCGACCTGGGACACGACCAGGGACAGGTTGACACAGACACCGCCGAGGGTTGCGCGACGGATGATGTGCCCACGCTCGGCATCGGTATGTTGCAGCTTGCCCTCGGTCACCATGTCGCGTCGGCCGGGTATACTCTCGGACCCGCCATTCTATCGATCCGGGAGCGAACGATGGGTAGACTCAACGACCTGCTCGGGCTCGCCCACAAGCGCGCCGAAGAGATGGGGCTGCCGTTCGCCGGCGCGCTGACGCCGACCGAGGCCCACGAGGTCTGGCAGCTCGCGCCCGGCGCGAAGCTGGTGGACGTGCGTACCCAGGCGGAATGGGACTGGGTCGGCCGCGTGCCCGAGGCGGTCGAGGTCGAATGGCAGAGCTATCCCGGCAACCTGCCGAATCCGAACTTCCTGCCGCAGCTCAGGCATCAGGTCGATCCGGAAGCGCTGGTGATGTTCCTGTGCCGCAGCGGCGTCCGTTCGGGAAAGGCGGCAGCGGCAGCGACCGACGCAGGCTATACCAATTGCTACAACGTGCTCGAGGGATTCGAGGGCGACAAGGATGCCAACGGGCATCGCAACCGGGTCGGCGGCTGGCGCCATGCCGGCCTGCCGTGGATCCAGAGCTAGCGCCGGGGGCCTTCCCGCGGGACACCCTGCTCGGCGACGTCGCCGACAGCGGTGCCGCCGCCAGACCGATTGCAGGACGACCATCATGCAGGTAGCGACGATCAGCTTCGACAAGTTCAATACCCTCGCCGACGAGGATGCGCAGCAGCGCATCCAGGCAGCCCGCGCGCGTCTCGGTGACAAGGCGGTATTGCTCTGCCACCATTACCAGCGCGCCGACGTCTATCGGCACGCCGATCTCACCGGTGATTCGCTCAAGCTCGCCAAGCTGGCCGCGGAGACCAGCGCCGAATACATCGTGTTCTGCGGCGTGCATTTCATGGCGGAAGTCGCCGACGTCCTGTCCAAGCCCCACCAGACGGCGATCCTGCCCGACCTGGCCGCCGGCTGCTCGATGGCGGACATGGCCAACCTGGCCAAGGTCGAACGCTGCTGGCGGGAACTCGGCGAGATCATCGACGGACCGGACGCCCACGTCACGCCGGTCACCTACATCAACTCGGCAGCCGACCTCAAGGCCTTCTGTGGCGAGCACGGCGGCATCGTATGCACGTCCACCAACGCGCCGACGATCCTCGACTGGGCTTTCAGCCAGCGCGAGAAGGTGCTGTTCTTTCCCGACCAGCACCTGGGTCGCTGGACCGGCTACAAGAAGGGGATCGCGCTCGACCAGATGGTGGTGTGGGACCCGGACCTGGAGTACGGCGGGCTCACCGCCGAGCAGATCGCCAATGCCAGGATCCTGTTGTGGAAGGGGCACTGCTCGGTCCACCAGATGTTCCAGGAGAGCCATATCCGCCGCTGGCGGATGCAGCACCCCGAGGGCAAGGTGATCTCGCACCCGGAGAGCAATCTCGACGTGTGCATCAATTCCGACCACGTCGGCTCGACCGAATACATCATCAAGACCATCGCCGCGTCCGAACCCGGCACCCGCTGGCTGGTCGGCACCGAGCTCAACCTGGTCGATCGGCTGGCCGAAGAAATGAAGCGCGAGGGCAAGATCGTGCAGTTCATGGCGCCGACCGTATGCATGTGCTCGACGATGCAACGCATCGACCCGCAGCACCTGGCGTGGACGCTGGAGAACCTCGCCGACGGCACGGTCGTCAATCCGATCCGGGTGCCGGCCCACGAGGCCGAACTGGCGCGGCTGGCGCTGGACCGCATGTTGTCGGTTTCCTGAAATCGGACACTGCGCCGATCGCGGCGCCCGGCGCGTCAGCTGCGGATGAAGGCGGCCACCCGGGGGTCACGCCGCAGTCCGGCGAGATCGTCCTCGGTGGGCAGGCACGGACGGTCGCGTTCGGCATTGACCAGGCACAGGAAGCCCAGCGGCGAACCCGCCGCGGCGCGAAACTGGTGCCAGGCCCATGCCGGGATCTCGACCAGGTCGTGACTGTGCACCGCGCGCACCTGCTGCCCCACCAGGCATGCCCCGTGGCCCCGCAGGATCATCACCGCATGGCGGTGGCCGTGGCGCTCCAATGTGGTGTGGCCGCCGGGGCCCACCTCGAAGTAGCGCCACTCACAGGCCAGATCCGGATGGGCGAACAACAGTTGGCGGGAGACATCGCGAAACGTCGCCGGGTCCGAGGGCTTGTAGGCGTGGACATCCACATCCTCCCAGCGGCCCGGCGCGCTGGCGCGGCGCCACAGTCCACCGCTCACCGGACAGCTCCCCGCACCGCTCGGACGAAATCTGCCGCCGCCGCTTCGATACCCAGCGGCGAGGCCAGCAATGCGCCACCAATCAACAACATCACGTCGTCCCCATAGAACGAGAGCATCTCCGACACCCGCGCCGGGGTCATGCCGCCGGCCGGCACCGGCATGCAGGGCGCGAGGCCATGCAGCGGTTCGCGGGCCTGCGCGGCAATGCCGCGACAAGTGTCTTCAGAATAGCTGAAGCGGCCGCCGTGGTTCGGAAAGATCGTGGCGTCCGCGCCGCACAGCCGGAACAGCTTGCCGAGCAGCGCCGGCTGCGCAATGCGTGCCGCGCCGGCCATCGCCGGATGGGCGAGCAGCAGGAATTCGCCGGCGATCTCCTGCAGCGCCCCCAGGCCACTGATCATCGGCGCCAGCATCACCATCCGCACGCCCGCGTCGCGGGCGACCTGGAGTTGCCGTTGCAGGCGTCCCGGGCCACCACCGAGGCTCGGCACGTAGAGGCAGCGCTCCAGGCCCGCGCGCGCCAACGCCCCGCAGATCGTCGGCACCCGGAGCTCGAAGGGGGCACGGGACTGGTCGGCGAGGCCGTGATCGTCCTTGATCACGTCGATGCCGCCGGCCGCCAGCGCGCACGCAAGCTCGGCCAGTTCGGCGGCATTCGATCCCAGCGGCTTCAGGGCACTGCAGGTCAGCGCGCCGGCCGGGCGGCCGACCGCCCTGCGCAGGCCCGCGATGCCGTGGCGCGGCCCGCCGAATTCGTGCGCCGCCTGCTCCGTCAGCTCGAAATCCAGCAGCCGGACCTCGGCCTGCAGCGAGCTGTTGCCGAACAGCATGTTCAGCAGCTGACCGCCCTCCCCGCCGGTACTTTCCAGCGACAGCCCGATGCGCACCTCGAACGCGCCGCCCGCGTCTTCGACCGCGAGCACTTCGCCGATGACCCGTTCGCGGACGAAATCGCTCGTCACCGCCTCGGGCGGCATCTCGATGCTCTGCTCGACCGCCAGCGCCTGCGCCCGCGCGTCGGCTTCAGCGGCCGTACAGGCGATTCGATAGACAACCTGGAGTTCCTTCATCGCCACCTGCTCGTAGAATGAGACCCCGAAACCGACACGACCTCAAGGGCCCGTCGATGCCGACCCTTCGCATCTGCACCTACAACATCCACAAGGGTTTCTCTCAGTTCAACCGCCGCCTGGTGATCCACGACCTGCGCGAACAACTGCGCAGCCTGCAGGCCGACCTCGTGTTCCTGCAGGAGGTGCAGGGCATGCACCTGGCGCACGCCCAGCGCCACCCGGAGTGGCCGGCGATCCCGCAGCACCACTTCCTCGCCGAGGGCGCGTGGGTGGACAGCGCCTACGGCGGCAACGCGATCTACGACCATGGCCACCACGGCAACGCGATCCTGAGCCGCTTCCCGATCGCCAGCAGCGCCAACCAGGACGTCTCCGACCACCGCTTCGAGCGACGCGGCCTGCTCCACTGCGAGATCCACCTGCCCGGCATGGCCGCGCGGCTGCACGCGGTCTGCGTACACCTCGGCCTGTTCGCCGGCAGCCGACGCCGACAGATGGAAGCACTTTCCGAACGCATGCAGGTGCTGGCCAGCGGCAACGAGCCGATCATCATCGCCGGCGACTTCAACGACTGGCGCAATCATGCCGACCGCCTGCTGGCGAAACGGCTGGGCCTGCGGGAGGTGTTCTGCGGAGGCCGCGGCCGCCCGGCGAGGAGCTTCCCGAGCCAGCTACCACTGTTCCGCCTCGACCGCATCTACGTTCGTGGCTTCGACGTCGAATGTGCCGAGGCCCACTACGGCGGCGCCTGGGCCCGCATCTCCGACCATGCCGCACTGACCGCCACGCTGCACCGACCGGTCGCCTCAGACCAAAGGGCGCGCGCCTGAAGCGCGTCAGCCCGGTCGGCCGGGCCGTGGCGGCAACGGCGGGCGCTTGGCCGAGATCACCCCGGTATTGACACCGAACCAGCCGAGGCCGCCGAACAGGCGTCCGTATTCGATCTTGACGCAGTGGTCCATCACCACCCGCAGGCCGGCCTGCTCGGCCCGCGCGACCGCCGCGGGATTGATCACGCCGAGCTGCAGCCACAGGGTCCGCGCGCCGATCGCGATCGCGTCTTCGGCGACCGGCATCACGTCGGACGCCTTGCGGAACACGTCGACCATGTCCACCGGGTGCGGAATGTCCTTCAGCGACGGATAGCAGCGCTCGCCGAGCACCTCGTCGTAGGCCGGATTGACCGGCACGATGCGATAGCCGCGCTCCTGCATGTACTTCGCCGCGAAATAGCTCGGCCGGTACCAGTTCGCCGACAATCCGACCACTGCGATCACGCGGTCCTCGCTCAACACCTTGCGCAGGCCCGAAATGTCGTCGATCACGTCGTCTCCTCCGAGAATTCGGCGCCGACCGCGATGGCCCGGCGCGACGGAATCGCCGCCGGCCGCCACTGGTCGATCGCCCATCGCCAGATGGTAGCAGGCGGCGCGCCGACAATCTCGGACGACACGCGCTGGCCGAGGAATTGCAGCGCCGCAAGCAGCGCCGCCGCCGACCGCGCCGGGTCGATGCCACGCGCCCGGGTCTGCTTCGACAGCTTGTTGCCGTGTCCGTCGATCGCCACCGGCAGGTGCAAGTAGCCCGGTGTCGGCAGCCCGAGGCAACGCTGCAACCAGATCTGCCGGCAGGTCGAGTCGATCAGGTCGGCACCCCGCACGACGTCCGTGACGCCGCTGGCGGCATCGTCGACGACGACGGCGAGCTGATAGGCGAACAGGCCGTCGGCGCGCTTCAACACGAAATCGCCGACCTCGGCGCCGACATCCTCGCAGATGCGCCCCTGGACGCGATCATCGAAGCAGATGCACACGCCGGTCTCGGTCTTCAGTCGCACCGTCCGGGCCCTGCGCCCCGGCGGCAGGCCGTCGCGGCAGGTGCCCGGATAGCGCGGCGCACCATCCGGTGCCGGCGTCGAGTCGGCGATCTCGCGCCGCGTGCAGCCACAGTCGAACGACCGACCGCCCTGGCGCAGCCGATCGAGCGCCGCCGCATAGTGTTCGTCGCGCGCGCTCTGGTGCCACACTTCGCCGTCCCACTCGAAACCCAGCGCCTCGAGCTGACCCAGGATCGTCTGCTCCCCGCCGGGCACCGCGCGCGGCCGGTCCACGTCCTCGATGCGCAACAGCCAGCGCCCGCCTCGGCGCCTGGCCTCCAGGTAGCTGCCCACCGCCGCCACCAGCGATCCGAAATGCAGCGGTCCGGTGGGAGATGGGGCAAAGCGTCCGACGTAGGCTGGTGGCATCGTCTCGGTCCAGGGGCCATTCATCCGTTCGATGCGCGGCGGGATCGGGCACCGTGCCTGCGCCGCCGCGGGCGGATGCGATCGACTGCGGCAACGATACACGACGCTGGAAAGCGGCGCCCGGCTCGGGGACAATTAGCGCCTTTGTCCGGACCGGCGCGTCGGCTTGCGACGCCCCGGCACCCCAACTCCACGCTCAGGGATCTGATTGCATGCAAAACACGCCCCCAAACCGGCTTTCGGTCGAGAAGATCGGCGGCACCTCGATGTCGGCTTTCGGCGACGTGCTGCGCCATATCATGCTGCACGACGAGGCTCGCATCCTCGGCCGGGTGTACGTCGTCTCGGCCTACTCCGGCGTCACCAACCAGTTGCTGGAACACAAGAAGACCGGCGAGCGCGGCATCTACGCCCGCTTCGCCGAGGGCGTCGGCTACCAGGACGCACTCGACGTTCTCGCCGGCAGCCTGAAGAAGCTCAATGCCGGCCTTGCCGAGCTCGGGCTGCCGCTGGAGGTCGCGGATCGCTTCGTCGACGAGCGCATCGCCCAGGCCAGAAAGTACCTGGAGGCCATGCACCACGTGCTGGCCAGCGGCTACCTGAATCGCGCCGACGTGCTACTGGCCGCGCGCGAGGTGCTGGCGTCGATCGGCGAATCCCACAGCGCCTTCAACTCGGTCGAGATCCTCAAGGCCAATGGCGTGGCGGCGACGCTGATCGACCTGGCCGGCTTCGACGACGACGAGGCGTGGACCATCGACGAACGCATCCAGAAGAGCTTCCAGGGACTGGACCTGGCCAATTCGGTGGTTGTCGCGACCGGCTACACCAAGGGCGTGGAAGGGATCATGCGGGAGTTCGACAGGGGCTATTCGGAGGTCACCTTCAGCAAGATCGCGGTCGAGCTGCGGCCGATGGAGGCCGTCATCCACAAGGAATTCCACCTCTCCTCCGCCGATCCGAACCTGGTCGGCATCGAGAACGCGATCGTCGTCGGCGCCACCAACTACGATGTCGCCGACCAGCTGGCGGACGTCGGCATGGAAGCCATCCACCCCAAGGCCTCCAAGCCGATGGAGCAGGCCGGCATCCCGATCCGCCTGAAGAACACCTTCGAGCCCGAGCACCCGGGCACGCTGATCACCAAGGATTTCGTCGGTCAACGTGCGCGGGTCGAGATCGTCACCGGTACCGACAAGGTCACCCTGGTCGAGATCCACGACCCGATCATGGTCGGTACGGTCGGCTTCGACTGCGGGCTGACCGAGATCCTCAGCAGGCATGGCATCTCCTACATCCTGAAGACCACCAACGCCAACTCGATCGCCCACCTGGTATGGGACAGTTCGGTCACCGACGATCTGGTCACGGAACTCGAGTCCCGCTACCAGATCGTCACCGTCAAGCCCAGCGCGATCGTCTGCGCAATCGGCTCGAACATCGCGATTCCGGGCGTGCTGGCCCGCGCCGCCCAGGCACTGGCCGATGCCGGCGTCAACGTGAACTGCGTATCGCAGACCCTGCGCCAGGTAAACATGCAGTTCGTGATCGAACGTGGCGACTACCGGGATGCGGTCAAGGCCCTGAACCAGGCGCTGTGCGTGAATCTGGCGACCTGAACGCGGCGCGCGGCGGGGTGGTCGCCGCCCCTCCGCGCTGAGCGGTCCATCGACCGCAGCCCCGATGGCCCGAATCCCGAGCGGCGTGTCCTTGTAAGCCTTCCTCGAGATCCACTCGCGGAGGGGAGGAACGATCGAGCTGCCCCGTTCGGCCGACTGCATCCGGCGCCCCCCCGGGGAGCCCTCCCACCGCCCGCTCCCGGCAAGCAAGGCCGCAGCGACGGGATTCCATTGTTCCCGGATGGAGCGACGAAACTCCGCGTCAGACGTTGAACAGGAAGTTCATGACGTCACCGTCCTTGACGACATATTCCTTGCCTTCCGAGCGCATCTTGCCGGCTTCCTTGGCCCCGGCCTCACCCTCGTAGCGGATGAAATCGTCATACGAGATGGTCTGGGCGCGGATGAAGCCGCGCTCGAAGTCGGTGTGGATCACGCCCGCCGCCTGGGGTGCGGTGTCGCCGACATGAATCGTCCATGCCCGCACTTCCTTGACGCCGGCGGTAAAGTAGGTCTGCAGGCCGAGCAGCCCGTAGGCGCATCGGATCAGGCGGTCGAGGCCGGGTTCGTCGAGGCCCATGGTTGCCAGGAAATCCCCCTTGTCCGCGTCGTCGAGGTCCGCGATCTCGGCCTCGATCGCGGCGCACAGGGCGACCACCGGGGCACCCTCGCGATCTGCCATTTCCCGCAGGCGGTCCAGGTGGGGGTTGTTTTCGAATCCGTCCTCGGCGACGTTGGCGACGTACATCGCCGGCTTCAGGGTCAGCAGGCACAGCGGCCTGACCAGCCGCCGGGCATCGTCGTCGAGGCTGGCGCTGCGCGCCGGTCTGCCGTCGTCGAGGTGCGGCAGCAGGCCTTCGAGCACGGCCACCAGCTTCTGGGCGTCCTTGTCGCCGGCGCGGGCCTTCTTCTGCTCGCGATTGAGGGTCTTCTCGACCGTCGCCAGGTCGGCCAGCGCGAGTTCGGTAGCGATCGTCTCGATGTCGGCGATCGGGTCGACCCGGCCATTGACGTGCACCACGTTGCCATCCTCGAAGCAGCGCACGACGTTTACGATCGCGTCGGTCTCGCGGATGTTGGCGAGGAACTGATTGCCGAGGCCCTCACCCTTGGAGGCGCCCGCGACCAGTCCGGCGATGTCGACGAATTCCACGATCGCCGGCTGCACACGCTGGGGATTGACGATCGCGGAGAGCCGAGCGAGCCGCGGGTCCGGCACCTCGACGATGCCGACGTTGGGCTCGATCGTGCAAAAGGGATAGTTCTCGGCCTGGATGCCGGCCTTGGTCAGAGCGTTGAAGAGTGTCGACTTGCCCACGTTGGGCAGGCCGACGATGCCGCATTTGAGGCTCATGGCTCAGTCGTCCTTGCTTGTCTTGTTGCCGCCCGAACGGGCATTGATGCGGGTGCCGGCGCGGTTCCAGTCGCCCTTCGCGACATGCGGCCATTCGGACAGCGCGCGCACAATCGCCTCGTCGATCAGTTCCTGCTCCTCGCGCCGCGGCGGCTTCAGCACGTAGCCGACGACCTGGTTGCGGTCACCCGGATGACCGATGCCGATGCGCAGGCGCCAGTAGTCCTGGGTGCCGAGATGGGCCGTGATGTCCTTGAGGCCGTTGTGGCCGCCCAGGCCGCCGCCGAACTTCAGCCGCAACTGGCCCGGCGGGATGTCCAACTCGTCGTGCACCACCAGCATCTCGGCCGGCTCGATGCGGAAGAAACGCGCCAGCGCGCCGACCGACTGCCCGGAGCGATTCATGAAGGTTTGCGGCATCAGCAGCCAGCCACCGGCCGCGGGCACCCGGGCGACCAGGCCATGAAAGCGCGACTCGGTCGAGAATCGTGCGCCATGCGCCTCGGCGAGGCGCTCACATAGCCAAAACCCGGCGTTGTGCCGGGTCTGGACGTAGTCGGCGCCGGGATTGCCGAGGCCGACGACCAGTTTGGGGGGCGGACGATCCACTGCGGAACCAGTTCACCGGGCGAGGCGCTCGCCCGGGGCTTACATCTCCCCGCCGGCCTCGCCCTCTTCGGACTCGTCACCGAGGTCACCGCCGCCGGTCTTGAGCACGGTCGCAACGATCGGATCCCCTTCGCCATGATGAACCACCTCGACCCCGGCCGGCATCGCCAGTTCGGAGACGTGCAGGGATTTGCCACCGGACAGGTCCTTGAGATCCACCTCGATGTACTCGGGCAGGTCCTTCGGCAGGCACTGGACGTCGAGTTCGGTGATCACGTGGGAGACCATGCCGCCCTCGAGCTTGACGCCCGGGCAGATGTCGTCGTTGATGAAGTGCAAAGGCACCCGCAGGTGGATCTTCTCGTCCGCCGCGACGCGCTGGAAATCGATGTGCAGCACCAGCGGCTTGTAGGCATGCCACTGGGCATCGCGCAGCACCGCGCTCTGTTTCGTGCCGTCCACGTCGATCGTCAGCACAGAGGCGTGGAAGGCTTCCTTCTGCAGCATGTGGTACAGATCGTTGTGGTCGAGCGAGATCGGCGTGGCGTCCTGGCCGCCGCCATAGATGATGCCGGGCAGCCGGCCGGCGCGACGCAGGCGGCGGCTCGCACCCGATCCCTGTTCGTCGCGCTTGCTGGCATTGACTTGGATTTGCATGATGACTCCTGGTTTGCTATGCCCCGACCGCGACCAGTCGGAGCGGACAAGGCCCGGCCGCGCGGCCGGGCCGGAAATTCATTCCATGAACAGCGAACTGACGGATTCCTCGTTGCTGATGCGCAGCATGGTGTCGGCCAGCAGCGAGGCCACCGAGATCTGGCGGATGCGGGAGCACGCGCGCACGTCGTCGCGCAGTGGCAGGGTGTCGGTGACGACCAGTTCGTCGAGCGCGGAATTCGCGATGCGGGTCACCGCGGAGCCGGAAAGCACCGCGTGGGTGCAGTACGACAGCACCCGCCGCGCGCCGTTCTCCTTGAGCGCCTGGGCGGCCTTGCACAGGGTGCCGGCGGTATCGACGATGTCGTCCATGATCACGCAGCTGCGGTCCTTGACCTCACCGATGATGTTCATGACTTCGGAAACATTGGCCTTCGGCCGCCGCTTGTCGATGATCGCGAGATCGCATTCGAGGCGCTTGGCAAACGCCCGTGCCCGGACCACGCCGCCGACGTCCGGCGAGATCACCAGCAGGTCGTCGTACTTCTGCTTGTCGAGGTCGGCAAGCAGAACCGGCGCCGCATAGACGTTGTCCACCGCGATGTCGAAGAATCCCTGGATCTGATCGGCGTGCAGATCCATCGTCAGCAGGCGCTGGACACCCACCGCCTGCAGCATGTTGGCAACCACCTTGGCCGTGATCGGGACACGCGCCGAGCGCGGCCGACGATCCTGCCGGGCATAGCCGAAGTAGGGAATCGCGGCGGTGATGCGACCGGCCGAGGCGCGCTTCAGCGCATCGACCAGGATCACCAGTTCCATCAGGTTCTCGTTGGTCGGCGCGCCGGTAGGCTGCAGCACGAACACGTCCTTGCCCCGTACGTTCTGAAGCAGTTCGACGTTTACCTCGCCGTCCGAGAACCGCCCAACGGTCGCCGCGCCCAGCGACATGCCGAGCCGCTTGACCACGTCCGCCGCCAGTTTCGGGTTGGCGT